>NZ_JBHYVM010000078.1:0-1079 GCF_042750105.1 Streptomyces sp. NPDC059443 | reverse complement strand
ACGGTCCGCGGGGATGTCCATGACATCGGGAAGAACCTCGTCGACATCATCCTGACGAACAACGGCTACAACGTCGTCAACATCGGCATCAAGCAGCCGGTCTCCGCGATCCTGGAAGCGGCGCAGGAGCACAAGGCCGACGTCATCGGCATGTCGGGCCTGCTGGTGAAGTCGACGGTGATCATGAAGGAGAACCTGGAGGAGCTCAACCAGCGCAAGCTGGCAGCCGACTACCCGGTGATCCTCGGCGGCGCCGCCCTGACCCGTGCCTACGTCGAGCAGGACCTCCACGAGATCTACGAGGGCGAAGTCCGCTACGCCCGCGACGCCTTCGAAGGCCTGCGCCTCATGGACGCCCTGATGGGTGTGAAACGCGGGGTCCCGGGCGTCGAACTCCCACCGCTGAAACAGCGCCGTGTCGCGGCCCGGCCGACGGTCGTGACCGAGGTGGAGGAGGAGCCGGAGGGGCCCGTCCGTTCCGATGTGTCCCTGACCAACCCGATCCCCGCTCCGCCTTTCTGGGGTACCCGTGTCGTCAAGGGCATCCCGCTCAAGGACTACGCCTCCTGGCTCGACGAAGGCGCCCTGTTCAAGGGCCAGTGGGGCCTCAAGCAGGCCCGTGGCGGTCCCACCTACGAAGAGTTGGTCGAGACCGAGGGGCGCCCGCGTCTGCGCGGACTGCTCGACAAGCTGCACACGGAGAACCTCCTCGAAGCGGCCGTGGTCTACGGCTACTTCCCGTGCGTCTCCAAGGGCGACGACCTGATCCTCCTCGACGAGAACGGATCGGAACGGACCCGGTTCACCTTCCCCCGCCAGCGTCGCGGCCGCCGCCTGTGCCTCGCGGACTTCTTCCGCCCCGAGGAGTCCGGCGAGACCGATGTCGTCGGGCTTCAGGTGGTCACCGTCGGCTCGAAGATCGGCGAGGCCACGGCCAAGCTCTTCGAGTCCGACTCCTACCGCGACTACCTGGAGCTCCACGGCCTGTCCGTGCAGCTCGCCGAGGCCATGGCCGAGTACTGGCACGCACGCGTGCGCGCCGAGCTCGGCTTCGCCGGCGAGGACCCCGCCCAGGTCCA
>NZ_JBHYVM010000076.1:0-1832 GCF_042750105.1 Streptomyces sp. NPDC059443 | reverse complement strand
GACCTCCTCCAGCCCGAACGGATCGGCGTCCACCTCTCCGAGGAGTTCCAGCTCCACCCCGAGCAGTCCACCGACGCCATCGTCATCCACCACCCCGAAGCCAAGTACTTCAACGCACGCTGAGCCCCAATGAGCCGGAAAGGAGTCCGACATGCCGGCTGCTCTGGCCGTCACCACCGAACGCCCTCGCACGTCCGCCCCCGCCAGCCTCGGTGTCCGTGAGCTGCTGGCCCTGGGCCGCCTGACCTTCTCGTTCGAGTTCTTCCCGCCGAAGACCGACGCGGGCGAGCGGACGCTCTGGGCGGCCATCCGCCGCATCGAGGCCCTCGCCCCGTCCTTCGTGTCCGTGACCTACGGTGCCGGCGGCTCCTCCCGCGACCGCACCATCGAGGTCACCAAACGCATCGCCGCCGAGACCACCCTGCGCCCCGTGGCCCACCTCACCGCCGTCGGACACTCTGTGGCCGAGCTGCGCCACATCATCGGCCAGTACGCCGACGCCGGAATCCGCGACGTCCTCGCCCTGCGCGGCGACCCGCCCGGCGACCCCAAAGGAACCTGGACCCCGCACCCCGAAGGCCTCCACCACGCCCACGAGCTCGTACAGCTCATACGCCAGCTCGGAGACTTCACCGTCGGCGTCGCCGCCTTCCCCGAACGACACCCCCGCTCCCCCTCCTGGACCGAGGACATCCACCACTTCGCCGCCAAGTGCCGGGCCGGCGCCGACTACGCCATCACCCAGATGTTCTTCCACGCCGACGACTACTTCCGCCTCCGCGACCGCCTCGCCGCCATCGGCTGCCTGACACCGGTCATCCCCGAGATCATGCCGGCGACCGATTTCCGCCAGATCCGGCGCTTCGCCGAGCTCAGCGACGCCCGTTTCCCCCACACGCTCGGACAGAAACTCGAAGCGGCCAAGGACAACCCGGCCGACGGACACCGGATCGGTGTCGAGTACGCAACGGCGATGGCGGAGCGACTGCTCGCCGAAGGCGCCCCGGGCCTGCACTACATCACCCTCAACAAATCCACCGCGACTCTAGAGATCCATCAGAACCTGAACATCAGCCAGAACTCAGCCACCACCAACACGGAGTAGAACCAATGGACTTCAAGGTCGCAGATCTTTCGCTCGCGGACTTCGGCCGCAAGGAGATCACCCTGGCCGAGCACGAGATGCCCGGTCTGATGTCGATCCGCGCCGAGTACGCGAAGACCCGGCCCCTGGCGGGTGCGCGGATCACGGGTTCGCTGCACATGACCGTGCAGACGGCCGTGCTGATCGAGACGCTGGTGGCGCTGGGCGCGGAGGTCCGCTGGGTGTCGTGCAACATCTACTCGACCCAGGACCACGCGGCGGCGGCGATCGCGGCGGCGGGCATCCCGGTGTTCGCCTGGAAGGGCGAGACGCTGGAGGAGTACTGGTGGTGCACGGAGCAGGCGCTGACCTGGCCGGGACACGCGGGCCCGAACATGATCCTCGACGACGGCGGTGACGCCACCCTCCTGGTCCACAAGGGCGTCGAGTACCAGAAGGCGGGCGCGGTCCCGGACCCCTCGACCGCCGACAACGAGGAAATGGCCCTGGTCCTGGGTCTGTTGGGGAAGACCTCCATCGACTGGTCGGCGCTCGCCGCCGAGATCCGCGGGGTCACCGAGGAGACCACCACGGGCGTCCACCGCCTCTACGAGATGCACCAGGCGGGCGCGCTCCTGTTCCCGGCGATCAATGTGAACGACGCCGTGACGAAGTCGAAGTTCGACAACAAGTACGGCTGCCGCCACTCCCTGATCGACGGCATCAACCGTGCCACCGACGTCCTGAT
>NZ_JBHYVM010000075.1:0-2581 GCF_042750105.1 Streptomyces sp. NPDC059443 | reverse complement strand
AGGCTGAGATTTGCGGCTGCGCCGCAAATTCAGCCCGTCCGGCGTTTGAGGACCGGGTCCGGGCAGAGCCCGGGGAACGGTGGAAGGGCGGGTAGGGGACTTGCCCCGCAGGGCCCACCCGCCAGGCCCGGCGCAGCCCGGTCCGACGAACCCAGCCCCACCCGGCCGGTTAGGCCTAGCCGATGTCCAGGGGGTCGATCCGGATGCGGACCGCCTCCGACGCCGGGGCGCCCCGGGTCAGCCGGGCCGCCTGGGCCGATTTCAGGGCCGCCGCCAGGGCGGCACCGCTGCCCGGCGGAACCCGGACCAGCGCCCTCTCCCCCGGCGACGCCTCCCCCCGCCGACCGGGCACCGGCACCGGCCCCAGAACCTCCGCGTCCGGCGGCAGCGCCGCCCCCGTCAGGAAGGCTTCGACGGCCTCCGCGCTCCCCCCGGCCACCGCCGCCATTCGGGAGACCGGCGGGAAGCCCAGCTGGGCCCGCTCCGCGAGCTCCCGTACCGCGTGCCCGGCGGGATCCCACCGCACGAGCGCCTGGACCGGCCGAAGCGTCGGCTCGGCGACCACCACGACCTGCCCGTCCGCCCGTACCAGCGAGGCCGCCGCGATCCAGCGCCGCAGCGCGTCCTCGCTCGCCCGCAGGTCGGGCCGGGTGAGCATGGCCCAGCCGTCCAGCAGCAGCGCCGCCGCGTACCCGGCGCCCGCCGCGACCGGTTCGGCCCCGGGCGTGCACACCACCAGCGCGGGCCGGTCCGGGACCTCGTCGAGGACGTGGTCGCGCCCGGAGGTGCGTACGGACACGGCCGGGAAGGCCCGCCCCAGCTCCTCGGCGGTGCGCCGGGCGCCGACCACCTGGGCCCGCAGCCGGAACGACCCGCACTCCTCGCAGTGCCAGGAGGTCTCCTGCCGCCCGCACCAGCCGCAGTGCAGGTCCCGCTCGTCGGGGGCCTCCAGCGGCCCCGCGCACACCGAACAGCGGGCCGGGGTCCGGCACCGCTCGCAGGCCAGCCGGGGCACATAGCCGCGCCGGGGCACCTGGACCAGCACGGGGCCCGTCTTCAGGCCCTCCCGTACGGTCTCCCACGCCAGGCTCGGCAGCCGCGCGGCCCGCGCCGCCCCGTCCCGGGCCAGCAGTTCGTCCCCGACGGTCCGGATCCGGGGCGCGTACGCCCGTACGGTCTCGCGGTCGGCCACCAGCGGCCGGGCCCAGCCGGACTCGACGAGCTGGGCCGCCTCCACCGTGCAGCTGGTGCTGCCCACGAGGAAGGCGCAGCCGTCGGTGACCGCGCGCAGCTCCAGTACCTCGCGGACGTGCGGGAAGGGGGCGTGGTCGTCGCTGTGGCTGGAGTCCCCGTCGTCCCAGACGGCGACGAGTCCGAGGTCGCGCACGGGCGCGAACATGGCGGCCCGGGTGCCGACGACGGCCCGCACCGAGCCCCGGCTGACGGCGAGCCACTGGCGGTAGCGCTTCTCCGGCCCCGACTCGGCGGTCAGCAGCGCGTGCCGTCCTTCGCCGAGGAGGGCGGTCAGGGCGGCGTCGACCCGGGCGGCGGTGCGCCCGTCGGGGACCACGGCGAGGGCGCCGCGGCCGGAGGCGAGGGTCGCGGCCATGGCGCGGGCCAGCTCGTCCGCCCAGCCGGGGCCGGGCAGGGCGGTCCACACGGCGCGGGGGGCGGCGCCCGCGGCCAGGGCCCGCAGGAAGCCGGGGCCGGCCCCGTACCGCTCCCAGCCGGCGGGTTCGGGTACGGCGGGCGGGGGCAGCGGCTCGGGGGACGGCGTGGCTTCGGCCTTGGCGCTGCGTGCGGGCAGCGCGAGCTGGAGCACGTCGGCGAGGCTGCCGGCGTACCGGTCGGCGACGGCGCGGGCGAGCGCGAGCATGCGGGGGCCGAGGACGACCTCGGGGGAGACGACCTGGGCGAGGGCGGCGAGCGCGCCGTTGTAGTCGGATTCGGCGCGCCGCTCGACGATGAACCCGTCGATGAGCGAGCCGCCTTCGCGACGGCCGCCGTGGACTCGGTGACCCCCGGCGCCGAAGCGCACGCGAACACGGACTCCGGGCTGGGCGGCCTCGGACAGTTCGGCGGGGACCGCGTAGTCGAAGAGCCGGTCGAGGTGGAGCACGCCCTTGTTGACCAGGACGCGGGCAACGGGAAGTTCCTCCGCGACGGCGGCTCCGCGCCAGGTGCGCGGCTTCGCCTTGGGTGCTTTGGCCTTGGCCTCCGCAACCATCTCCCGGATCAGCGCCAGCTGCTCCGGCGGGGAATCATTCGCGCTGCTCACACCAGCATTCTTACCAAACGGCACCGACAACGACGGGGTCGGCGGGGTGGCTCTCCCGGGATCAGGCCGGGACACCCGCCCCCCGACGCCGTACGGCCCCGGACCGAGGGTCCGGGGCCGTACGGCTTCAGGCGGTGCTGCTTACAGACCGGCGGCGGTGCGCAGGGCGTCGACGCGGTCGGTGCGCTCCCAGGTGAAGTCCGGCAGCTCGCGGCCGAAGTGGCCGTACGCGGCGGTCTGGGCGTAGATCGGGCGCAGCAGGTCGAGGTCGCGGATGATCGCGGCCGGGCGCAGGTCGAAGAC
>NZ_JBHYVM010000074.1:0-2710 GCF_042750105.1 Streptomyces sp. NPDC059443 | reverse complement strand
GGCTGGATCTTTCCAGCCCGTCCGGCGTTTGAGGACCGGGTCCGGGCAGAGCCCGGGGAACGGTGGAAGGGCGGGTAGGGGACGGCCCCGCGCAGCGGTGGGTCAGGCTGTCAAGGCCGGGATCCGGGACGGGGTCGCCGCGTCGTACCTGGTGAGCAGCAGGCGGGCCAGCTCCGGGGACGGGCCCAGGACGTCGGCCAGGACATCGGCGCCCGCGGCTTCGGCGCCCGCCGCGATGCGGTCCGGGAGCCGGCCGGGGGCGATCACGTACGGGGCCACCGCGATCCGGCGGACGCCCTCCGCGCGCAGCGCCCGTACGGCGTCCTCCGTCCGGGGGAGAACAGCGGAGGCGAACGCAGGCCGCACGGCGCACCAACCGGTGTGCCGCCACTCCCGCGCGATTTCAGCGATCACTGCGATCGCCTCCGGGTCCGAGGAGCCGGCGGACGCGAGCACCACACCGGTGGTGGCGCGGTCCGCCGGGCTGAGGCCGGCTTCCCACAGGCGCCGCTCCAGGTTCGCGAGCAGCAGCGGGGAAGGGCCGAGTACGTCCGCGATGCGGATGGAGAGGTCCGGCAGATGGGATCCGGCTCCCGCGAGCACCGCCGGGATGTCGGACTTCGCGTGGAACGCCCGCGTCAGGAGCAGCGGCAGGGCCACGATCTCCCGTACGCCCGACAGGTAGAGGGAGGCCACCACCTGGTCGACGGTCGGGGTGTCGAAGTCCAGGAAGGCCGTTTCCACGCGCAGCCCCGGCCGCAGCGCCCGTACCCGCCGGGTGAGGGCGTGCACGGTCGCCGCGTGCCGCGGGTCGCGGCTGCCGTGGGCTATGACCAGCAGGGCGGGGGAATGCGTCGGGTGCGGGTGGTGCGCGTACACGTGATCAGCTCTTGACCAGCAGGCCGCGGGTGCGCAGCACCCACCGCTCGACCGGGCTGAAGATCAGCAGGTCGATGGCGATGCCGACGACCAGGATCAGGATGATCGCGAGGAACACGCCGGGCAGGTCGATGTTGTTACGGCCGTTTTCGAGGAGCTGGCCGAGGCCGAGGCCCAGGTCGGGCGAGCCGGCGATGATCTCGGCGGCCATCAGGGAGCGCCAGGAGAAGGCCCAGCCCTGCTTGAGGCCGGCCAGGTATCCGGGCAGCGCGGCCGGCATGATCACGTGCCGGGCACCGCTCAGGCCGGTGGCGCCCAGGGTGCGGCCGGCCCGCAGGAACAGCGGCGGGATCTGGTCGATGCCGGAGACGAGCCCGTTGGCGATGGACGGGACCGCGCCGAGCAGGATGACGGTGTACATCATCGCGTCGTCGAGTCCGAACCAGAGCACCGCCGGAGGCACCCAGGCGACCGAGGGCAGGGACTGGAGTCCCTGGAGGATCGGGCCGATCGCGGCGCGGACCACCTTCACCCGGGCGACCAGCAGGCCGAGCGGGGTGCCGATGGCCAGGGCCAGCAGGAAGCCGAGCAGACCGCGCGAGACGCTGGTCCAGACGACGTCCAGCAGGGTGCCCTTGAGCCACATCTCGGTCAGGCTGTCCCAGACCGCGGACGGGGCGGGCAGCTTCGTCTCGGGGGTGATCTTCGTCGCGATGAGGAGCTGCCAGACGACGAGCACCAGGGTGACGGCGATGACCGGCGGCAGGACCTTCTTGACGAGGACCTCGCGCACCGGGGTGCGGTGGGTCTGGACCGCGTCGAGGGCGTCGAGGCCCGCCTCCAGGCCGGCGAGGTCGTCGGCCTTGGAGCTGCTGCCGGGCGTGGCCGCGGTCTCGGGGGTGGTGTCAGTGCTGGCCATGGCGGCGGATCTCCCCACGCAGGTGTTCAGTGATCTCAAGGGACAGCTCCGCGACGTCCGCGTCCTCGATGCGGCGCGGCTGCGGGATGCCCACGGTCCACTCCTTCGCGACCCGGCCGGGGCGCGAGGACAGCAGGACCACACGCTGCGCGAGCCGTACGGCCTCGCGGACGTTGTGCGTGACGAACAGGACCGAGAGGTTCGTCTCCTCCCAGATGCGGGTGAGCTCGCCGTGCAGCACGTCGCGGGTGATGGCGTCCAGCGCCGCGAACGGCTCGTCCATCAGCAGGAGCTGGCTGTCCTGGGCGAGCGCCCGGGCCAGGGCCACGCGCTGGCGCATGCCGCCGGACAGCTCGTGGACCCGCTTGCCGTACGCGCCGCCGAGCCGGACCAGCTCCAGCAGCCGCTCGGCCTCCGGCTTGCGGTCGGCCTTGGCCACCCCGCGCAGGCGCAGGGCGAGTTCGATGTTCTTGCCCGCGGTGAGCCACGGGAAGAGGGCGTGCTCCTGGAACATCAGGGCCGGACGGCCGCCGGGGGTCTCGATCGATCCCGCGGACGGCTTGTCCAGTCCCGCGACCAGGTTGAGCAGGGTGGACTTTCCACACCCCGAGGCGCCCAGGATGGTGACGAACTCTCCGGGAGCGACATCGAGGCTGATGTCGTCCAGGACGAGCTGCGATCCGGCCGGGCCGGAGAAGGACTTCGATACGTGCTCGATACGAGCGGCGTGCGTCTGCTCCGCTACGGTGCCCTCGGCAGCCTTGGCAAGCATGGTGGCCATGGTCGTCACCTCCTGGGATTCGGGACGGGTACTGAAGGGGTTACTTGGCGCCGAGGCCGGCGTCGGAGACTTCGGGCTTGCCGGCGGCCTTGAGGACCTTGTTGAGGGGCCTGAGGTCGTAGATGCCGGTC
>NZ_JBHYVM010000073.1:0-2741 GCF_042750105.1 Streptomyces sp. NPDC059443 | reverse complement strand
TGTGTCTCCGACTCTATCAGACTCTTTCGTGTCCGATTCCCAGTCAGCGGGTTTCGCTTTCCAGTTCTTCGCTTTCGCGTTTCCCTTTCCGGCGAGTCCGACTCTATCAGAAGTTTTCCACCGGATTTCCCGGCTTCAGATTCCTGGATGAGGAGTCGAGGGTGCCCACTCTGAATTGCTTCTTTGGGGGCCGGCTGCCGAACTTGTCCAGTTCCAGGCAACCGTTTGACTCTACATGACGCCCCCGGCACGGTCAAAATCGGCGCGACAGGACCGCCCGCCACCCCGTAGCGTGCCTGTCCCCGCGTTACGGGGCGGCCCGCCGTAGCCCCGGGTCACACGCCGCCACTGCGGCAGCGACCCCGACACCATCGGCCTCGTACTCCAACAGGGCGGGCAGCAGCTCGGGGGCGCCCAGGACCTCCGCGGCCCGGAACGTGAGGACGTGCGCGCCCTCAGGATTCTCGAGCAACTCCATCAGCAACGGGACGGCGCGGGGGTCGCGTCGCAGGGCCAACCCGTGGATCGCCTCCTCGCGGGCATCGGCGTACTCGTCGATCGTCCGCTCCCAGAGCGCGTCACGGATCGCGGGCCCGTCGGCCTCGGCCTGGGACCCCAGGGTGAACGTCGCCCAGTTGCGGACCTCGGGGTCCTGGTCCCGGGTCAGCGCGATGAGCGCATGGATGTCCGGCCCGTCCGGTGAACCCGTAAGGACCCCGGGGAACGCACAGGCCACCTGCCGGCGGACCTCGGCATCGGGATGCCCGGCGAGGACAACGAGCACGGGGAGGACGCGCGGGTCGTACGTCATCTCCACCGCACGAGCCAGCACCAAGAGGACCCTCCCCTCCGTCTCCCGCTCCGCGAGGGCCACGAGCGCGGCCGCCGTCTCGGCTCGGACCGCCTCGTTCCGATCACTCGCGTTACGGAGCAGATCGCAACCCATCTCGCGCTCGACCGGATCCCCCGACCGGATCAGCCCCAGGCCGGTCGCCAGCGCCCCCGGCCCGTCGCCGCCGGCCCGCCACAGCAGGGCCTCGTACCCGTCCCAGTCCTCCGACACGGCAGCAACCCGCGCCTGCCCGACCAACTCCGCCACCGCACCCATCCCCATCCCCATCCGAACATCCTGACGACCGAACCCCGCGCGCGCGTCGCAACAACGCCGGCGCCCCCTGCGTCCACCACATCAGCCGTACCCGCGTCTCCCCCGGGTGGGGGAGACGGTCGACACCGCCGGGGGACGCGGGGCCACGCGGGGCGGGGCGAGCATGGCGGTGCCGGAACCACCGGGCGAAAGGATGAAGACCGCGATGAGCTCCACCCACCCCCAGACCGTCCTCGACGTGTCGCGCCGCATCAAGTGGGCCGCGCACGCCATCCCCTTGTGCGCCCTGCCATCGGGGCTGTGGCGCATCGCGCTCGTGGCCGGCTGGCCCGACTGGTACGCCGGGCACGTCTGGCTGCCGGGCGAACGGCCGTACGTGCTCTCGCTCTCCCTGGTTGCCGAGTGCCTCGCGCTGCTCACCCTGGGGCTCGTCCAGCCCTGGGGGGAACGACTGCCCGCCTGGTTACCGTTCGCCGGCGGCCGCGTGATACCGGTCCGAGCCGCCGTCGTTCCCGCCTCCATCGGCGCCTTCCTGGCCACCGCGCTGGCCGCGTACACCACCCTGAACTACGCGTTCGAGTTCGTACCGCCGCTGAACGACACCGGCGAGACCTTCCCCACCAGAGGCCCCGGAGCGTGGGCCCTTTGGGTCTGCTACGCCCCGATCCTCGCCTGGGGACCATTGCTGGCGGTGGTGACGCGGGCCTACCACCTGCGCCGGACCTCTGGCCGGGCCCCGGCGGGGCGGGTGGGTCTCGTAGCCGGCTCCGGTGACCCGGACCGGTAGGAGGAGGCCGAGGGTGTCGACGCGGAACTGGCCGATGTTCACGGCTGGTTGGGGCGTTGGGGCGTTGGCACGTAGTCGGCTGCTACCAGCCGTGGCGAGATGGTCCGATCACGGAGAGGCCGACCTGCTCGGCGAGCCACTCGACGCGCGCGTCGCCGTTCCCGCGGATATGGACGTGGACGGTGTGGTCCGGCGAGGGCTCGTCACGGAACAGGCCTCGGCAGTAGACGGAGATCTGGACATCGGCGTACTTCATCTCGCGGAGCAGACCGAGCTCGGGGACCTCCGGCCATGGGGTGTCCCACCACTCCAGACTGCCCGGCAGTCCGGTGTTCACCGTCTCCAGGAGTGCCGACTCGTCCATCGCACCGAGCGGCTGGTCCTCCACGGACACCTCCATCGGGTAGTCCTCGGCAGGGATGCCCGGTATCTCCTCCGCCGTGTACCAGGCGATCGGCCCCTTCTCGTCGGCCGATCTGATGCAGGCCTCCGCCGGCAGGGCCGCCACCATCCGCAGCAGCTGCTCCTGACTGCCGGCCTGGCCGTACACGTTGACCGTGGTGTTGCTCAGATCGGCCAGCCGAAGTAGCCCACGCGCGGCCGCGAGGGCCTTCGGCAGGTCCTTGGTACGCAGGACTGGAAAGGCTCTCGTGTTCCCCATGCCCGGAAGCCTCCCAGAGCCATCGGGCCGCTGCACCGCAATTTGTTCGGTGTCTGACCGTCTGGGGATCGATGGGGTCGGATCGTAAAGGGCTGTGAACGCAGAAAAGCCCCGTACCAGTTCCCTGGTACGGGGCTCTCTACAATGATTGTTCGGCGGCGTCCTACTCTCCCACAGGGTCCCCC
>NZ_JBHYVM010000072.1:0-3214 GCF_042750105.1 Streptomyces sp. NPDC059443 | reverse complement strand
CTTCAGAACTAACACAGTGGACGCGAGCAACTGAGGACAAGCCCTCGGCCTATTAGTACCAGTCAGCTCCACCCGTTACCGGGCTTCCACATCTGGCCTATCAACCCAGTCGTCTACTGGGAGCCTTACCCTCTCAAGGAGGTGGGAATACTCATCTTGAAGCAGGCTTCCCGCTTAGATGCTTTCAGCGGTTATCCCTCCCGAACGTAGCCAACCAGCCATGCCCTTGGCAGGACAACTGGCACACCAGAGGTTCGTCCGTCCCGGTCCTCTCGTACTAGGGACAGCCCTTCTCAATATTCCTACGCGCACAGCGGATAGGGACCGAACTGTCTCACGACGTTCTAAACCCAGCTCGCGTACCGCTTTAATGGGCGAACAGCCCAACCCTTGGGACCGACTCCAGCCCCAGGATGCGACGAGCCGACATCGAGGTGCCAAACCATCCCGTCGATATGGACTCTTGGGGAAGATCAGCCTGTTATCCCCGGGGTACCTTTTATCCGTTGAGCGACGGCGCTTCCACAAGCCACCGCCGGATCACTAGTCCCGACTTTCGTCCCTGCTCGACCCGTCGGTCTCACAGTCAAGCTCCCTTGTGCACTTACACTCAACACCTGATTGCCAACCAGGCTGAGGGAACCTTTGGGCGCCTCCGTTACTTTTTGGGAGGCAACCGCCCCAGTTAAACTACCCATCAGACACTGTCCCTGATCCGGATCACGGACCGAGGTTAGACATCCAGCACGACCAGAGTGGTATTTCAACGGCGACTCCACCATGACTGGCGTCACAGCTTCAAAGTCTCCCACCTATCCTACACAAGCCGAACCGAACACCAATATCAAACTATAGTAAAGGTCCCGGGGTCTTTCCGTCCTGCTGCGCGAAACGAGCATCTTTACTCGTAGTGCAATTTCACCGGGCCTATGGTTGAGACAGTCGAGAAGTCGTTACGCCAT
Organism: Streptomyces sp. NPDC059443; assembly: GCF_042750105.1. NCBI lineage: Bacteria > Bacillati > Actinomycetota > Actinomycetes > Kitasatosporales > Streptomycetaceae > Streptomyces > Streptomyces sp. NPDC059443. Next base: position 2,252 of record NZ_JBHYVM010000072.1, on the reverse strand, counting down.
TCGTGCAGGTCGGAACTTACCCGACAAGGAATTTCGCTACCTTAGGATGGTTATAGTTACCACCGCCGTTTACTGGCGCTTAAGTTCTCAGCTTCGCCACACCGAAATGTGACTAACCGGTCCCCTTAACGTTCCAGCACCGGGCAGGCGTCAGTCCGTATACATCGCCTTACGGCTTCGCACGGACCTGTGTTTTTAGTAAACAGTCGCTTCTCGCTGGTCTCTGCGGCCACCCCCAGCTCAGGAAGCAAGTTCCTTCACCAGTGATGGCCCCCCTTCTCCCGAAGTTACGGGGGCATTTTGCCGAGTTCCTTAACCATAGTTCACCCGAACGCCTCGGTATTCTCTACCTGACCACCTGAGTCGGTTTAGGGTACGGGCCGCCATGAAACTCGCTAGAGGCTTTTCTCGACAGCATAGGATCATCCACTTCACCACAATCGGCTCGGCATCAGGTCTCAGCCTTATATGAGGGACGGATTTGCCTACCCCTCGGCCTACACCCTTACCCCGGGACTACCACCGCCCGGGCTGGACTACCTTCCTGCGTCACCCCATCGCTTACCTACTACAAGTCTGGTTCGTCGGCTCCACCACTTTCCTTTCCCCGAAGGGTCCGGAACGGCTTCACGGACTTAGCATCGCCTGATTCGATATTGGGCGTTTCAAAGCGGGTACCGGAATATCAACCGGTTGTCCATCGACTACGCCTGTCGGCCTCGCCTTAGGTCCCGACTTACCCTGGGCAGATCAGCTTGACCCAGGAACCCTTAGTCAATCGGCGCACACGTTTCTCACGTGTGTATCGCTACTCATGCCTGCATTCTCACTCGTGAACCGTCCACAACTAGCTTCCGCTGCTGCTTCACCCGGCACACGACGCTCCCCTACCCATCACAGCGGGCGTTGGCCCTATTGCTGCAATGACACGACTTCGGCGGTACGCTTGAGCCCCGCTACATTGTCGGCGCGGAATCACTTGACCAGTGAGCTATTACGCACTCTTTCAAGGGTGGCTGCTTCTAAGCCAACCTCCTGGTTGTCTCTGCGACTCCACATCCTTTCCCACTTAGCGTACGCTTAGGGGCCTTAGTCGATGCTCTGGGCTGTTTCCCTCTCGACCATGGAGCTTATCCCCCACAGTCTCACTGCCACGCTCTCACTTACCGGCATTCGGAGTTTGGCTAAGGTCAGTAACCCGGTAGGGCCCATCGCCTATCCAGTGCTCTACCTCCGGCAAGAAACACGTGACGCTGCACCTAAATGCATTTCGGGGAGAACCAGCTATCACGGAGTTTGATTGGCCTTTCACCCCTAACCACAGGTCATCCCCCAGGTTTTCAACCCTGGTGGGTTCGGTCCTCCACGAAGTCTTACCTCCGCTTCAACCTGCCCATGGCTAGATCACTCCGCTTCGGGTCTAGAGCGTGCAACTCAATCGCCCTATTCGGACTCGCTTTCGCTACGGCTTCCCCACACGGGTTAACCTCGCTACACACCGCTAACTCGCAGGCTCATTCTTCAAAAGGCACGCAGTCACGACCGGTATTCCAAAGGAATAACGGCGACGCTCCCACGGCTTGTAGGCACACGGTTTCAGGTACTATTTCACTCCGCTCCCGCGGTACTTTTCACCATTCCCTCACGGTACTATCCGCTATCGGTCACCAGGGAATATTTAGGCTTAGCGGGTGGTCCCGCCAGATTCACACGGGATTTCTCGGGCCCCGTGCTACTTGGGAGATTCTTAAGCAAGCCGCTAATGTTTCGTCTACGGGGGTCTTACCCTCTACGCCGGACCTTTCGCATGTCCTTCGACTACATCAACGGTTTCTGACTCGCCGACCGGCCGGCAGACCGATCAAAAGAATTCCCACAACCCCGCATGCGCAACCCCTGCCGGGTATCACACGCATACGGTTTGGCCTGATCCGGTTTCGCTCGCCACTACTCCCGGAATCACGGTTGTTTTCTCTTCCTGCGGGTACTGAGATGTTTCACTTCCCCGCGTTCCCTCCACACTGCCTATGTGTTCAGCAGTGGGTGACAGCCCATGACGACTGCCGGGTTTCCCCATTCGGACACCCCCGGATCAAAGCTCAGTTGGCAGCTCCCCGGGGCCTATCGCGGCCTCTCACGTCCTTCATCGGTTCCTGGTGCCAAGGCATCCACCGTGCGCCCTTAAAAACTTGGCCTACAGATGCTCGCGTCCACTGTGTAGTTCTCAAGCAACGACCAGCCACCCATCACCC
>NZ_JBHYVM010000071.1:0-3222 GCF_042750105.1 Streptomyces sp. NPDC059443 | reverse complement strand
TCGGCGTCAAGCTGACCACCCTGCGCCCCGAGCAGGCCGCCTACATCGGCGTCCCGGTCGAAGGCCCGTACAAGGCCGACCACTACCGCTACTGAGCCCACCGGATCCCCGAGGATCCCGAGCGGCGAACAGCGCGAAGCAGGCCCCCGGCACCACGCCGGGGGCCTGCCCCGTACCCGCTCCGAGCACCAAGGAACACGCCCCGATGCCCCGAGGCCGCTACTCGCTCCACGACACCCACGACCACACCCCCCTCGGCGAGGAGCACTTCCACTGCGCCCCCGGCCCCTCCGGCTGGCGCTACGTATCCCAGCTCACCGCGCCCGACGGCGCACACCGGGGCTCCGTGGACCTGGCCGTCGACGAACTCGGCCGCCCCATCCGCCTCGAAGTCAACGCCTCCAGCTGGCAGGTCCGCGGCGCCGCCATCGACGGAGTCACCTGGGTCCGCACCGACCCCGCCGGCGCCGAAGCGACCGAGGGCAACGTCCGGGGGGCCTCCGGTTTCACCGGCACCTCACCGGCCTTCCTCATCGCCACCGCCCGGCTGCTGCGCCTCACCCCCGGCGCCCCCGCCACCCGGGTCCGCCTCGTCGCCCTGACGGACCCCGTCCTGGCACCCCGTACGGTCGACCAGGCGTGGGCCCTGCTGCGCCGCACCGAGCACGCCACCGACAGCGGACCGCTCCTGGTCGACGAATACCAGGTCAGCGCCCTGGACACCGGCGAGGTCCACACCATCCACATCGCCGGAGACGTGGTCCTCTCGGCCCCCGGCATCGAACTCGAACACCTGGAAACCCCGCCCTCGGCCTTCGAGCAGTAGCTCAGGCGGGCGGCGCGAACCCGGTGGCCCGCGGCGGCTCCACCCGTACGGGCGCCACGGCCGCCGCCGCGGCCACGACGGGCGCCGCCGGCTCGGCGTGGGGCAGTACGGGCATGGCGCCGTACGGCGCGGGAGGAGCGACGACCGCCGGAGCCGGCGCGTACACCTGGACCTGCGGCTGCCGCGCCTGGACACCGGCGGGAGAGAAGGCCCGGGCCGCGTCCCGCGACTGCCGCTCGTGCACCACCGCCATCAGGAACGCCGCGGCCGGCACCCCGACGGGTGCGGGGGCCCCCGTACGCGCCACCAGATCGTCCGCCAGCCGCGCCGCCATGGCCGCGCCCATCTGCGGATCCAGCTGGTTCATCCGGGTCAGGTACTGCCGGATCGCCAGCCACAGACCGTCCGGGACCCCCGACAGGTCCAGCGCGCCGAACCGCCCGGCCAGCCACGGCGGCGGCGGAGGTACCGGCATCACCCGCGCCCCGGGCACCCGCTCCCGGATGACCAGGGTCCCCGCGAAGACGTCGCCCAGCCGCCGCCCCCGCGCGGAAACCAGCGAGGCGATGACGGCCACGGCCCCGAAGAACATGTACAGCTCGACGACCCCCATGGCCCCGCGCACCAGCGCGTGCCGGAAGCGGATCGGCCCGCCGTCATCGCGCACCACGCGCAGCCCGCAGGCCAGCTTGCCGAGCGAGCGCCCGTGGCTCAGCGTCTCCACCGCGATCGGCACGCCGACGAGGACGAGGATGAACGAGGACACGGTCACGGCGGCCTGGGCCGCGTCGTCCAGCGAGGCGGTGGCGAAGGTCAGCCCGATGGTGATGAGCAGATAGCCGGCGAAGTAGACGGCCATGTCCAGCATGACCGCCAGGGCCCGGCTCGGCAGCCTCGCGGGCCGAAGCCCCAGGACGACCGCGTCCCCCGTCACCAGATCGCTCACCGGTACACACACCCTTCACCTGACCTGACCCGCCCCTTTGGCATCCAGTCTGCCAAGCTGACGACGGAAGAAGTAGGAAAAGCAGGGGCCGTTCATTCGGAGCACCAGGGGCAGGGGAGCGCCAACCGCATGGATCTCGACGTCTTCGTGGCAGCGCACCAGGCGGAGTGGGCCCGTCTGGAACAGCTCCTGGGCCGGGGCCGTCGCCTCACGGGCGACGAGGCCGACGAGCTCGTAGCGCTCTACCAGCGCACTTCCACCCACCTCTCCCTCATCCAGTCCAGCACTCCGGACCCCATGCTCACGGGCCGCCTGACCCAGCTCGTGGCCCGCGCCCGTGCCACGGTGACGGGCGCCCGCCGGGGCGGTTGGCGCGACGCGGCCCGCTTCTTCACCGCCGGCTTCCCGGCCGCCGTCTACGTCAGCCGCCGCTGGTGGATACCCACGGCGGTGATCTCCACGGCGATCGGCGTCCTCGTCGGCTGGTGGATAGCCGTGCACCCCGAGATCCAGAGCGCCATCGGGGCCCCCGAAGACCTCAAGGCGATGACGAAGCCGGGCGGCGAGTACGAGACGTACTACTCCAGCCACCCGGCTGCCTCCTTCGCGGCCCAGGTCTGGACGAACAACGCCCAGGCCGCCGCGATGTGCCTGGTCCTCGGCGCCTTCCTGGGCCTGCCCGTGCTGTACATCCTGTGGCAGAACATGCTGAACCTGGGCGTGGGCATCGGGCTGATGTCCGGGGCCGACCGCCTCGACGTCTTCCTCGGCCTGATCCTCCCGCACGGCCTCCTCGAACTGACGGCGGTCTTCGTCGCCGCCGGTACGGGCCTTCGCCTGGGCTGGACGGTCATCGACCCGGGCCTGCGAACCCGCAGGGCGGCCCTGGCCGAACAGGGCCGCGCCGCCCTGGGCATGGCCATGGGTCTGACGGTGGTCCTGTTCGTCTCGGGCCTGATCGAAGGCTTCGTGACCCCCTCCGGCCTGCCCACTTGGGCCCGCATAGCCATCGGCGTGGCCGCCGAGACGGCCTTCCTGCTCTACGTCTACGTCCTGGGCGGTCGCGCGGCCCGCGCGGGCGAGGTGGGCGACGTGGAGCTCGGCGACCGGGCGGCGACTCTCCCCACCGCGGCCTGATGTGCGTTTCGGCCCCCTGAGCTGCTAGTCTCCTCCCCTGTCCCGCAAAGACCGTTGACACGGAGCGCGCGGGGAGGTAGATTCGAACGGTTGCCTCGAACTGGACAAGTTCGGCAGCGATGGTTTAAGATCTTTCTCGCCCCCAGGAATTGAATTCCAAGCGGGCACACTCGACTCTTCATTCAGGAATCGGAAGCCGGGAAATCCGGTGGAAAACTTCTGATAGAGTCGGACTCGCCGGAAAGGGAAAAGCGCGAAAGCGCAGGACCTGGAAGGCGGAAAACAAGCGAGACTGACTCTGATAGAGTCGGAA
>NZ_JBHYVM010000070.1:0-3276 GCF_042750105.1 Streptomyces sp. NPDC059443 | reverse complement strand
CGCCCCCCACCCCCCCCCCACACCCGCGACCCCGCGGGGGCCCCGGCGCGCCGCGCGCGCCGTGACTACTGGATCTCGCGCAGTACGTCCAGGATCGCGGCCCCGTCCGGCGCGGACTGCAGCCGCTCCCGGAAGCCGGCGTCCATCAGCTTGCGCGACAGGAGCGCCAGGATCCGCAGGTGCTCGTCCCCGGCGGCCGCCTCCGGCACCGAGATCATGAACACCAGCCGGGCCTTCGTCCCGTCCAGCGCGCCCCACTCGATGCCCTCGTCGGACCGGGCGAAGCCCACCGTCGGCCGGGTCACCGCGTCCGTCTTTGCGTGCGGGATCGCGATCGACTCGCCGAGACCCGTCGTGCCCTGCGCCTCCCGGGCGAGGGCGACCCGTACGAGCTCGTCCACGTCGCGGACGTTGCCGGTGGTGGCCAGCATCTCCGCCATCTCGCGGATCGCCGCGTCCTTGGAGCCCGAGGCCAGCTCGGTCTTGACGGTCCGCTCGGTCAGGTACCCGGACAGCACCTCCGGCTTCCCGGCCCCGGCGACTGCGACGGGTGCCGCGGCCGCGGCCTGGGCCCGTACGGCCGTACCGGCACCGAGACCGGAGCCGAGACCCGAACCCACACCGGCACCCACACCGGCCCCGACCAGGGCCGGCTCCGGTACGAGCACCGCGGGCCCGGGGGACACGCCGTCCCGGCGCTGCTTGAACTCGATCAGCGCGTTGGTGGTCAGCGCCGTCACGACGGCGCCGGCCGCGATGGCGACGAAGAACATCGCCACTCCCTCGATCGCACCGAACAGCGAGACGATCGGGCCACCGTGCGGCACGGAGTCCTGGACCCCGGCCACACCGGCGATCGCACCGGCCACCGCGCCGCCGAGCATGTTCGCCGGGATGACCTGGGCGGGCCTGGCGGCGGCGAAGGGGATCGCGCCTTCCGAGATGCCGAAGAAGCCCATGAACAGGGCCGCGAGGCCGGTCTCCCGCTCCTCGTCGCTGTAGAGCTTGCGGCGCAGCAGCGTGGCCAGACCCTGGCCGAGCGGCATGACGGGGATGGCCGCGGCGGCCATGCCCATGACGTGGTTGTTGGTGCCGATGAGGCCGACGGCGACGAGGAACGCGGTCTTGTTGACCGGACCGCCCATGTCGAAGGCGATCATCAGGCCGATCAGGGTGCCGAGCACGATCGCGCTGGAGCCGGTCATCCCGTTCAGCCAGCTGGTCAGGTGCGTGAACAGCCAGGAGATCGGCTGGCCGATCACGTAGATGTACAACAGGCCCAGGACCAGTGTCGACACGATCGGGATCACGATGATCGGCATGATCGGCTGGACGACCTTGGGGACCTTGACCTTCTTGATCCACACGACCAGGTAGCCCGCGAGGAAGCCCGTCGCGATGGCGCCCAGGAAGCCCGCGTTCGCGTCGGCCCCGTAGATGTGCACGGCGTCGGCGGCGAGGAAGCCGCCGATCATGCCGGGTACGAGGGCCGGCCGGTCACCCAGCGCGTAGGCGATGTAGCCGGAGAAGATCGGCAGCATCAGGCTGAAGCCGGTCACGCCCAGCTTGTTGACGTAGAACCAGAAGGTCCCATCGGGAATGACCAGCCCGCCCTTGGGATCCGCGTGCCCGCCCAGGGACAGCGACACCGCGAGCAGCAGACCGCCCACGACCACGAACGGGATCATGTGGGAGACGCCGTTCATCAGCGCCTTGTACGCCTGGCTGCGCTGCCCGCCGCCGCCCCCGCCGCCGCTGCCCGGTGCCGCCGAGGTCCCGGCCTGTACCGGCGCGCTGCGCACGCGCTCGAAGAGTTCCTCCGGCTTGTGGATGCCGTCCGCGACGCCCGTGGACAGGACCCGCTTGCCGGCGAAGCGGTCGAGGTCCACCTCCTTGTCGGCGGCGATGATGACGCCGTCCGCCTCCCTGACATCGTTGTCAGTGAGTACGTTCTCGGCCCCGATCGAGCCTTGCGTCTCCACCTTCATCGATATGCCGAGGCGGTCGGCGGCCTGCTGGAGCTTCTCAGCGGCCATGTAGGTGTGCGCGATCCCCGTGGGGCACGCGGTAACGGCGACCAACTTCACGGGCTTGCGCCCGCTCGTGCCCCCGTCGCCAGGAGGGCCTGCCGGACTGGTCACTGAAATCTCCTCACGCCATCGTGATGCGGACCGCGCTCACGACCCGGTCCACCGGCATCCTCCAACACCGCAGGGGTGGAGTAAAAGTCCGAAAGGCCCTGAAGTGTTCCGCTGGAAGGCCTGAACACGGGACACCGCATGAAGCAAGATTCAATGGATCTCGCTCCGCCGATCGGTGTAGATTCGTCATCAGTGTCAGGCGTCGCTGCTGATGGCGGTCGGGCGGTCCCTCAGGGACCTGCCGAGGGGAGAGAGGACCTCCGACGGACTGAGCGCCGTGTACGTCGTCCCCTACGGGCGGTGTACTGCTCAGCCGTACCCATTCCTCCTCTCGACCCAGGAGCAGCATCCACATGACTGCCGCATTCACCGACTTCAAGGTCGCGGACATCTCCCTCGCGGACTTCGGCCGCAAGGAGATCACCCTCGCCGAGCACGAGATGCCCGGTCTGATGTCGATCCGCGCCGAGTACGCGAAGACCCAGCCCCTGGCCGGCGCCCGCGTCACCGGCTCCCTGCACATGACCGTGCAGACGGCCGTCCTCATCGAGACCCTCGTCGCCCTCGGCGCCGACGTCCGCTGGGCCTCCTGCAACATCTTCTCCACCCAGGACCACGCGGCCGCCGCCATCGCGGTCGGCCCGAACGGCACCGTGGACAACCCGCAGGGCGTTCCCGTCTTCGCCTGGAAGGGCGAGACGCTGGAGGAGTACTGGTGGTGCACGGAGCAGGCTCTGACCTGGCCGAACACCCCCACCGGCGGCCCCAACATGATCCTCGACGACGGTGGCGACGCCACCCTCCTCGTGCACAAGGGCGTCGAGTTCGAGAAGATCGGCGCGGCCCCGGACCCGTCCACGGCCGACTCCGAGGAGTACGCCCACATCCTCACGCTCCTCAACCGCACCCTGGGTGAGGCCCCGCAGAAGTGGACGCAGCTCGCGTCCGAGATCCGCGGCGTGACCGAGGAGACCACCACCGGCGTCCACCGTCTCTACGAGATGATGGCCGAAGGCTCCCTGCTCTTCCCGGCGATCAACGTGAACGACGCCGTGACGAAGTCGAAGTTCGACAACAAGTACGGCTGCCGCCACTCCCTGATCGACGGCATCAACCGTGCCACCGACGTCCTGAT
>NZ_JBHYVM010000069.1:0-3967 GCF_042750105.1 Streptomyces sp. NPDC059443 | reverse complement strand
TGCCGCGACGCTTTTGTAGCTGTCGGAGAAGTACAGGACCCGCGCGTCTCCCACGGTTCGGCTGAAGGCGCGCAGGTTGGGTTCCTCGCCCAACGCTTCGGCGTCCTGGTCCACGAGCCCGACAGCCGGGGTGAGTACGGCGCGAAGCTGGATCAGGTTGACCCGGTTCGGTTCCTCTGCACGGCCCACGGGTTCGGGGGCATCGGACGCCATCAGCGCGCCCGTGGTCACCCTCAGCGCGCGAGCGAGGGCGTGAAGTGTCTCCATCCGGACCGTTCCGCCCTGTTCGACCTTGCGGACGGTCCCCGGCGAGACGCCTGCGGCGTATGCGAGTTCTTCCTGGCTCATCCCGGCCCGACGCCGGTACTTACGGACGTTGTCCGCCAGTTCCGTAGCCATCAGCTGACCACCTCCAGCGCCACGGTACGCCGGTCCGACGAGTCAACCGAGGGCTATCCGGCAGATACCCGCCCGAAGCGGTGACCCACCACCGCGCTTGGTGCCGAGCAGGTGGCCAGCACCAGGCAGGGCCGAGGCGCCAGCAGAATCGGGGCCCGAGCGGGAGGGGTCCCTCGTCGGTCGGGCAGCTTCGCCGTACCAGGGTTCCCCGGGGGCCGCCAAGGCTCACCCGGTGACGCTTGCGCTCGGCCTTGGCGGCCCCCGGGGGTTCCTGGTACGCCTCCGGTGACCGGGCGACGAGGGACCCCTCCCGCGCCCCGACCACCCATCACCACGACGGAGCCGCACCCTCACTCGGCCTCCTCCCCCTCGGAGAGAGGGCCGGGGCCTGGGGCAGAGCCCCAGAACAAACCCCCCGCTGCTAGCTGTTGCGCGCCCGGACCAGCGGGGCAGCCGGCAAGCGGGGCGGAGACAGGAGCGGGCGGCGGCCCCGAGGGGCCGGGCGCGCGCGGGCCGCGCCAGCGGGCCGCCTTGATCAAGTAAAGAAACTCTGAACAGCTCACCCACTGGTCGAACCGACAGGAACGCGGTCGGGTCACAGTCAGGGTTGCTGCTGTCGCTGCTTCCTTGATTCGGTCAGTGCGGCCTCAAGCTTCTCGCTCGGCGATACGTCGGAGTCGCTTTCGTCGTCATGGAGCGGCGGCAGGAACAGGCCGCGTCGGCTCGTCTCGCGTTTGACCTTCCGGCGCTCGTTGAAGAGTCGCTGGTGCTCCTCGCGGACCGTGACCCATCGCTGGTCCAGCTCTGCTTCCCGTGCCAGCAGTTCGTCATCGTTGAGGTCGGCGAAACATCGGCGTCACCGCCACTGTCTACGCTCACGTCCGACTCCGCCTCCAGCGGAACGCCATCGACCTCCTCGGCCGCACGCTCCACAACCCCGTCGAGATCACCAACTAGCCCTACGACTGTGACGACCCGGCGCTGTGCGCAGCACCTGTCCGCTGACGTTGCCGTCAACTACTGCCGTCAACACCCCAGAGGGCCCACCGAAGAACGACCGGTGGGCCCTCTGGGATTTTGCGGATTTATCGAGCGGCGCCGACGGCGGATGAGGTCACTCGAATCGCCAACGGGCGCATGTCATCAGTTGACTGTTCTACGCTGAAACGAGATGATTGAAGAATTGCAGAAATAGCATCGAGCATGATTCGCTTCACCGTTCCGGAGTGTTGAATCACCGGCTCGTCGAATCGCCCCTGCTGGACAGCAACGGCTGCCGCCAGAAAAAGTCGCGACCCGGGGCACCACGTCACATAGACCCCGCCAGCTTCATCTGCGCCCGCGTCAACCTCGATCTCAGCTCCAGCGTCAACATTTCCGTCCTTCAGGACAGAGAGCCCCGCAAGCTCAAGCTCGTCGGCGACCTGATCGGCCAGCAGATTCAATGCGGCCTCAATGGCACCCTCTACCCGCTCAAATTCAGTCACGTCTCGCTCCTTCGCCATGCAGTATTGCCTGTTCAACGGCCTGGCGGGGGCGGGCATCTTACGCCCCACCCCCGCCTCGCTAACCAATCATGCCCCTGTTATCTTCCCTTGGCTGCTCTGATCATCATTTTGAGCAAGTCATTGGACGCCGAGTTCATCACGGCATCAGCGCCCCAAGGGACGGACCAGGTTATTGGTGTTCCCGGACTCAGCGCGCCATCCAAGAGTGGCCCACACACGGGACACGGCTGACGCTCACTATAGATCGCCGTGATCTTGCTGGGGTCAATGCCCTTTGCGGCCAGCTGGTCGAGAATGTGATTCTCTGAATGGTAGCCACCACCCTTACTGAACCCAATTATAGGTTTGTCGAGTCCTTCGACGTGCGCGGCCGCAACGTTTCGACCGTCCCCGATTCCCGACTTAACGCGAGCCTCAAAAGCCGCGTTGCTCAGCTCGTCGCTGTTGTAGTCAATCTGGCCGCCACAATTATGGACGAGGACCGGAGTCGCGCCCGCCAGCACATAGTACGTGTGCTGGCAGCCCCTCCTCTAGCTGCTTTTATGCAGGTGGGGAGGGGTTCTAGGGTCCGCCGGAGTCCGTGGTTGTGCGCGTGAATCCGTGGTTGTTGCCGTCGCTACTGCCGTCAGGAGTCGGGGTTCTCGGGTGGGTCGGGGATACGGTCACCGCGCGACTCGGCGACCCGAAGTGCATCGGTCAGGGCCTCGGTCAGCCGGCAGGCGAGCCACCGGTACTCGACGGCCGACAGCTCCTTGGCTCCGGGGGTCACGACCTTGCGGGCGTACTCCAGGAGTTCCTCGCCCATGTCGAGTTGTACTTCTTCGATGCTGTCGGCGAGCGAGGAGAGGTAGCCCCTGCCGTCGGTGCTGAGGTAGCAGGGGTTCCCGTCCTGAGTAGTCCATGGCAGTAAGCGGGGACCGGTCACGCCTGCTGCCGCGTCGTGCAGCTCCCTACGGCGCATACGGTCCGCGTCGGTCCTTGGTGTGCTCACCGTGTACCCCCACCTGGGTCGCCGAATGGAATACGGCGACCGTAGGGGCCTACTGTCCGTCACTCCATCGATGAGGCACGCCAGTTGGCGACGGAGCGTGCCAGAAGTATCGCGTAGCGTGGTAGCTATCCGACCACGCCCAGGTAGCCGGCCATCTCTCGCATCTCCGTCGTGAGGGTGCGCTTGCGCTTGCCCAGGATCTCCTGCATGGTCTCGGCGGCCATGTTCTGGTGCCGCATCCACTCCGGGGCCGCCGACCTGGCACGGGTCAGCTCATCCATGGCGGCCGACAGGTCTCCTGTGCGCGTGTGGGCGCGCGCCACGTCGAGGGTGAAGCGGTTCCCATCGTTAGTGCTGGGCCTACCCAAACGCTTCCACGCCTTGGGCGACAACTCCTCCTGTTCGCCGGCCTTGCGCACCACGGCGCGCGCGTCCCCTACGACCATGGAGTCTTCGAGGGCCTTCATTGCCGCCGTGACCGGACCGAAGACGGACCAGTGCCGGGAGACGTTGCGGTGCGACGTACCAACGGCGGCTGCCGCCACCCGGGCTGCCTTCCGGTACTCCTTGGCCGCATCCGGGCGGTTGTTGCGGGCGGCCGCGGCTGCGGCCTCCATCGCCAATCCGCCCCACACCGCGTAGTGGTCCGGCTCGGCCCCGGTGATCTTCGGTTCCACCGCGTCCATGCTCTGCGCAGCGATCCGCTCCGCCTCATCCAGCCGGCCCTGCCGCACGAGCAGCCAGCACATACCGCCGACGCCGGAGCCTGCCGCGAGCATGTCCCCGGCCTGCCTGGCATCCGTGATCGCACCGACCAGCGCGGTGTAGGCGATGTCGTACTGCCGGACCTGGGTGAGGTAGGTGCCGGCCAGACGTAGTGCCTCGGCGCGGGCCAGTAGGGCCTGCTGGTGCTCGTCTCCGCTGCTGTAATAGGCGACGGCCTTCGTGGCATCGCGCAGCAGGTCGGGCAGTTGTGCCGCGACGCTTTTGTAGCTGTCGGAGAAGTACAGGACCCGCGCGTCTCCCACGGTTCGGCTGAAGGCGCGCAGGTTGGGTTCCTCGCCCAACG
>NZ_JBHYVM010000068.1:0-6059 GCF_042750105.1 Streptomyces sp. NPDC059443 | reverse complement strand
ACCTTGGACGGGTCCTTGCCCGAGAAGGCGCCGCCGCCGTGACGGGCCATGCCGCCGTACGTGTCGATGATGATCTTGCGGCCGGTCAGACCGGCGTCGCCCATCGGGCCGCCGATCTCGAAGCGCCCGGTCGGGTTGACCAGGAGGCGGTAGCCCTCGGTGTCCAGCTTGATGCCGTCCTCGACGAGCTGCGCCAGCACGTACTCCACGACGAACTCGCGGATGTCCGGGGCGAGCAGCGAGTCCAGGTCGATGTCCGCCGCGTGCTGCGAGGACACCACGACCGTGTCGAGGCGGACGGCCTTGTCACCGTCGTACTCGATGGTGACCTGGGTCTTGCCGTCGGGACGCAGGTACGGGATGGTCCCGTTCTTGCGGACCTCGGAAAGGCGCTTGGACAGGCGGTGCGCGATGTGGATCGGGAGCGGCATCAGCTCCGGGGTCTCGTCGCAGGCGTAGCCGAACATCAGGCCCTGGTCGCCCGCACCCTGCTTGTCGAGCTCGTCCTCGTCGCCCTCGACGCGCTTCTCGTACGCGGTGTCGACACCCTGCGCGATGTCCGGGGACTGCGCGCCGATGGACACCGACACGCCGCACGAGGCGCCGTCGAAGCCCTTCTTCGAGGAGTCGTAGCCGATCTCAAGGATCTTGTCGCGGACGAGCTGCGCGATCGGCGCGTACGCCTTCGTCGTCACCTCGCCGGCGATGTGGACGAGACCGGTGGTGATGAGGGTCTCCACGGCGACGCGCGAGGTGGGGTCCTCGGTGAGGAGCGCGTCGAGGATGGTGTCGCTGATCTGGTCAGCGATCTTGTCGGGGTGACCCTCGGTCACAGACTCCGAGGTGAACAGGCGACGGGACACAACGCTCCCTGGGGTTGCAGCGGCTGCTGGCTGAATCTATTGGCGGAACCACACCGGGGGCTGCGCCCGATCACGTTCCGAATGCAGTTTATCGGTCGCCACCGTTCGCCGGACCACCCGTCTCGCCCAATGGAAGCCGTGTGACCTGCGACACTCCATTCTTGCGCACGGAGTTGCCCGCGGAAAGGGCCATCGCTCAGGCGTGTCGGGATGCGAGGCGCAGGGCGACCTGATCCCAAATCACCTCTGCGAGCACTTCCTTCGGACCGTAGGGGACGGGCACCTCTTCCCCAGTGGACGACAGGATGACAGCCTCGTTCTCCTCGGAACCGAAGGTCTTCGTCTCGCCGACCTCGTTCACGACGAGAAGATCACATCCTTTGCGGAGGAGCTTCGCACGTCCGTTCGCGAGCACGTCGTCGGTCTCCGCGGCGAAGCCCACGACGACCTGGCCTTCTCTGGCCCGGTCCACGGAAATCTCGGCGAGGATGTCCGGATTGCGCACGAGAATGACCGGTGCGGGCTCCTGCCCGTCCTTTTTCTTGATCTTTCCGCCCGCATATTCGGACGGCCGGAAGTCGGCCACCGCCGCGGCCATCACCACGACGTCGGCGTCCGCCGCTGCCTTGAGCACGGCCTCGCGCAGCTGCACGGCGGTGCCCACCCGTACGACGTCCGCCCCGGCCGGATCGGCGAGCGCGGCATTGGCGGAGACCAAGGTCACCCTGGCCCCGCGCGCCACGGCGGTACGGGCCAGCGCGTAGCCCTGCTTGCCGGAGGAGCGGTTGCCGAGGAAGCGGACCGGGTCCAGCGGCTCGCGCGTACCGCCCGCGCTGATCACCACGTGGCGCCCGGTGAGGTCGGGCTCGGCCGCCCCGCGGGCGAGACCGTTCCTTCTCAAGACGGCGCGGCAGACCTCGAAGATCTCCTCCGGGTCGGGCAGCCGCCCCTTGCCGGTGTCCTTGCCGGTGAGCCGCCCGACCGCGGGCTCGATGACCACGGCGCCGCGCCGGCGCAGCGTGGCCACGTTCTCCTGGGTGGCCGGGTGCTCCCACATCTCGGTGTGCATCGCGGGTGCGAACACCACGGGGCAGCGGGCGGTGAGCAGTGTGTTGGTGAGCAGGTCGTCGGCGAGCCCGTGGGCGGCCTTGGCCAGCATGTCGGCGGTGGCCGGGGCGACGACGACGAGATCGGCGGACTGCCCGATGCGCACGTGCGGCACCTCGTGGACGGACTCCCAGACCTCGGTGGAGGCCGGATTCCCGGAGAGGGCGGCCCAGGTGGCCTCGCCGATGAAGTTCAGCGACGCCGCCGTCGGCACCACGCGCACGTCGTGCCCGGACTCGGTCAGCCGGCGCAGCAGCTCGCAGGCCTTGTACGCGGCGATCCCGCCGCTGACTCCGAGTACGACCTTCGGCTTACCCGCCACCACACACGCCCCTTCGGCTGATCCCCGTACGCGGACCCGTACGCCCACGACACCTATGACACCTATGACACACCACAGGCCCGGCAGATGGTCTGCCGGGCCTGTAGTGAAAGGAAAACGTGCTTACTGAGCCGGGGCCTCGATGGCCTCGGCGGTCAGCAGACCCGCGTTGATCTCGCGCAGCGCGATCGAAAGCGGCTTCTCGTGGACGTGGGTGTCCACCAGCGGGCCGACGTACTCAAGCAGGCCCTCGCCGAGCTGAGAGTAGTACGCGTTGATCTGACGGGCACGCTTGGCCGCGTAGATCACGAGGCTGTACTTCGAGTCCGTGGCCTCGAGCAGCTCGTCGATCGGCGGGTTGATGATGCCCTCGGGCGCAGTAATGGAAGAGGACACGCTCTACCTTCCGAAGATGGGTGAAAAATCAAACGCTGATCGATGGAACATCGATCAGCGATCAAACGACATTCATCAACGTTAGCAGCTCGCGCGCCACGTCCTCGACCGAGGTGTTGACCAGGGTGGTGTCGAACTCGGACTCGGCAGCCAGTTCGATCTTGGCGGCGCCGAGGCGGCGCTCGACCACCTCCGGCGATTCGGTACCCCGGCCGGTGAGCCTGCGGACCAGCTCGTCCCAGCTCGGAGGTGCCAGGAAGACCAGCTGGGCCTCGGCCATGGACTCGCGCACGAGCCGTGCGCCCTGGAGGTCGATCTCCAGCAGGACCGGCTCGCCGTTCTCCAGGCGTTCCAGCACCGCGCCGCGTGGTGTGCCGTAGCGGTTGCCCGCGAACTCGGCCCACTCCAGCAGCTCGCCATTGGCGATCAGCTTGTCGAACTCGTCGTCGTTGACGAAGAAGTAGTGGACTCCGTGCCGTTCACCGGGCCGCGGCTTGCGGGTGGTGGCCGACACCGAGAGCCAGACCTCGGGGTGAACCTTGCGCATATGCGCGACGACCGTGCTCTTGCCGACCCCCGAAGGGCCGGAGAGCACGGTCAGCCGCGGACGAACCTCTGCTGCCATAGAGCGATTATCCAGCTTCTCGGGACTGCCTGAGAACGCCGGGAGAACTTCAGGCGACGCGTCAGCCGGCAGGAGTGCCGAACTCACGCTCCAGAGAGGCGATCTGGTTGGAACCGAGACCTCGGACACGCCGGGACTCGGAGATGCCGAGGCGCTCCATGATCTGCTTGGCGCGCACCTTGCCCACGCCAGGCAGGGACTCCAGGAGTGCGGAGACCTTCATCTTGCCGATGACGTCATTCTCCTGGCCGTTCTTGATGACCTCTTGGAGCGAGGCGCCGGAGTGCTTGAGTCGATTCTTCACCTCGGCCCGCTCCCGGCGAGCCGCGGCGGCCTTTTCGAGCGCTGCTGCGCGCTGTTCAGGGGTAAGGGGCGGAAGAGCCACGCCTACGTCACCTCGGATGTCGAACTGTCGGATACGGACCGGTGAGATGCCGGAAGGCACCACACCAGGCGAGTTCCCGAACAGCGGTTGTGCTCGATCGCTGCTCGTTCACTCTGGTCGGAGACTAGCGGCCATGACCGCTCCAGTCAGCGAGAACGGACGAAAAGTCCTGGTCAGCCTCCACTGAACCGTACATCACGGACAAACTACCCCGGTTTTGTCCGGTGAAAGACGTTCGATTTTCGTCAGGCAGTGCGATGAGCCAGCCCGACGGCCTCCTCGAACGCCCCTATTCCGCGTACGGCGAGTGCCGAACGCAGGTCGTCGCGGATCCGAAGGGGCGCGGACGGATCGTTGAACAGCACCGTCCCGACGGCCACGCCCGAAGCTCCGGCGAGGACGAATTCGAGCGCGTCCCGGCCGGAGGCGATCCCGCCCATGCCGAGGATGGGGACCCGCCGTACGCCGCCGGCCAACATCGCCCCGTAGACCTGGTGCACGCAGCGCACGGCGACGGGCCGGATCGCGGGTCCGGAAAGGCCGCCGGTGACCCCCGCGAGGGCGGGGCGCATCGTGTCGGTGTCGATGGCCATCCCGAGGACGGTGTTGATCATCGAGAGCCCGTCGGCGCCCGCCTCCGTACAGGCGGCCGCGATGTCCGTGACGCGGGTCACGTCGGGGGTCAGCTTGGCGTACACGGGCAGCGCCGGATCGGCCGCCGCCTTGACCGCCGCGACCACCTCGAAGGAGGCGTCGGCGTCGCAGGCGAAGACGAGCCCGCGGGTGGCGACGTTGGGGCAGGAGATGTTGGCCTCGATGCCGACCACCCCGGGCTGCCCGGTCAGCCGGGCCGCGGCCGCCGCGAACTCCTCCGGGTGCTCCCCCGCGACCGATACGAGGACACGCGCCCCGGTCCCGGCCAGCCAGGGCAGCTCGTGCTCGACGAAGTGGTCGATGCCGGAGCCCTGGAGGCCGATGGAGTTCAGCATCCCGCTGGGGGTCTCCGCCGTCCGGGGAGTGGCGCGGCCGGAGCGGACGTAGGGCATCACCGTCTTGGTGGTGATGGTGCCGAGCTCGCCGAGGGGGGTGAACCGGTGCAGCTCACGGCCGTAGCCGGCGCAGCCGGAGGCGGTGGAGACGGGGTTGGGGAGGGTGACGTGGGCACCGAGGGGTGCCGACATGTCGACGTCATCGGGCGCGAGTGGCATCGGGGGCTGGGGCGTCGGGACCGCGCTCATCGGCAGGCCTCCTTCGGGGTCATCGCGCCGGCGCCTTCGAGATCGGGCGGGAGGGTTCCGGCCTGCTCCCAGCGAACGGTGGAGCCGTCGAAAACGGGGCCGGATGTGCAGGAGCGAAGGAAACGGGTCACGCCGTCGGAGCCGGTGACGGGCAGGACGCAGCTCATGCAGATCCCGATCCCGCAGGCCATGACCTCCTCGACGGCGGTGTGGCTGGCCGCGCCGGCGGCGGTGGCGATCTCCGTGACGGCCTTCAGCATGCCCATCGGGCCGCAGGAGTGGACCTCGGTGGCCCCGATCGCGGCGATGGCCTCGCGGAGCGGGCCCGTGACCCGGCCCCTGCGGCCGGCCGACCCGTCGTCGGTGACCACGTACACGTGGTCGGCGAGGGCCTTGGCCCGCTCGACCCCGAACAGCCGGTCCCCGGTGGCGGCGCCGAGCACGAAGGCGACCCGGCCGCCGCGGCCGCGGATCTCCTCGGCGAGGCCGAACATCGGGGCGCTGCCGTAGCCCCCGGCGACCAGGACCGCGGCGGTCGGGCCGTCGGGGAGGGGGAAGGGGGTGCCGAGGGGGGCGATGAGGTCGACGGTGTCCCCGGGCCGGTGCGCGGCCAGCGCCCTGGTCCCCCGGCCGGCTTCGGCGAAGACGAACTCGACGGTGCCTTTGGCGGGGTCGGCGCGGTGGATGGAGAAGGCTCGGCGGAGCAGGGTGGCGGAGTCGCGGCCGCCGATGGCCAGGGCGCCGAAGTGGCCGGGGCGGGCCCCTGACACCCCCGGGGCGTCCAGGACGAGGTGGTGGTACGCCCCGACGGGGGTGATCCGCCGGATGGTGGCGGTGGTCTGTACGGGTGGCACGCGGGGCGCTCCGTCCGGGGTAGGGGGCGTAACCCCCCGCCCCATGCTCGCCCCGCCTTTGCCCGCAGGGCACCGGTCCGAAGCCCTGTCCCTCCGGGTCATAGGCCCTTGGCCCGGCCGGCCCGTGCTGCGGGGTTGCCGCTGCGCGGAGCGGTCCCCTACCCGCCCTTCCACCGTTCCCTGGGCTCCGCCCAGACCCGCGCCTCAAACGCCGGCGAGGCTGGATGTATCCAGCCCCTCCGGCGTTTGAGGAGCAGGGGTCCGGGGGC
>NZ_JBHYVM010000067.1:0-7197 GCF_042750105.1 Streptomyces sp. NPDC059443 | reverse complement strand
CGGTAGCGGTCGTGCAGGACCTCGCCGCGCACCCGCATGCCGGACTCGAACTCGGACGCGTCCAGGACCGTGACCTCGACGAACATCACGTCGTCCTCCGACGGGATGTCGTTGTCCGCGCGGATCTGCTGCTTCTTCTGCCGGTACTCGGTGAGGTCCCGCTTGTCGGGCTCGTTGGCGATGAAGCGGATCGTGCGGTTGGCGGTGTCGCGGATGAACCGCTGCGCCATGTCGTCCAGCTCGATGTGCGTGACGCGGAGTTCGAAGACGCGGGCGAGGCGGGAGAGGAGCGAGAGGGCCATGATGCCGGCGATGAAGCAGGCGCCGATCTTCACGCCGTCGGGACGCTCGACGACGTTCACCGCGGTCGTGTACACGAGGACGGCCGCGATGACGCCGAACCCGATGGTCCAGCCGCGCTGACCGGCCTTGCGGGCGGCGATGGTGACGGCGACGGCGGCCGAGGTGATCAGGACGAGCACACCGGTGGCGTAGGCGCCGCCCTGCGCGTCGACGTCGGCGTTGAACAGCCAGGTCACCAGGAAGGCGATCAGGGTGAAGACGATGACCATCGGGCGCAGGGCGCGGGCCCAGTGCGGGGCCATGCCGTAGCGGGGCAGGTAGCGCGGCATCAGGTTGAGCAGGCCGGCCATCGCGGAGGCTCCGGCGAACCAGAGGATGAGGATGGTGGAGACGTCGTAGACGGTGCCGAAGGCCGAGCCCAGGTGCTCGTGGGCGAGGTAGGCCAGGGCGCGGCCGTTGGCCTCGCCGCCTGGCTTGAACTGATCGGCCGGGATCAGCAGCGTGGTGATGAAACTACTGGTGATCAGGAAGACGCTCATGATCACGGCGGCCGTGGTGAGCAGCTTCTTCGTCCCGCGGATCCGGCCCGCCGGCTTGTCGGGGGTGTCGTCCGCGTCGCCCTGGACGTGCGGCATGACCGCCACACCGGTCTCGAAACCGGACATGCCCAGCGCGAGCTTGGGGAACACGATGAGCGCGATGGCGATCATCATGAACGGGTTGCCGTGCTCGGTGGTCAGTGCGTCCGACCAGTCGGCGATGACGTGCGGCTCGCTGATCACCTGCCACATGCCGACCGCGATGACGACGACGTTCAACGCGAGGTAGGTGGCCACAAGGACCACCGCGACGCCGATGGCCTCGCTGAACCCCTTGAGGAACACCGCGCCGAGCAGGGCGACGAGGATGAGCGTGATCAGTACCTCGTGGCCGTGCAGGGTGGAGGTGAGGTGCGGGTTCTCCACCATGTGCGCGGTGGCGTCGGCCGCCGAGAGCGTGATCGTGATGAGGAAGTCGGTCGCCGCGAACCCGAGCAGGGTCAGGACGAACAGCTTGCCCTTCCAGAACGACAGCAACCGCTCCAGCATCGCGATCGAGCCCTCGCCGTGCGGGCTCTCCTCCGCCACCCGCCGGTACACCGGCAGCGCGCCGAACAGGGTGAGCAGGACCAGCACGATCGTCGCCACCGGCGACAGCAGACCGGCGGCCAGCGCCGCGATGCCCGGCTGGTAGCCGAGGGTGGAGAAGTAGTCGAGACCCGTCAGACACATGACACGCCACCAGGGGCGGCCCTCGTGCGCGGTATCGGCATGCGACTGCTGCTTGGGGCGGTCGGTCAAGCCTTCCAGCAGCCACGCGCGCAGGCGCGAAGTGCGGGCAGGGGTGGCCATCGTGGGGGGCTCCTGTCGTACGGCAAAGAATCAGCCATCGACATCGACGGCTGAGCCAGCGTACGCAGCCCGATCATTTCTGAACGGGAGGAGGCCGATCCTGACGCGTCCTTAACGCGGATGGTGGCACTTGGGCCGTCAGCCCGTTGTCGCCGGTCACCGTCTTGACCGCGGTCATACAAGGCGCGTCAAGCATCCGCCAGGGATGCGTCAGAGCGGGTCAGCGCCCGTCATCGGTGATGCGGAAACGCAGCCGGCAGATGACGGCGTCGGTGTCGCGGCGGACCGCGTGGGCGACGACGGAGCCGCGCTGGTTCTGTAGCAGCCGCTGCCACAGGTGGGCGGGCTCGGTCTCCGGGATGAGGACGGTCACCTGCGTGCCCGGATGGGCCTGCGTCAGCTTGCGCACGTACGCCGATACGGGGCGGCCGAGCGAGCGGGTGTCCGAGGAGAGCTCGATCAGCTCGACACCCGGTTTCCACAACTCCCAGTCCCGGCGCAGGGCTTCTGCCATCTGCCGATCCTCGGCGGCGGGGTGGGTCACGGTGACGGCGAGGACCTCGTCGCCGAGCGAGTGGGCGGCGGTGAGGGCCTGGCAGGTCAAGCGGGACAGGCCGGAGACGGGCACGACGACCAGGGAGCGGGTGCGGCTCGGCGCCGACGGGATGCGGCCGAGTTCCAGACGTTCACCGATCTCGGTGTAGGCGCGGTGGATCTTCTCGAAGCCGAGGACGATCAGCGGCAGCGCGAGGACGATCAGCCACGCGCCCTCCGTGAACTTGGTGGCGGTGACGACCACGGCCGACACCCCCGTCAGGAGGGCGCCGAAGCCGTTGAGGGCGGCCTTGGCCCGCCAGCCCTGGGGGCGTTCGCCGTTCCAGTGCCGGACCATGCCGACCTGACAGATGGTGAAGCCGACGAAGACTCCGATGGCGAAGAGCGGAACGAGGGTGTTGGTGTCGCCGCCGGAGACCACGAGCAGCCCGGCGGATACGACGGCCAGCGCGAGGACGCCGTGGCGGTGGACCTGGCGGTCCGCCTTGAGGGCGAACAAGTGCGGCAGGTGGTTGTCGCGGGCCAGCAGGCTCATCAGCACCGGCAGCCCGCCGAAGGAGGTGTTCGCGGCGAGCGCGAGCAGCACCATGGTGGCGAACTGGACGACGTAGAAGGCCGCGTTGTGACCGAAGGAGGCGTCCGCGAGCTGGGCGAGGACGGTCACGCCCTCCACCGGCTGGAGGTGGAAGCGGCCGATGAGGACCGAAAGGCCGATCAGCATGATGCCGAGCAGGGCACCGAGGGCGACCTCCGTGCGCTGGGCCCGACGGGCGGCCGGGGCGCGGAAGGACGGCACGGCGTTGGCTACGGCCTCGACACCGGTCAGCGCCGAGCAGCCGGCCGCGAAGGCCTTCAGCAGCAGGAGCGCGCCGACCGTGGTCGCCCCCTCCCCCAGCGCGGAGGCGTGCCCGGCTGCGGAAGCGGTGCTGACGGGGCCATCGCGGAACAACCCGACGGCGACCATTGCGAGGATCGACCCGACGAACACGGCGGTGGGAACGAGGAAGGCCTTGGCGGAGTCCACGACCCCGCGCAGGTTCACCGCCGTGACCAGGAGCAGCACACCGAGGCAGATCCACACCCGCTCCCCGTGCAGCTCGGGGAAGGCCGAGGTCAGGGCGGCCACACCGGCGGTGACCGACACCGCGACGTTCAGCACGTAGTCGAGGATCAGCGAGGCCGCGGCGACCAGGCTCGTACGCCGTCCGAGGTGCCTCTTCGCGACGGCGTACGAGCCGCCGCCGTCGGGGAACGCGGCGATGACCTGCCGGTACGAGGCCACCAGGACCGCCAGCAGCCCGGCGATCGCCAGGGTGACCGGGAGGGTGAAGCCCATCCCGTACGCGCCGGCCGCCGCCAGGACCAGCACGATCGACTCGGGCCCGTACGCCACGGACGCCATTGCGTCCAGCGACAGCGCGGAGAGCCCCTGGAGGGCGGTCAGCCGGTGCCGGTCCTCCGCCGGGACCGTCCGCACCCCGGTATCAGGGGGCTCCTCCATGCCCGGCGCCCGTCCTGCCGCGATCGACTTTCCCCTGTACATGGCCATCTTCACTGTTCCTCCGTTGGACAAAGTGAGGACAGCGTCGGAACGGCACGGGCGGATGACCAGTCCTCTTGGCGATATCCATACGGGCCCTGACCCGGTCTTCACGCACTCCTGACGCAAGGAGCGCGATCCCGTATGAAGTGCGTCAAGACATCGGCGCGGGCGGTCCTCCCCTTCGGACGGTGGGCAGGCTTGATGTGGGTGACGTACACGCCCGAGACATCCCGAATGACCTTCGACACGTCCGGACAGGAGGCAGCACATGTCCGGGTACTCGTATCGGCTCCGCGACCGCGTCTCGCTGGTCGCCGCCGTCGCCGTCCCCTTCCTGGTAGCCCTCGCGCTCGTGCCCTTCCGAACGGACCTTTCGGCGACGAACGCGGCGCTGATCCTGGTCGTCGCGGTGGTCGCGGTGGCGGCCATGGGAACCCGGGCGGCCGGGGCGCTGGCCGCGCTCTCGGCGGCCGGCTGGTTCGATTTCTTCCTGACCAGGCCCTACCAGCGATTCACCATCACCGGCGGGGACGAGCTCCAGACAGCCGTCCTGCTACTCGTCGTCGGCCTGGTCGTCTCGCAGCTCGCCGTCCGTGTGCGCCGGCTCCGGGCGGTCGTGGTCACCGACACCGCACACCTCTCGACCCTCCAGGGAGCGGCCCGGCTCGCCGAGGACAGCGGCTCCCCCCAGGACGTGGTCGCGTACGTACGGCGGGAGTTGATCGGGCTGCTCGGCCTGCGGGGCTGCCGCTTCGAGTACGGGACCTTGATGGGGCACTTGCCGCGCCTGGAGCACGGTGGCGGACTGTGGCTGCGCGACGGGACCCGGATCACGCAGTTCGCGGACTGGCCGGAGGGTGAGACCGAGCTGAGGGTGGTCGGCGGCGGCCACTACTACGGCCGTTTCCTCCTCGACCCGATCCCCGGCCGGCCCCTGCCCCCCGAGGAAGCTCGCCTCGTAGCCGTCGCACTGGCCGCGCAGACCGGCGCCGCACTGGACACCGCCGGCCTTTCCCACCAGGGCTGATCTCATCACAGGAGCATGATCCGTAAGGGCGGCGTTAAGAGTTCCCCTGCGGCCGTATGGACCCCGTCAAGGGGTCTTAACGCCGGGGTGAAGACACGGTTGTCTCGTCATCGGCCAGCTGGCCGATTCTTCCTTCCCTCTTCATCCAGGAGCTCACGGTGGCCGATCTGGCCTTCGTCGTCACCACGGTCGCGGTCTTCGCGCTGGTGGCTCTCATCGCCCGAGGGGTGACCAAGCTGTGAACGCCGAAAACATCGTCGGCCTCGTCGTGGCCGTCTCCCTGCTCGGATACCTCATCCTCGCCCTCGTGTACCCGGAGAGGTTCTAGCCACCGATGAGCCCCGTTCTCGCTGGTGTGCTCCAGCTCCTCGCGCTGATCGCCGCGCTCGCACTGGCCTACCGCCCGCTGGGCGACTACATGGCCCGGGTCTACTCCTCCGAGAAGCACTACAAGCCGGAGAAGTGGATCTACAAGGCCATCGGCGCCAACCCCTCCGCGGAAATGCGCTGGCCCGCGTACCTCCGCGGCGTCCTCGCCTTCTCAGCGGTGGGCGTCCTCTTCCTCTACGCCCTCCAGCGCGCCCAGGGCGTCCTGCCCGGCTCGCTCGGCTTCGCCGCGATCGACCCGGACCAGGCCTTCAACACCGCCGCCTCCTTCGTCGCGAACACCAACTGGCAGTCGTACGCCGGCGAGCAGGCCATGGGCCACGTCGTACAGACCGGTGGCCTCGCGGTGCAGAACTTCGTCTCGGCCGCGGTCGGCATGGCCGTCGCCGTGGCCCTCGTACGGGGCTTCGCGCGCTCCCGCACCGGTGAACTCGGCAACTTCTGGGCCGACCTGGTCCGCGGCACCGTCCGGATCCTGCTGCCGATCTCGGTCATCGGTGCGCTCGTCCTCGTCGCCTGCGGCGTCATCCAGAACTTCGCCGGGATCCACGAGGTCGGCCAGTTCGTGGGCGGCACGCAGCAGTGGAACGGCGGGGCAGTCGCCTCGCAGGAGGTCATCAAGGAGCTGGGTACGAACGGCGGCGGTTACTTCAACGCCAACTCGGCCCATCCCTTCGAGAACCCCACGCCGTTCTCGAACCTCTTCGAGATCTTCCTGATCCTGGTCATCCCCTTCGCCCTCACGCGTACGTTCGGCCGCCTGGTCGGAAACCTGCGCCAGGGTTACGCGATCCTCGCGACCATGGGCATCATCTGGCTCGGCTTCACGGCACTGATGATGTGGACGGAGTTCAGCCACCACGGTCCGGCGCTCCAGGCCGCGGGCGGCGCGATGGAGGGCAAGGAGACCCGCTTCGGGATCGGCGCGTCCGCGATCTTCTCGGTCGCGACCACACTCACCTCGACCGGTGCGGTCAACTCCTTCCACTCCTCCTACACGGGACTGGGCGGCGGCATCCAGCTGCTGGGCATGCAGCTCGGCGAGATCGCCCCCGGCGGCGTCGGCTCCGGCCTCTACGGCATGCTGATCATGGCGATCATCGCGGTGTTCATCGCCGGCCTCATGGTCGGCCGCACCCCCGAGTACCTGGGCAAGAAGATCGGCACCCGCGAGATCAAGCTCGCCGCCTGCTACATCCTCATCACCCCCGCTCTCGTGCTGTGCTTCACCGCAGCGGCCATGGCCCTGCCCACGCCGCCGCACTCGATGCTGAACTCGGGCGCGCACGGATTCTCCGAGGTCCTCTACGCGTACACCTCGGGCGCCAACAACAACGGTTCGGCTTTTGGCGGGCTCAACGCCGACACGCAGTGGTTCAACAGCACCATCGGCATCGCCATGCTGCTGGGCCGCTTCCTGCCCATGGTGTTCGTCCTCGCGCTGGCCGGTTCGCTGGCCGAGCAGAAGCCCGTCCCCGAGACGGCGGGCACCCTGCGCACCGACAAGCCGCTCTACGCGGGCCTCCTCGTCGGCACGATCGTCATCATCACCGGACTGACCTACTTCCCGGCCCTGGCACTGGGTCCGCTCGCCGAAGGGCTCGCATCATGAGCACCGTCACGCCCACGAGGGCTCCGCACCAGGACGTGCCCACCGGCCACAAGGCGGACGGCGGGCGCGTGGGCGGCGGCCTCTTCGATCCGAAGCAGCTGCTGAAGTCCTTCCCGGACGCCGTACGCAAGCTCGACCCGCGCGTCATGGTCAAGTCGCCGGTCATGTTCGTCGTCCTGATCGGCTCGGTGGTCACCACCGCCCTCGCGATCAAGGACCCGACGGACTGGTTCGGTTGGGCGATCACCGGCTGGCTGTGGCTGACCACGATCTTCGCGAACCTGGCGGAGGCGGTGGCCGAGGGCCGCGGCAAGGCCCAGGCCGACACCCTGCGCAAGGCCAAGACCGACACCGTCGCGCGCCGCCTGAACGGCGCCGT
>NZ_JBHYVM010000066.1:0-10937 GCF_042750105.1 Streptomyces sp. NPDC059443 | reverse complement strand
CCGTCACCCTCCGTGGAAGGTGACGGGGCCCGCGTCATTTCCGCGCGGCGGCTTCCCGGCCTTCGATGACGGGGGTCAGGCCGTCGAGGAGTGCCTTGAGGCCGAATTCGAAGAGCGCGTCGAGGCGGAGGTCGTAGCCGTCCTCGAAGGCTCCGACCGCCTTGGCGAAGGTCGGGAAGCGGCCGGATTCCACCAGTTCTCGGAGGGCGGGGGCACGGCTGTCCATCCACTGGTCCTCCGACTGGCCCGTGGCGGCTTCGGCGTGCGCTTCCATCTCCAGGTGCACCGCCAGGCCCTGGACATGGCTGTAGAGCAGGACGTGGATGTCGAACAGCGTCGTGGGGTCGAGGCCGTGGCCGTCGAGGGCGCCCAGCACCCACTCACCGTGGACCATCAGATTGGGTACGAGCAACGGGCGCGTGAGGGAGCCCAGCTGGGCCAGCCACGGGTGCTTCCGGTACAGGCTCCACAGGGTCCGGCCGCCCAGCTCGATGCGGGCACGCCAGCCCTCGGGGGCGACCGCGGGGTAGGACTCCTCGCCGAAGGCGGCGTCGGCCATGAGCAGGACGAGGTCTTCCTTGCTCGGGACGTACCGGTAGGTCGACATCGCCGCGACGCCGAGCCGTGCCGCGACCCCGCGCATGGAGAGAGCCGCGAGCCCTTCGGCATCGGCGATCCCGATGGCGGTACGGACGATCCGGGCGAGGCTCAGCTCCTGCTCGGGGTCCGGGGCGGGTGACGGGCGCCTGCGGGCCTGCGGAGCGGAGGCGGGGTCCGGGGCAGAGGAGGTTCCGGCGACGACCGTGCCGATCCGGGGCCGGGCCTCGACAAGTCCCTCCAGGCGAAGGGTGGTCAGGGCCTTGGTGGCGGTGGCGAGCGCGACGCCCCACTCCGCGGCGATCTGGCGGGTCGAGGGAACCCGGTCCCCGGGGGCGAGTTCACCGTCCGCGATGCGCCGCCGGATCGCGGCGACGATGCGCAGATAGGGCGGAGAGGGTGGAGAGGGTGGAGAGGGTGGAGAAGGCGGATCACCGACTGCGCCTGTGGCCTTCGTCACGCCCTGCCGCCTTCCTGTCCTGTACTAGTGCAGAGATTAGCAGCGACGATGCCGAACGGGGAGGTACCTGACCTAGTACAGGCCCCATATTTGGCCAGTTGAAGGGGCTGCACGTACGGCGTACGTTCAGTGCGCGTACATCGTACAAAGCACTGGAGGAGACTCTCATGCAGACCGTACTCATCTCCGGCGGCGGCATCGCCGGGCCCGTCCTCGCCTACTGGCTGCGCCGCCACGGCTTCGCCCCCACCATCGTCGAACGCGCTCCGGGCCAACGCCCCGGCGGCCAGGCCGTGGACATCCGCGGCGTCGCGCTCGAAGTCGTGGAGCGGATGGGCCTGCTGGAGCGGGCGAGCGGCGTACGGACCCGGATGCGCGGCATGTCGATCCTCGACCCCGACGGCCGCGAGGTCGACCGCTCCACCGAGGCGACCTTCAGCAGCGGCCGGCTCGACAGCGAGGACATCGAGGTGCTGCGCGAGGACCTGGTACGGATGGTGTACGAGCACGCGCGCGCAGACGTCGAGCACCTCTTCGGCGACAGCATCACCGCGCTCGACGAGGACGAGGCCGGCGTTCACGTCGACTTCGCGCACGGACCGTCCCGCACCTTCGACCTCGTGGTCGGGGCCGACGGCCTCCACTCCACGGTGAGGCGCCTGGCCTTCGGTCCGGAGGAGCGTTTCGCCCACCACCTGGGGAGCTACCTCTCGGTGTTCAGCGCGGACAACTTCCTCGGCCTGGACGACTGGCAGCTGTGGCTCCGGGACGGCGACGCGGGCTTCGGCATCATGCCCGTGCGCGACAACACCGAGCTCAGGATCGCCTTCGGCTTCGCATCCGCCCCCCTCGCGCACGGCCTCCGCGACGGTGGCACGCTGCGGCGGCTCGTCGTGGACAAGCTCGCGTCGATGCGGTGGGAAGGGACCCGCCTGGCCGAGGCCGCCCGGAAGGCACCCGACTTCTACTGCGACGCCATGGCCCAGATCCGCATGGACCAGTGGTCGCGGGGTCGGGTGACCCTACTCGGAGACGCCGGCTACTGCCCTTCCCCCCTCTCGGGGCAGGGCACCAGCCTGGCTCTGGTGGGCGCCCATGTGCTGGCCGGCTGCCTCGCCCGGGCCGACGGCGACCACCACACCGCGTACGCCCGCTACGAGCAGCGGATGCGCCCCTTCGTCACCCTCAACCAGGCCCTGGCCACCGAGAACCCCGGCGGACCCGCCTCGGAGGAATCCGTCGCGCACGCCAAGAACGCACTCTCACTGGACAGCTGACCACCTGTCCGGTCACCGGCCGAAACCCTCTGGCCCCGGGTACCCGGCGTCGCTGAAAACCCCGAGTCTGGAGGCACGTCTACCGACCGGAGCGCCATATGACGCGTCAGAGCTACTGGGACGACTACGCCGAGGGCTGGGGCATCACCGAATGGCCCGACGACACCAGGTTCCGCGGATGGACCCAGTACGAGGAACACGGCCCCGGCCTCGACCTCGCCGGCCATCCGAAGAGCGTGCTGGAGCTGGGCTGCGGTGACGCGAAGGAGCTGGTCCACTTCGCCCGCCGGGGCATCCCCGTCACCGGCATCGACCTCGCCCCCGCCCACCTGGAGCGGGCCCGCGAGCGGTGCGAGGGCATGGACGCCCGGTTCGAGCAGCGGGACGTCATCGAGTACCTCACCAGCACCACGGAGTCCTTCGACGCGGTGATCTCCCGTTTCGGGGCGGTGTGGTTCAACGACCCCCGCATCCTGCTGCCCTTGATCCGCTCGGTGCTCACCCCTGAGGGGACTCTCCTCTTCAGCCACGCACCGGCGGTGGAGGGCTGCTACGGCCCCCAGGGCATGTACCCCGGAGCCCTGCGCGGCCGGCCCATCACCGTCAGGCGCTGGTCGTACACACCGGAAATGTGGCAGGACATGCTCATCGAGTCGGGCTTCGGGCGCGTCCGCGCACAGGTGCACCCGGCCCCGGATCCGCTCGACCTCGGCACTCTGCTCGTGACCGCCCGGGCCGAAGGAGCCGCATCATGACGTGGCTGCCGCCGCGCGATTACATCGCGACGCTTCCACCGGCCACCTCGTACGCCTGTCTGTACTTCACGGACGCGGCCGGCCGGCCCTTCCAGCTCAGGGCCACCTACTCCACTGAAGTCTGGCAGTGGCCGGGCGGGAACCGGGACCACGGTGAGACTCCGTGGGAGTGCGCGGTGAGGGAGTGTCTGGAGGAGACGGGCATCATCTTCACCGGTCCGCAAAGGCTTCTCGGGACCCACTTCATCGCCCCGCGCGGGGAAGCGTGGCACACCAGCCACATCGGCTTCGTCTTCGACGGCGGCGTCCTCACGGACGAGCAGATCGAAGCCGTGGTCCTGGACCCGGCCGAGCACAGTGAGTACCGCGTCCTGTCGGTGGACGAGTGGGAGAAGATCATGTCGCCCGCGAACTTCGGCCGGCTCGGGGTGATCGACCGCGCGCGCCGGTCGGGGGTTGCCGCTTATCTGGAGAACTGACGGTGTGTGCTGCGAATATGGGGCCATGGATCATGATCGGCAGAACGTCGGTTCCGGGTCGCCGCTCGAACCGCGGATCGGGTTTTCCCGGGCGGTTCGCAAGGGCGCGCACGTCGTGGTGGCCGGGACCGCTCCCATCGGGGACGACGGGGGGACCGTGGGGCGGGGTGACGTCTACGCCCAGAGCGTCAGGTGTCTGGACATCGCCGAAGCCGCGCTGAACGAGGCGGGGGCGTCGCTGGGGGACGT
The DNA here is from genome assembly GCF_042750105.1 of Streptomyces sp. NPDC059443. Lineage (NCBI taxonomy): Bacteria > Bacillati > Actinomycetota > Actinomycetes > Kitasatosporales > Streptomycetaceae > Streptomyces > Streptomyces sp. NPDC059443. The sequence goes on along the minus strand of NZ_JBHYVM010000066.1, from coordinate 7,120 downwards.
GGTGCGGACCCGCATCATGCTCACCGACGTGACGACGTGGAAGGAAGCCGCGCGGGCGCACGGTGAGCGGTTCGCGTCGGTCCGTCCCGCCTGCACGTTCGTGGAGGTCTCCCATTTCATCGACGCCGACTGGCTCGTCGAAGTGGAGCTCGACGCCATCATCGGGTGATGGCTGCCGCTGGGCCCTGTCGGCGTGTGGCCGGGGCCCCCGACACTCCGAGTGGAGGGTGACGGGAGCCCCGGCCGCGAGAGGGGTCAGCCCGGGTAGTTGGCGCGCCAGGGCTGGTAGTGGGGGTTGTCCCGGCATTCGTCCATGACCTCGACCTTCTTCACGGTGTCGACCCGGCAGACCGCCACGATGAACGAGCGCTCGATGCCGCCCGGGAAGGCGACCTCGACCTGGCGGGCGTACTTGTGGGTGTCGCCGATGGTCTGGTTGACGTCCACCCCGCCCGGGGCGTCGATGTAGTAGTTCCAGCCGCTCTTCCAGGACTTGTACAGGTCGTGGTCGTAGGTCGTGGAGACGTAGGGGGAGGGCTGGTTGACCAGGACGTAGCTCTCGATGTCGTACTGGCCGTTGCGGGTGTCCCTGGGGAGGAAGCCCTCCTCGAAGACCACCTCCGGCGGGCGGCCGTCCGAGCGGTAGAGCTGCTTGCAGTTGATCCGCCAGGACGGGGACGGGGTGATCCGCTCGATCTCCACGCTCTCGTCGGCGGCGGCGAACAGGTGGTTCTGGACCCGGGGACATGAGTTCGCGGGCGCCGCCGCGTGGACGGAGGCGGAAGCCGAAACCGGCGGCAACAGAGCTGCGGCGAGGACGGTCGCGAGGACGACGACGCGTCGGCGCAGAGCGGAAGTGATCATGCCCTCACCCTGGCGGCCCCGCGGCGCCCGCGGCGGGATCCTCACTCTAAGGTGAGCGTGTCGCCTTGCACCTCGACTCCCTTGATTACAGGTCGAGTTGGAGGCGGAACGATCCTTCGCCTCAGCGCCCGTCCCCCGCGCGACTAGGCTACGGCGGTTCCACGCCGTTGATCTGGGGGGTCATTCATGTTTCACCGTCGGAGCGTCGCCATAGCGGCCACCGTGGGAGCCGTCGTGCTGCTCGTCGCCGGGTGCGAGGACAAGGCCGCGCCGAAGGGTGCCGACAAACCGGGGGCTCCGCCCACGCCGAGCTCCATCGCCAAGCCCGGCATGCCCGCGCTCATCGGCAAGAAGGACGCCGAGGCCGAGGTCCTCGTCAAGGGGCTGACCAGCAAGCCGGTCGAGGTCCGCAGTGCGTACGTCGACGTCCCGCTCGCCACCGACCACGCCCAGTGGACGGTCTGCTTCCAGACTCCGGCGGCCGAAAGCCCCGTGCCGGACACCACCTCGGTCGAGATCTCGCTCACCGCGCCAGGGACCCCGTGCCCGGAGAAGGCCGGCGCCACCCTGCACCCCGGCAAGAGCCCGAGCCGCGCGCCCACCCCGACACCGCCCCAGGCCAACCCGAAGCCCAAGTCCAGTCCGACCCCGGCTCCCGGCCCCAAGGACGACGTCAGCTACAAGAGCTGCGCCGAGGCCAAGGCCGCCGGCGCGGCCCCCATGCGGCGCGGGCAGCCCGGCTACGACAAGCGTCTCGACCGGGACAACGACGGCATCGCCTGCGACAAGTAGGCGGCCGGGGGAGGAGAAGAGGAGGAGAAGGGGAGCGGCGGTATTCGGCCGGATGGCGCCGCGACCCTCGCCCGGGGCCGCGCCCACCTGGAGAATCGGGCCGTCAGTACATTCTGAGGGCGGAGCCATGGCAACAACGGGAACAGCACGCACAGGCACGGACGCCGGTACGCGGACCACGGAGACACCCCGGCTCGCGGGCGCACCGCTGCTCGGGTCCCTCGCCGACCTCAAGGCGGATTCGCTCGGTACGTATCTGCGCGCGCACCACGAGCACGGCGACGTCGTCCGGGTCACGGCCGGCCCGCCGGGACTGCGCGCCGAGCTGCACTGCGTGTTCTCGGCGGAGGGGGTCCAGCAGGTGCTGGCCTCGCAGGCGGCCAACTTCCGCAAGGACAACGCCATATACCAAGAGGTCCGGGACGCCCTCGGCAACGGCCTGCTGACCAGCCAGGACGAGGACTACCTGCGCCAACGGCGGCTGGTCCAGCCGCTGTTCACCAAGCGCCGGGTGGACGGGTACGCCGAGGCCGTCGCCTCGGAGACCGCGTCGACCCTCAGCACCTGGGAGCGGTTCCCGGACGGCATCGTCGACGTCTCGGACGAGATGATGGCCCTCGCCCTGCGCGCGGTCGCCCGGATCCTCTTCGGCGCCGATGTGGAAGCCACCGTAGACGTCGTGGACCGATGCTTTCCGGTCATCACCGAGTACGTGCTGCGCCGCGGCTACTCCCCCGTGAACGTCCCCCGCAACTGGCCCACGCCGGCCAACAAGCGGGCGGACGCCGCGCTGGACGAGCTGTACGGGGTCTGCGACAAGATCATCGCCCAGCGCCGGGGAGGTCCCGCCGCCGAGGGCGAGGGTGAAGACCTGCTGTCGCTGCTCGCGGCCGCCACGAGCGCGCAGGACGCGGAGTTCGACGCCAACGAACTGCGCGAACAGGTACTGATCTTCCTGCTCGCGGGGCACGAGACGACCGCCACCTCGCTCTCCTTCTCCCTCCACCTGCTGGCCCGCCACCCCGAGTCGCAGGACCGGGCCCGCGCCGAGATCACCGCGGTCCTGGGCGACCGTACGCCCGGGGCCGCCGACCTCGACCGGCTCCCGTACCTCACCCAGGTGCTCAAGGAGGCCATGCGGCTCTACCCGGCGGCCCCGATCATCGGCCGTCGCTCGGTCGCGGCGGCCGAGGTGGACGGCCACACCATCCCGGCGGGCGCGGACGTGATCGTGGCTCCGTGGGTGACCCACCGCCACCCCCGTTACTGGCCGGACCCGGAGCGCTTCGACCCCGACCGATTCACCCCGGAGGCGGAGGCGGCCAGGCCGCGCTACGCCTGGTTCCCCTTCGGCGGGGGCCCGCGCGCCTGCATCGGACAGCACTTCTCGATGCTGGAGTCGGTGGTCGCGCTGGCGATGATCCTGCGGGAGTACGAGTTCGAGGCCGTGGACACCGATATCGCGGTCAGCGCCGGGATCACCCTGAACACCGTGGGCCCGGCGCGCTGCCGGATACGGCGCGCAGGCGAGTAGTAGACGAGTAGTAGGCGGTTGGCGCCGCCGGCCCCCGGGCGCCCGGGGGCCGGTCAGGCCTTCGTCGGCGCCGGGGTGTGGTTGCCCTGGAGGCGGGCGAGGTCCGAGGGTCTGACCTGGATGACGAAGAGCGCGATCAGCGCCGTGACCAGGGTGAACGCGGCCGCCGCCACGAAAGCGGCGCTGACGCCCGAGGTGAGGACCTGATCGCTCCACGGCTTCGGGAACTGCTTGGTGCGGGCGAAGAAGGCCTTCTGCTCCGGCGTCGAGTCGCGCAGGAAGGAACCCACCTGCCCCTTGGCCTCGTTGCGGCTGGCCGTGCCGAAGACCGTGACCAGGATGGACAGTCCGAGCGAGCCGCCCACCTGCTGCATCGAGTTGAGCAGCCCGGAGGCCGCGCCCGACTCCCGCTCGGGGACGTTCGACAGCGCCATCAGGGTCAGGGACACGAACTGCATGCCCATGCCCGCGGCGAAGACCAGGATCGGGCCCAGGATGCTGCCCAGGTACGTCGAGTGGATGTCGGTCCGCGTGAGCCAGGCCAGTCCGCCGGCCGCGCACAGGGATCCCGCCACCATGAACGGCTTCGGCCCGAATTTCGGGAGCAGTTGGGAGGTGATCCCCGCCATCACCGCGATCATCGCGCTGACCGGCAGGAAGGCCAGTCCGGCCCGCAGCGGGCTGAAGCCCAGCACGTTCTGCACGAACAGGGTCAGGAAGAAGAACATGCCGAAGATCGCGCAGGCGAAGAAGAGCATGATCGCGTAGGTCCCGGCCCGGTTGCGGTCCGCGAACATGTGCAGCGGGGTGATCGGCTGTGGCGAGCGCCGCTCGTTGATCACGAAGAGGCTCAGCAGGACCACGGCGACCGCGAAGGAGGCGAGCGTCAGCCCGTCCCGCCAGCCGTCCTGAGAGGCGCGGATGAATCCGTAGACCAGCGAGACCATGCCGAGCGTGCAGAGCAGGGCGCCCACGAAGTCGAAGTGTCCGGGATGGCGTTCCGACTCGCGGATCACCTTCGGGGTGGCCAGGGCGATCAGCACGGCGATGGGGACGTTGACGAAGAGCACCCACCGCCAGTTCAGCCACTCCACGAGGAGGCCGCCCGCGAGCAGCCCGATCGCGCCGCCGCCCGCCGAGACGCCGGCGAACACCCCGAACGCCCGGTTGCGTTCGGGGCCTTCCTTGAAGGTGGTGGTGATCAGCGCGAGCGCGGTCGGCGAGGCGATGGCTCCGCCGACGCCCTGGAGGGCGCGGGCGCCCATCAACTGACCGGCGTTCTGGGCGAGTCCGCCCAGCAGTGAGGCCAGGCCGAAGAGCAGTACGCCGAACATGAAGACGCGCCGCCGGCCGAGGATGTCGCCGGTGCGCCCGCCGAGGAGCAGCAGGCCGCCGAAGGTAAGGGTGTAGGCGTTGACCACCCAGGACAGGCTCTCCGTGGAGAAGCCGAGGGCCGTCTGGATGTGCGGCAGCGCGATGTTCACGATGGTGATGTCGAGAACGACCATGAGTTGGCAGGAGGCGATCACGAGCAGGGCGAGGCCGTGTCCGCTTCCTCGGACCTTGCCGTTGGTCCCAGTGCTGGTGGTGCTCGGCGTAGCGTTCGGGTCCACCTTTTCGACGCTAAGCCCGCGCCCCAAGGGACACCACTCGAACGGCCTAGTCTATGTGGCATGTGTTATGTGGTATTTCACATGACACACTAACTCCATGGATCGCATGGATGACTTCCTCAGGCTCTCCGCGAGCACCGCCCGGTTCACCTACGGCGCCCCGCGCGCCTTCGCCTTCGGCGACGAAGGCCGGCTCCTCTGGTTCCTCCGCTCCACCGGACCCACCGACCCCCTCGACGCCCTCTGGGTCCTGGACACCGCCACCGGCGCCGAAACCCGGCTCGCCGACCCCCGCGAACTGTGCCCCGAGCTGTCCTCCGAGGCCGTACCCCCGCCGCTGCCCGTCGCCGAGCGCCGCCTGCGCGAGCGGACCCGGCTCGTCGCCGCCGGGATCGGCTCGTACGCGCTCTCCGGCGACGGCCTGCGCGCGGTGTTCCCGCTGTACGGGCGGCTGTACGAGGTCACGTGCGCCTCCGGAGCGGGACGGACCGGGGAGCCCGCGCAGCCCGCTCAGCCCAAGGAGGTCCCGGTCGCCGGGCCCGCCTTCGATCCCCGCCCCAACGCCGACGGCTCCCGCGTCGCGTACGTGGCCGACGACGCCCTGTACGCCGCCCCCGGCGGCCGGATCAGCCCCGAGGACGGAGCCCGCTGGGGCCTCGCCGAGTTCGCGGCCGCCGAGGAGCTCGGGCGCTCCCGGGGGCACTGGTGGTCCCCCGACGGGGAGAGCCTGCTCGCCGCCCGCGTCGACGAATCCGCCCTCCAGCGGCGCTGGTTCGCCGACCCGGCGCACCCGGAGCTGGCGGCCGAGGACTTCGCGTACCCCGAGGCGGGCGGCCCCAACGCGGACGTGCAGCTGTGGATCTTCGGGCCGGGCCGCGGCCCCGTACGGCTCGACTGGGACGCGCTGACCTACCCGTACGTCTCCGACGCCGGCTGGGAGTCGCCCGGGGAGATCCTGCTGACCGTGCAGGACCGGCTCCAGCAGCGCGTCGTGCTGCTCTCCGCCGACCCGGCCACCGGGCGGACCCGGGAGCTGTCGCGCACCACGGACCCGCGGTGGGTGGACCCCATGGTCCCCGGCACCCCGGCGCGGCTCCCCGACGGGCGGATGCTGACCAGCGCCGACACCCCGGGCGGGGCGGCCCGCGGGCTCGCGGTGGACGGGGTGCTCCTGACCGGCGACGAGCTCCAGGTCCGCCGGGTGGCCGGAGCCCACGGGGACCGGCTGCTGATCGAGGGCGCCCGGCGCGACCCCTCCGAACAGCAGGTGTTCTTCCTGGATCCGGACACCGGCGAGCTGAGCCCGCTCGCGGACGGACCCGGGGTGCACTCGGTCCAGGGGGCCGGCGGGGCGCTGCTGCTGACCTCCGCCGACGCCGACGGGATCCGGCGGGTCCTGCGGACCGCGGACGGGCGGGAGTTCACTCCGGGGGACCTGTCGCAGCCGATGCCGTACCGGGTGGTCCCGGTGCTGGAGCGGGTCACCGAGCACGGGATCCCCACCGCAATCGTGCTGCCGCGCGGGCACGTACCCGGCACCCGGCTGCCCGTCCTGCTCGACAGCTACGGCGGCCCCGGCGCGCAGGACGTCTGCGCGGAGCCGCGACGCTGGCAGCACCGGCAGTGGTGGGCCGACCAGGGGTTCGCCGTGGTGACCATCGACAACCGGGGCACGGCGTACGTCTCCCCGCGGTTCACGCACGCCATGTACCGGGGGTTCTCGGACGTCACCCTGGACGACCAGGTCGCGGCGCTGCGGGCGCTCGGGGAACGGCACGCCGACCTCGACCTCGGCCGGGTCGGGATCCGCGGGTGGTCGTACGGCGGGTACCTGTCCGCGCTCGCGGTGCTGCGGCGGCCGGACGTCTTCCACGCGGCCGCGGCGGGGGCCGCGCCGACGGACTTCCGGCACTACGACACGGCGTACACCGAGCGGTACCTGGGCCTGCCGGCGGAGCACCCCGAGGTGTACGAGCGGGACTCGCTCCTCGCGGACGCGGCGGGGCTTTCGCGGCCGCTGCTGCTGGTGACGGGGCTGGCCGACGACAATGTGCATCCCGCGCACACGCTGCGGTTGTCGCGGGCGCTGACGGATGCGGGGCGTCCTCATGCGCTGCTGGCCCTGCCGGGGGTCACGCATATGACCCCCGGCGGAGTGCGGGAGAAGATCATGGTGCAGGAACTGGCGTTCTTCCGGCGGGAGCTGGGGCTCTGACGGGTAGGGGACAGGCCCCGGCTGCGGGTGTGCCGCTGCGCGGAGCCTGTCCCCTACCCGCCCTTCCACCGTTCCCTGGGGCTCCGCCCCAGACCCCGCGCC
>NZ_JBHYVM010000065.1:0-11143 GCF_042750105.1 Streptomyces sp. NPDC059443 | reverse complement strand
TCTCGGCACCCGGCACCCGCCGGTAACGTTTCTGCTGGGCCAGGGCCCGGTACTGCCGCGGACTAGATGTCCTCGTGCGCCACCGCGCGACGCGCGTCCGCGTCCAGCACGCCCCAGCTGATCAGCTGTTCGGTCAGGACCGAGGGGGACTGGTCGTAGATGACGGCGAGGGTGCGCAGGTCGTCCTGGCGGATCGAGAGCACCTTGCCGTTGTAGTCCCCGCGCTGGCTCTGGATGGTCGCCGCGTAACGCTGGAGCGGGCCGGCCTTCTCCGCGGGTACGTGGGCCAGGCGCTCCAGGTCGAGGCGCAGCTTCGGCGGCGGCTCGGCCGCTCCGCCGGGGGTCGTGCCCGGCAGCAGCTCCTGCACCGGCACCCCGTAGAAGTCCGCCAGCTCGGCAAGGCGCTGGACGGTCACGGCGCGGTCTCCGCGCTCGTAAGAACCGACCACCACGGCCTTCCAACGGCCCTGGGACTTCTCCTCGACACCGTGGAGGGAAAGGCCCTGCTGGGTGCGGATGGCGCGGAGCTTGGCCCCGAGCTGTTTGGCGTATTCGCTGGACATAACGCTCCCGGACGCTGTGACAAGAGTGCGGCTCCGCCGCGCGGCTGGTAACTCACTGTGAGGTTACGCAGCGTTACTTGGATGCGTCAAGCCGAATGGTCACCAACGCCCACTTAAGAGGGGTCCTGGGCTGCCCCGATGCGAGTTCGCGGGAATCCCCCTGGTACCGTGGGACGCGTACATCAGACGTCCTTTAAGGTCCGTCCCGTGAGGCGGAGAAGGAGGTCCTTTTCATGGACACTCAGCACGATCCTGATCCCGATACCGGTGTCATGCGTCCCGTTCTCGACGCACAGGACATCGCACGGGTCCTGACCCGCATCGCCCACGAGATCGTCGAACGCGCCAAGGGCGCCGACGACGTGGTGCTCCTCGGCATTCCCACCCGCGGCGTGTACCTGGCCCGCAGGCTGGCGGCCAAGCTCGAAGAGATCACCGGTGCCAAGATCCCGGTCGGTTCCCTCGACATCACCATGTACCGCGACGACCTGCGGATGAAGCCGGCCCGTGCGATCGGCCGCACCGAGATCCCCGGCGACGACATCGACGGACGCCTGGTCGTCCTCGTCGACGACGTCCTGTTCTCCGGCCGCACCATCCGCGCCGCCCTCGACGCCCTCGGCGACCTCGGCCGCCCCCGCGCCGTGCAGCTCGCGGTCCTCGTCGACCGCGGCCACCGCGAACTGCCGATCCGCGCCGACTACGTCGGCAAGAACCTCCCCACGTCGCTGCGGGAGAACGTGTCGGTCCAGCTCCAGGAGGAGGACGGCCGCGACGCCGTACTGCTCGGCCAGCGGACCGCCCGGGCAGCGGGCGGGCAGTAGCCCCTACGAGTGCGGGCCCCCGGAGGGTCCGCTCCCGGGCCTGCCCTGCCCGCACACCAGTCCGTCAGCCGGCCCGCCCGTCTGCCCTCCCCACCGCTCTGACCACACCGACGTACGGAGTACCCGGATGAAGCGCCACCTCATCTCGGCCGCCGACCTCACGCGCGACGACGCCGTCCTCATCCTCGACACCGCCGAGGAGATGGCCCGCGTCGCGGACCGGCCGATAAAGAAGCTGCCCACCCTGCGCGGCCGCACCATCTGCAACCTGTTCTTCGAGGACTCCACCCGCACCCGGATCTCCTTCGAAGCCGCCGAGAAGCGGCTCTCCGCCGACGTCATCAACTTCGCGGCCAAGGGCTCCAGCGTCTCCAAGGGCGAGTCCCTCAAGGACACCGCCCAGACCCTTGAGGCCATGGGCGTCGACGCGGTCGTCATCCGCCACCACGCCTCCGGCGCCCCCTACCGGCTCGCGAACTCCGGCTGGATCGACGCCCCGGTGATCAACGCCGGTGACGGCACCCACGAGCACCCCACCCAGGCGCTGCTCGACGCCTTCACCATGCGCCGCCGCCTGGTCGGCAAGGACGCGGGGCTCGGCAAGGACCTGAACGGCCGGCGGATCACCATCGTCGGCGACGTCCTGCACAGCCGGGTCGCCCGCTCCAACGTCCAGCTGCTGCACACCCTCGGCGCCGAGGTCACCCTGGTCGCCCCGCCCACCCTCGTGCCCGTCGGGGTCGAGGCCTGGCCGTGCGAGATCTCGTACAGCCTGGACGCGGTGCTGCCGAAGTCCGACGCCGTCATGATGCTGCGGGTGCAGCGCGAGCGGATGAACGCGGCCTTCTTCCCGACCGAGCGCGAGTACTCCCGCCGCTACGGCCTGGACGGCGCCCGCATGGCGCGGATGCCCGAGCACGCCATCGTCATGCACCCCGGCCCGATGGTCCGCGGCATGGAGATCACCGCCGAGGTCGCCGACTCCGACCGCTGCACGGTCGTCGAGCAGGTCGCCAACGGGGTCTCGATCCGCATGGCCGTCCTGTACCTGCTGCTCGGAGGCTCCGAGCCCGCCGTCACCACCACGAGCACGCCCCGCACCGAGGAGACCAAGTAACCATGAGCAAGATCCTTATCCGTGGGGCGAAGGTACTCGGTGGCGACGTCCAGGACGTCCTGATCGAGGGCGAGACCGTCGCCGCCGTGGGCGAGAACCTGGAAGCCGGCGACGCGACCGTCATCGAGGCCGGGGGCAAGGTCCTCCTCCCGGGCCTCGTCGACCTCCACACCCACCTGCGCGAGCCCGGCCGCGAGGACTCCGAGACCGTCCTCACCGGCACCCGCGCCGCCGCCTCCGGCGGCTACACCGCCGTCTTCGCGATGGCCAACACCTTCCCCGTCGCCGACACCGCCGGCGTCGTCGAGCAGGTGTGGCGCCTGGGCAAGGAATCCGGCTACTGCGACGTGCAGCCCATCGGCGCCGTCACCGTCGGCCTGGAGGGCAAGCAGCTCTCCGAGCTGGGCGCCATGCACGAGTCCGCCGCCCGCGTCACCGTCTTCTCCGACGACGGCAAGTGCGTGGACGACGCCGTGATCATGCGCCGCGCCCTGGAGTACGTGAAGGCCTTCGGCGGAGTCGTCGCCCAGCACGCCCAGGAGCCCCGCCTCACCGAGGGCGCCCAGATGAACGAGGGCATCGTCTCCGCCGAGCTGGGTCTGGGCGGCTGGCCGGCCGTCGCCGAGGAGTCGATCATCGCCCGTGACGTGCTCCTCGCCGAGCACGTCGGTTCCCGCGTGCACATCTGCCACCTCTCCACCGCCGGCTCCGTCGAAATCGTCCGCTGGGCCAAGTCCCGCGGCATCGACGTCACCGCCGAGGTCACCCCGCACCACCTGCTCCTCACCGACGAGCTCGTCCGCTCGTACAACCCGGTCTACAAGGTCAACCCGCCGCTGCGCACCGAGCGCGACGTGCTGGCCCTGCGCGAGGCGCTCGCCGACGGCACGATCGACATCGTCGCCACCGACCACGCCCCGCACCCGCACGAGGACAAGGACTGCGAGTGGGCCGCCGCCGCCATGGGCATGGTGGGCCTGGAGACCGCGCTCGCCGTCGTCCAGCAGACGATGGTGGAGACCGGACTGCTCGACTGGGCGGGCGTCGCCGAGCGGATGTCCTTCGCTCCGGCGCGCATCGGCGGCCTCCCGAACCACGGACGCCCCGTCTCGGCAGGTGAACCCGCGAACCTGACCTTGGTCGATACCTCGTACCGTGGTGTCGTGGACCCCGCACACTTCGCCTCCCGCAGCCGCAACACGCCTTACGAGGGCCGTGAGCTGCCGGGGCGCGTCACTCACACCTTCCTGCGGGGCCGGGCAACGGTCGTGGACGGGACGCTGGCGTGACACCTGCAGTAATCCAACTGGCCGCCGAGGCAGCCGAACGGCAGTCGGCGGAGGTGACGGACTGGGGCGCCCGCATCGCGTGGGTGATCGGTCTGCTCGTCTTCATCGCGTTCGTGTACTGGCTGATGCGGCAGGGCTGGAAATGGCGCGGCACCCTGCAGAGCGATCTGCCGGAGCTGCCCGCCGCCCCCGGCGGTCTCCCCGAGCACCGGCTGGCCCTGACCGGCCGGTACCACGGGTCCACCACCGCGGGGCAATGGCTCGACCGGATCGTCGCCCACGGCCTGGGCATCCGCAGCCGGGTGGAGCTCACGCTCACCGACGCGGGGCTCGACGTGGTCCGTCCGGGTGCCACCGACTTCTTCGTACCGGCCGCGCAACTGCGCGGCGCCCGCCTCGACAAGGGAATCGCGGGCAAGGTACTCACCGAGGGCGGTCTCCTCGTCGTCACATGGGCGCACGGCGACAGGCTGATCGACTCCGGATTCCGCTCCGACCGCGCGGCGGAACACGCCGCCTGGGTCGAGGCGGTCAACGCGATGAACTTGACGAACACGAACCACTCACTCACCACGACGGAAGGCGCCGAACGATGACGACCTCCACCAGGGGAGCAGCCAAAGCTCCCGCCGTACTCGTCCTGGAGGACGGCCGCATCTTCCGCGGCCGCGCCTACGGCGCTGTGGGGGAGACCTTCGGCGAGGCCGTGTTCTCCACCGGCATGACCGGCTACCAGGAGACCCTCACCGACCCGTCGTACCACCGGCAGGTCGTCGTGATGACCGCCCCGCACGTGGGCAACACCGGCGTCAACGACGAGGACCCCGAGTCCTCCCGCATCTGGGTCGCCGGGTACGTCGTACGCGACCCCGCACGGGTCCCCTCGAACTGGCGCTCGCAGCGCTCGCTGGACGAGGAGCTCGTCAAGCAGGGCGTCGTCGGGATCTCCGGCATCGACACCCGGGCGCTGACCCGCCACCTGCGCGAGCGCGGCGCCATGCGCGTCGGCATCTTCTCCGGCGCCTCGATCGCCGATGACGCGGCGCTGCTCGCCCGTGTCCAGGAAGCCCCGCAGATGAAGGGCGCGAACCTCTCCGCCGAGGTCGCCACCAAGGAGACGTACGTCGTCCCCGCCATCGGTGAGAAGAAGTTCACCGTGGCCGCCGTGGACCTCGGCATCAAGGGCATGACCCCGCACCGGATGGCCGAGCGCGGCATCGAGGTCCACGTCCTGCCCGCCACCGCCACCGCCGAGGACATCTACGCGGTGAACCCGGACGGCGTGTTCTTCTCCAACGGCCCGGGCGACCCGGCCACCGCCGACCACGCGGTCTCCGTCATGCAGGGCGTCCTCGCCCGCAAGACCCCGCTCTTCGGCATCTGCTTCGGCAACCAGATCCTGGGCCGCGCGCTCGGCTTCGGCACCTACAAGCTGAAGTACGGCCACCGCGGCATCAACCAGCCGGTGCAGGACCGCACCACCGGCAAGGTCGAGATCACCGCGCACAACCACGGCTTCGCCGTGGACGCGCCCCTCGACAAGGTCTCGGACACCGCCTACGGGCGCGCCGAGGTCTCCCACGTCTGCCTGAACGACAACGTCGTGGAAGGCCTCCAGCTGCTCGACCAGCCGGCCTTCTCCGTCCAGTACCACCCCGAGGCGGCTGCCGGCCCGCACGACGCCGCGTACCTCTTCGACCGCTTCGTAAATCTGATGGAGGCCGAGCGTGCCTAAGCGCACCGATATCCAGTCCGTCCTGGTCATCGGCTCCGGCCCGATCGTCATCGGCCAGGCCGCCGAGTTCGACTACTCCGGAACCCAGGCCTGCCGGATCCTCAAGGCCGAGGGCCTGCGGGTCATCCTGGTGAACTCCAACCCCGCCACGATCATGACCGACCCGGAGATCGCCGACGCCACGTACGTCGAGCCGATCACCCCCGAGTTCGTCGAGAAGATCATCGCGAAGGAGCGCCCCGACGCGCTGCTCCCGACCCTGGGCGGCCAGACCGCGCTCAACACCGCCATCTCCATGCACGAGCAGGGTGTGCTGGAGAAGTACGGCGTCGAGCTGATCGGCGCCAACGTCGAGGCCATCAACAAGGGCGAGGACCGCGAGCTCTTCAAGGGCGTCGTCGAGGCCGTCAAGGCGAAGATCGGCTACGGCGAGTCCGCCCGCTCGGTCATCTGCCACACGATGGACGACATCATCGCGGGCGTCGACACCCTCGGCGGCTACCCCGTCGTCGTCCGCCCCTCCTTCACCATGGGCGGCGCCGGCTCCGGCTTCGCCCACGACGAGGAAGAGCTGCGCCGCATCGCCGGCCAGGGCCTCATGCTCTCCCCGACCACCGAGGTGCTCCTGGAGGAGTCCATCCTCGGCTGGAAGGAGTACGAGCTGGAGCTGATGCGCGACACCAAGGACAACGTCGTCGTCGTCTGCTCCATCGAGAACTTCGACCCGATGGGCGTCCACACCGGCGACTCCATCACCGTCGCCCCGGCGATGACGCTCACCGACCGCGAGTACCAGCGGCTGCGCGACATCGGCATCGCGATCATCCGCGAGGTCGGCGTCGACACCGGCGGCTGCAACATCCAGTTCGCGATCGACCCGGTCGACGGCCGGATCATCGTCATCGAGATGAACCCGCGCGTCTCGCGGTCCTCGGCGCTCGCGTCGAAGGCCACCGGCTTCCCGATCGCCAAGATCGCCGCCAAGCTGGCCATCGGCTACACGCTCGACGAGGTCCCCAACGACATCACCGAGAAGACCCCGGCCTCCTTCGAGCCGTCCCTCGACTACGTCGTCGTCAAGGCCCCGCGCTTCGCGTTCGAGAAGTTCCCGCTCGCCGACGCCACCCTCACCACCACCATGAAGTCGGTGGGCGAGGCCATGGCCATCGGCCGCAACTTCACCGAGGCCCTCCAGAAGGCCCTGCGCTCCCTGGAGAAGAAGGGCTCGCAGTTCACCTTCGTCGGCCCGGTCGGCGACAAGGCGGAGCTCCTGGCCACCGCGGTCCGCCCGACCGACGGCCGCATCAACACCGTCATGCAGGCCATCCGCGCCGGCGCCACCCAGGAAGAGGTCTTCGAGTCCACGAAGATCGACCCCTGGTTCGTCGACCAGCTCTTCCTCATCAAGGAGATCGCGGACGAGCTGGCCGCCGCCGACAAGCTCCACCCCGAGCTGCTCGCCGAGGCCAAGCGCCACGGCTTCTCCGACGCCCAGATCGCCGAGATCCGCGGCCTGCGCGAGGACGTCGTCCGCGAGGTCCGCCACGCGCTCGGCGTGCGCCCGGTCTACAAGACGGTCGACACCTGCGCCGCCGAGTTCGCCGCGAAGACCCCGTACTTCTACTCCTCGTACGACGAGGAGTCCGAGGTCGCCCCGCGCGAGAAGCCCGCGGTCATCATCCTGGGCTCCGGCCCGAACCGCATCGGCCAGGGCATCGAGTTCGACTACTCCTGCGTCCACGCCTCCTTCGCGCTCAGCGACGCCGGCTACGAGACCGTGATGGTCAACTGCAACCCGGAGACCGTCTCCACGGACTACGACACCTCCGACCGCCTGTACTTCGAGCCGCTGACGCTCGAAGACGTGCTGGAGATCGTCCACGCCGAGTCGCTGGCCGGCCCCATCGCCGGTGTCATCGTCCAGCTCGGCGGCCAGACCCCCCTGGGTCTCGCCCAGGCGCTCAAGGACAACGGCGTCCCCGTCGTCGGCACCCCGCCGGAGGCCATCCACGCCGCCGAGGACCGCGGCGCCTTCGGCCAGGTCCTCGCCGACGCCGGCCTGCCCGCCCCCAAGCACGGCACCGCCACCACCTTCGCCGGCGCCAAGGCCATCGCCGACGAGATCGGCTACCCCGTCCTCGTACGCCCCTCGTACGTGCTCGGCGGCCGCGGCATGGAGATCGTCTACGACGAGGACCGGCTGTCCTCGTACATCGCCGAATCCACCGAGATCTCCCCGACCCGCCCCGTGCTGGTCGACCGCTTCCTCGACGACGCCATCGAGATCGACGTCGACGCCCTCTACGACGGCACCGAGCTCTACCTCGGCGGCGTCATGGAGCACATCGAGGAAGCCGGCATCCACTCCGGCGACTCGGCCTGCGCCCTGCCCCCGATCACGCTGGGCGGCTACGACATCAAGCGCCTGCGCGCCTCCACCGAGGCGATCGCCAAGGGCGTCGGCGTCCGCGGCCTGATCAACATCCAGTTCGCGATGGCGGGTGACATCCTCTACGTCCTGGAGGCGAACCCGCGCGCCTCCCGGACCGTCCCCTTCACCTCGAAGGCCACCGCGGTCCCGCTCGCGAAGGCCGCCGCCCGCATCTCGCTCGGCACCACCATCGCCGAGCTGCGCGAAGAGGGCATGCTCCCGAAGAACGGCGACGGCGGCACCCTGCCGCTCGACGCGCCGATCTCCGTCAAGGAGGCCGTCATGCCGTGGTCGCGCTTCCGCGACATCCACGGCCGCGGCGTCGACACGGTCCTCGGCCCGGAGATGCGCTCCACCGGCGAGGTCATGGGCATCGACTCCGTCTTCGGCACGGCGTACGCCAAGTCGCAGGCCGGCGCCTACGGCCCGCTGCCCACCAAGGGCCGCTGCTTCATCTCGGTGGCCAACCGCGACAAGCGCTCGATGATCTTCCCGGCGCGCGAGCTCGTCGCCCACGGCTTCGAGCTGATGGCGACCTCGGGCACCGCGGAGGTGCTGCGCCGCAACGGCATCAACGCCACCGTCGTGCGCAAGCTCAGCGAGGGCGAGGGCCCGAACGGCGAGAAGACCGTCGTCCAGCTCATCCACGACGGCCAGGTCGACCTGATCGTCAACACCCCGTACGGCACCGGCGGCCGCCTCGACGGCTACGAGATCCGCACCGCCGCCGTGGCGCGGGGCGTCCCGTGCCTCACCACGGTCCAGGCGCTCGCCGCGGCCGTCCAGGGCATCGACGCGCTCAACCGCGGAGACGTGGGCGTCCGCTCGCTCCAGGAGCACGCGGAGCACCTGATCGCGGCCCGCGACTAGCTCCGCGGCAGTACCGATCAGCCCGTACGGCCCGTAGAGGGGAGGGGGACACCGTCAAGCGCGATGCGCGACGGTCGTCCCCCTCTTCATGAGCGCACAAGGGAACTCCTCCACGATGTACAAACTCTTCTTCAACCTGGTCTTCAAGCGCATGGACCCGGAGCAGGCCCACTACATGGCCTTCCGCTGGATCCGCCTCGCCGCCCGTACGCCGGTGCTCCGCACCTTCGTGGCCGCCTCCCTGGCCCCGCGCTACGAGGCCCTGCGCACCGAGGCCCTGGGCCTGCGCATGCACGGCCCCTTCGGGCTCGCGGCCGGCTTCGACAAGAACGCCGTCGCCATCGACGGGATGTCGATGCTCGGCTTCGACCACATCGAGATCGGCACGGTCACGGCCGAGCCCCAGCCCGGCAACCCGAAGAAGCGGCTGTTCCGGCTGGTCCCGGACCGCGCGCTGATCAACCGGATGGGCTTCAACAACGAGGGCTCGGCGGCCGTCGCCGAGCGCCTGGCCGCCCGCAACCCGGTCTTCAAGACCGTCGTCGGCGTCAACATCGGCAAGACGAAGGTCGTCCCGGAGGAGGAGGCGGTGGCGGACTACGTCGCCTCCACCGAGCGCCTCGCCCGCCACGCCGACTACCTGGTCGTCAACGTCTCCTCCCCGAACACCCCGGGCCTGCGCAACCTCCAGGCCACGGAGTCCCTGCGCCCGCTGCTCAGCGCCGTACGCGAGGCCGCGGACCGCGTGGTGACCGACCGACGGGTCCCGCTGCTGGTCAAGATCGCCCCGGACCTGGCGGACGAGGACGTGGACGCGGTCGCCGACCTGGCCCTGGAACTGGGTCTGGACGGAATCATCGCCACCAACACCACCATCGCCCGCGAGGGCCTGGGCCTGAAGTCCTCCCCGTCCCTGATCAAGGAGACGGGCGGACTGTCCGGCGCCCCGGTCAAGGAGCGCTCGCTGGAGGTCCTGCGCCGGCTGTACGCGCGCGTCGGCGACCGCCTGGTGCTCGTGGGCGTCGGCGGCATCGAGAACGCCGAGGACGCCTGGCAGCGGATCCTGGCGGGCGCGAGCCTGATCCAGGGCTACAGCGCGTTCATCTACGAGGGTCCCTTCTACGCCCGCGCCATCCACAAGGGCCTGGCCGCGCGCCTGGCCGCCAGCCCGTACGCGACGCTCGCCGAAGCGGTGGGCGCCGAAACCCGAAAGGCCGCGCTGTGACCTCTGCCCCTGTGATTCCGTTCGGTACGCGCCTGCGCGAGGCGATGGACACCCGTGGCCCGCTGTGCGTGGGCATCGACCCGCACGCGGCGCTGCTGGCGTCCTGGGGCCTGAACGACGACATCGCGGGCCTGGAGAAGTTCTCCCGCACGGTGGTCGAGGCGCTGGCCGACTCGGTGGCCGTCTTCAAGCCGCAGGCGGCCTTCTTCGAGCGGTTCGGCTCCAAGGGCATCGCGGTCCTGGAGCAGACGGTCGCGGACGCCCGGTCGGCGGGCACGCTGGTGGTCATGGACGCGAAGCGCGGTGACATCGGCTCGACGATGGCCGCCTACGCCGAGACCTTCCTCTCCCCGTCCTCGCCGCTGTTCTCGGACGCGCTGACGGTCTCCCCGTACCTGGGCTACGGCTCCCTCGCCCCGGCGGTGGAGCTGGCGCGGGCCTCGGGCGCCGGCCTGTTCGTCCTGGCCCTGACCTCGAACCCGGAGGGTGCGGAGGTCCAGCGGGCGGTGCGGGCGGACGGCCGGTCGATCGGCGCGACGATGCTGGCGCATCTGGCGGCGGAGAACGCGGGGGCCTCGCCGATGGGCTCCTTCGGAGCGGTCGTCGGCGCGACCCTCGGGGACCTGTCCTCCTTCGACCTGGACATCAACGGGCCGCTGCTGGCCCCCGGCATCGGCGCGCAGGGCGCGACCGCGGCGGACCTCCCGGCGGTCTTCGGCGCGGCCGTCCGCAATGTCGTCCCGAACGTGTCCCGGGGCGTCCTGAAGCACGGCCCCGACGCCGGTGCGCTGCGCGCTTCCGCGCACGCCTTCGCGGAGGAAATCCGCGCGGCCGTGGCGTAACCGCCCGAAGCCGGTCCCTGCGGAGCCTGGGCCCCGGACCGTCGCCGTCCCCGGGGGCCAGCCCCCGGACCCCCGCGCCTCAAACGCCGGCGGGGCTGGATTTGGCCGGCGCCGGCCTGCCCGTGCGGCGCCGTCGCCGGGGGCCAGCCCCCGGACCCCTGCTCCTCAAACGCCGGAGGGGCTGGATACATCCAGCCTCGCCGGCGGGTGAGGCGCGGGTCTGGGCGGAGCCCAGGGAACGGTGGAA
>NZ_JBHYVM010000064.1:3628-13801 GCF_042750105.1 Streptomyces sp. NPDC059443 | reverse complement strand
GGCGGGGGGAACGGCGAAGCGCCCCCGCCCGGTGTCTCGGTCACCCGAGTCGAACTCCCCATGGGCGGGGACGCTATCAAGTGGTACTGCCCGAACGGGCCCTACCGGATGGGACCTAGAAGTCCTCGTCCAGGTCGACCGTGCCCTCGACCGCGACCTGGTAGGCCGACGGGCGGCGCTCGAAGAAGTTCGTCAGTTCCTGGACGCCCTGGAGCTCCATGAAGGAGAACGGGTTCTGCGAGCCGTAGAGCGGCGCGAAGCCGAGGCGGACCAGGCGCTGGTCCGCGACGCACTCCAGGTACTCGCGCATCGACTCGGTGTTCATGCCCGGCAGGCCGTCACCGCACAGGTCGCGGCCGAACTGGAGCTCCGCCTCGACGGCTTCCTTCAGCATGTCGGTGACCTGCTGCTGGAGCTCGTCGTCGAAGAGGTCCGGCTCCTCCTTGCGGACGGTGTCGATGACCTCGAAGGCGAAGCTCATATGGGCGCTCTCGTCGCGGAACACCCAGTTGGTGCCCGTGGCCAGACCGTGCAGCAGGCCGCGCGAGCGGAACCAGTAGACGTACGCGAACGCCCCGTAGAAGAACAGGCCTTCGATGCACGCGGCGAAGCAGATCAGGTTCAGCAGGAAGCGGCGGCGGTCGGCCTTCGTCTCCAGCCGCTCCAGCTTCTCGACCTCGTTGATCCACTTGAAGCAGAACTGGGCCTTCTCGCGGATCGAGGGGATCTCCTCGACCGCGTCGAAGGCGGCCGCGCGGTCGTCCGGGTCGGGCAGGTAAGTGTCGAGCAGCGTCAGGTAGAACTGGACGTGCACGGCCTCCTCGAAGAGCTGGCGCGACAGGTACAGGCGCGCCTCCGGGGAGTTGATGTGCTTGTACAGGGTCAGGACGAGGTTGTTCGAGACGATCGAGTCGCCCGTCGCGAAGAACGCGACGAGGCGCCCGATCATGTGCTGCTCGCCGGGCGTGAGCTTGGCGAGGTCGGCGACGTCCGAGTGGAGGTCGACCTCCTCCACGGTCCAGGTGTTCTTGATCGCGTCCCGGTAGCGCTCGTAGAAGTCCGGGTAGCGCATGGGGCGAAGCGTCAGCTCGAAGCCCGGGTCGAGCAGGTTCTTGGCGGTGGAACTCATTACTGGCAGGCCTCGCAGGACTCGGGGTTCTCAAGGGAGCAGGCGAGCGCTTCCGCGGCGGCGGCCTCGGCGGCGGCCAGGGCCGCGGCGTCGGCGGCTTCGGCGCCGACGGGCTGCGGGAGCGCCACCGGGGTGGCGGCCTGCGCGGCGCGGGCGATCTTCGTCGCCGGGCGCGAGCGCAGGTAGTACGTGGTCTTCAGGCCCTGCTTCCAGGCGTACGCGTACATCGAGGACAGCTTCCCGATGGTCGGCGTCTCCAGGAACAGGTTCAGCGACTGCGACTGGTCGAGGAACGGCGTACGGGCAGCCGCCATGTCGATCAGGCCGCGCTGCGGGATCTCCCACGCCGTGCGGTACAGCGCGCGCACCTCGGCCGGGATCCAGCCGAAGCCCTGCACGGAGCCGCTGGACTCGCGCAGCGCCTCGCGGGTCTGGGCGTCCCAGACGCCGAGCCGCTTGAGCTCCTGCACCAGGTAGCCGTTGACCTGGAGGAACTCCCCGCTCAGCGTCTCGCGCTTGAAGAGGTTGGAGACCTGCGGCTCGATGCACTCGTACACGCCCGCGATGGAGGCGATGGTCGCCGTCGGGGCGATGGCCAGGAGGAGGGAGTTGCGCATCCCGGACTTCGCGATCCGGGCGCGCAGCGCGTCCCAGCGCTCCGGCCAGTTCAGCTCCACGTCGTAGTGGTCGGGGTGCAGGACCCCGCGGGCGGTACGGGTCTGCTCCCAGGCGGGGAGCGGGCCGCTGCGCTCGGCCAGGTCGCACGAGGCCTCGTACGCGGCGAGCATGATGCGCTCGGAGAGCTTCGTGGACAGGGCCTTCGCCTCGGGGGAGTCGAAGGGCAGCTTCAGCTGGAAGAAGACGTCCTGGAGGCCCATCGCGCCCAGGCCCACCGGGCGCCAGCGGGCGTTGGAGCGGCCGGCCTGCTCGGTCGGGTAGAAGTTGATGTCCACGACGCGGTCGAGGAAGGTCACGGCGGTGCGGACGGTCTCGTCCAGCCGCTCCCAGTCGATGTCGCCCTTCTCAGCGAGCACGAACGCGCCGAGGTTGACCGAGCCGAGGTTGCAGACGGCCGTCTCGCCGTCGTTGGTGACCTCGATGATCTCGGTGCAGAGGTTCGAGGAGTGGACGACGGTGCCCGGCTCCGCGGTCTGGTTCGCGGTGCGGTTGGAGGCGTCCTTGAAGGTCATCCAGCCCTGGCCGGTCTGCGCGAGGGTGCGCATCATCCGGCCGTACAGGTCGCGGGCGGGGATGGTCTTGCGGGCCAGGCCGCCGGCCTCGGCCTCGCGGTAGGCGGCGTCGAACTCGTCGCCCCACAGGTCCACGAGCTCGGGGACGTCGGCCGGGGAGAACAGCGACCAGTCGGCGTCCGCGTTCACGCGGCGCATGAACTCGTCCGGCACCCAGTGCGCCAGGTTCAGGTTGTGGGTGCGGCGCTGGTCCTCGCCGGTGTTGTCGCGGAGCTCCAGGAACTCCTCGATGTCGGCGTGCCAGGTCTCCAGGTAGACGGCCGCGGCGCCCTTGCGGCGGCCGCCCTGGTTCACGGCGGCGACGGAGGCGTCCAGCGTCTTGAGGAACGGGACGATGCCGTTGGAGTGGCCGTTGGTGCCGCGGATCAGGGAGCCGCGGGCGCGGATGCGCGAGTAGGACAGGCCGATGCCGCCGGCGTGCTTGGAGAGGCGGGCGACCTGGTGGTAGCGGTCGTAGATCGAGTCGAGCTCGTCCAGCGGGGAGTCCAGCAGGTAGCAGGAGGACATCTGCGGGTGCCGGGTGCCGGAGTTGAAGAGGGTGGGGGAGGACGGCAGGTAGTCGAGGCGGCTCATCAGCCGGTAGAGGGAGGCGACTTCCTCCACGGCCTGGACGCTTTCGTCCTCGGCGAGGCCGCAGGCCACGCGCAGCATGAAGTACTGCGGGGTCTCGATGACCTGGCGGGTGATCGGGTGGCGCAGCAGGTAACGGCTGTGCAGGGTGCGCAGGCCGAAGAAGCCGAAGCGGTCGTCGGCGCCCTCGGCGAGCGCGTGCTCGACGAGCGCGTCGAGCCGGTTCGCGTGGAGGCGTACGAAGTCCGCCGTGCGGTCGGCGATCAGGCCCTCGCGGTGACCCACCTCGACGGAGCCCGAGAACGAGAGGGAGCCCTGGCCGGCGGCCTCGTCGCGGACGGCCAGCGTCAGCAGCCGGGCGGCGAGCCGGGAGTACGCGGGGTCCTCGGAGATCAGCCCGGCGGCCGCCTCGGTGGCGAGCGTACGGAGCTCCGCCTCGTCGGCGGCGGCGCTGCGGCCGCGCAGCGCGGCGGCGGCGACCCGGCCGGGGTCGGTGTCGGGCAGGTCGGCGGTCAGCTCGGTGAGCGTGCGCAACAGCGCGGCCCCCGGACCCTCGTAGGCGGACGGGTCGGACTCGGCGCGCGGTGCGGAAGGCGCGATGGTCACGGGGGGAGCTCTCCCTCGCTCGGCTCCGGGAACACCGCTGGTGCGGGGCGCGAGGGGGCGCACGCGGGGGAGTGCGGGCCTGGCAGGGCAACGCATGCGCCACGTGACGTCCACCGGCCCAACCGCGAGGCCCGGACGAATCGGCGCCCGGGCCGGTCGATCCGGGCGCGCTGTCGACAGGTCCTCGGACTTGCGGATGCCCCGAACGGGTCCGGGCATTTCATACCGTTGCGGGACAGTTCCGGATTCTCACCGGATTCCCCTGCGACGACAGCGAGGACGAGCATACATGTGGGGGCCACCGCTCGCGGTAGCCCCCACATGTTGTGTCGTTCGGGCGGGGCGGCCCGCCGGTGGCGCGCTGTTACAGCTCGACGCGGTAGGTGAGCAGGGGAAGGCCCGGGATCGGGTACCAGTCCCGCTCCGGGGTGCGTACGAAGCCCAGCCGGTGGTAGATCCGGTGCGCTCCCAGCATCTTGTCCGTGGTCGACAGCACCAGGTGGGTCACCCCGTCCAGTTCCCGGGCGCGGGCCATGCAGGCCCGCACCAGGGCCTCGCCGGCGCCCCGGCCGCGGGCCTCGGGGGAGACGGCCAGCATCCGGAACTCCGCCTCGTGGGGGCCGGCGACCTGGGCCAGCGGGCTGCCGGGAGGGGCGAAGGTCACATTGCCGAGTAGCGTGCCCTCGTACTCCGCGACGATCACTTCCGCGTCGGCGGCCCGTCCGGCGACATCGCGCAGCCGGTCCAGGTAGGGGTCGTCCTCGGCGAAGTCCAGCAGCTCGTCGCGGAGGTAGGCCTGTGCGGTGAGCTCGCCCAGCTCTTCGTACTCGTTGGCCCGCGCCGCTCTGATGACTATGTCCATGCGGTCGAGTGTGCAGGACGGGTGTCGGTGCCCGGCGCTATCGTCGGATGCAGCACCGTCGGGGAAGGTGAGCGAGGCATGACTGCGATGACCGTCCGCCCTCACATGACGACCGAAGAGTTCGAGCACCTGGCCCGCATGGCGGCCCGCGAGGTGGAGGGGCTGCGTCTGGAATTCATCGGTGGGGTGCTGAGGAGCAAGGCCATGCCAGACGGGGACCACGGGAGGATCATTCTGTGGCTGACGCGGATCTGTATGCAGCACCACCCGGACTTCTGGTTGCACCCGGGGCAGGGAATCAAGGCGGAACAGTACCGCGAGGGCCGCGCCATTCCGGATGGGGTTCTGGCGCACGAGGACGCGTTCGTCGGGCAGGGTGACTGGGTGGATCCCGGCCCGATCCTGATGGCCGTCGAGGTGACCTCGTGGGACTCCGACACCGAGCGGTGCGACCGGACCGAGAAGCCGCGCGCTTATGCGCAGACCGGAATTCCTGTCTACCTGCTCATCGACCGGCTCAAGTGCCAGGTTCTCGTCCACAGCGACCCCGGTGGCAACGGCTACGAGACCGTGCGCACCGTTCCCTTCGGCAAGGAAGTCAAGCTCCCGGACCCGGTCGGAATCACCCTCCAGACCGAGCCCCTCAAGGACTGGGTGCGCTGACCGTCCAAGCCGAAGGCCCCTCCGGGAAGCGGCGGGGCCTTCGGCGTAGCCAAGTTCAGCAGCAGCGGAACCCCTCGCGGGGGTCCGCCTCGCGGGCGTCCGTGCGGGCGCGCTCGAAGGCCCGGCGGGTCATGACCTCCGCGTCCGGGTCGTGGGTGCGGGCGTGGGCGACGTAGTGGTCGTACGCCGCCTCGCCCGAGAACTCCCGTACGTAGAACCGGGCCCGGTCCAGGGCCCGGCGGAGCCCCGTCACGTGACGGGTTCCTTGACCCGGCCCCCGCCCGAGTCGAGTCCGGCGGCGGCGAGCTCCGCGCGCTCCTCGGCGGTGGCGATCAGCCCGGCCGGGGCGATGATCTTCGACTCGGTCCAGGGGGTCTCGGCCAGGGTGACGGACTCCGGCTTGCGGACGGCGTTGAAGCAGGTCCGGGCCGCGTCCAGCAGGACGATGACGATCAGCAGCGCGAAGAGCACCGACAGGACCCCGTCCACCGTGGCGTTGGTGACCACGGTGTGCATCTCGTCCATGTTCTTGGCGGGCTTGAGGATCTTCCCGGCGTCGATGCCGGCCTGGTAGACGTCCCGCTGCGCGAAGAAGCCGATCTTCGGGTTGTCCGAGAAGATCTTCTGGTAGCTGGCGGTGAGGGTGACGGCCACGTCCCACGCCAGCGGAACACCCGTCACCCAGGCCCACTTGAGCCGGCCCGACTTGATCAGCAGCGTGGTGCAGACGGCCAGGGCGACCGCCGCGAGCAGCTGGTTCGCGATGCCGAACAGCGGGAAGAGCTGGTTGATGCCGCCTAGCGGGTCCTTGACGCCGACCCACAGGAAGTAGCCCCAGCCGCCGACGACGATCGCGCTGGCCAGCCAGACGCCCGGCTTCCAGCTGATGTCCTTGAAGGACTTGTGCACGTTGCCGAGGGTGTCCTGGAGCATGAACCGGCCCACGCGGGTGCCCGCGTCGACCGTGGTCAGGATGAACAGGGCCTCGAACATGATCGCGAAGTGGTACCAGAAGGCCTTCATCGAGGAGCCGCCGACCACGGACGAGAAGATCTCCGACATTCCGAGTGCGAAGGTCGGCGCGCCGCCCGTACGGGACAGCAGGCTGGCCTCCTCCACGTCCTTCGCGGCCTGCGCGAGGGCTTCGGGGGAGATAGCGAAGCCGAAGTGGGCGACCGCCTCGGAGGCGGTCTGGACGGTGGCGCCGACGACGCCGGCGGGGGAGTTGACGGCGAAGTACAGGCCCGGGTCGATGATGCAGGCCGCGATGATCGCCATGACGGCGACGAAGGACTCGGTCAGCATCGCGCCGTAGCCGATGACCTTGACCTGGGTCTCCTTCTGGATCATCTTCGGGGTGGTGCCGGAGGAGACCAGCGAGTGGAACCCGGACAGCGCCCCGCAGGCGATGGTGATGAAGACGAACGGGAACATCGAGCCGGCGAAGACCGGGCCGTCGCCGCGCGAGGCGAAGTCGGTGACCGCGGGCATCCTCAGCACCGGCATCGAGACGACCACGCCCACGGCCAGCAGGCCGATGGTGCCCACCTTCATGAAGGTGGAGAGGTAGTCGCGCGGGGCGAGCAGCATCCACACCGGCAGCACGGACGCCACGAACCCGTACGCGATCATCCAGATGACCAGCGTCTCCTTCTCCAGGGTGAAGGTGCCCGCCAGTGAGGACTCCGCGACCCAGCCGCCCGCGACGATGGCGAGCAGCAGCAGCGCGACGCCGATGACGGAGACCTCGGTGACCCGGCCCGGCCGCAGGACGCGCAGGTAGAAGCCCATGAAGAGGGCGATCGGGATGGTCATGCCGATGGAGAAGACGCCCCACGGGGAGTGCGCCAGCGCGTTGACGATGACCAGGGCCAGCACCGCCAGCAGGATGATCATGATGGCGAACACGGCGACCAGCGCGGCGGCGCCGCCGACCGGGCCGATCTCGTCCCGGGCCATCTGGCCGAGCGAACGGCCGTTGCGGCGGGTGGAGAAGAAGAGCGTGACCATGTCCTGGACCGCGCCCGCGAAGATCACGCCCGCGACGATCCAGATGGTGCCGGGCAGGTAGCCCATCTGGGAGGCGAGTACGGGGCCCACCAGCGGGCCGGCGCCGGCGACGGCGGCGAAGTGGTGGCCGAAAAGCACCCGTCGGTCGGTCGGGTGGAAGTCGACACCGTTGTCGAGGCGTTCGGCGGGAGTGGCGCGGGTCCTGTCCACCTTCAGGACGCGGGTGGCGATGAAGCGCGCGTAGAAGCGGTAGCCGATCGCGTACGAGCCCAGCGCGGCGGCGAGCAGCCACGCGGCCGAGATCTCCTCGCCGCGCGAGAGCGCCAGCACGCCCCAGCCGACGGCGCCGACGAGCCCGACGAGCACCCACAGGGCCACGGACCGGGGAGACGTGCGCCCCAGCGCCCCCGGGGCGGTCTCGGGGCCCTGTGACGACGAAGGCGAGCCCGGCGTGGTGCCCGGACTCGCCGCGTTCCGTTCTGTTTCCGTTGCTTCCGGTTCAGGCATGATCCCTGGTCCCCTCGTTGATCATCTGCGTAAGCGCAGGGAATCTACGGGGGGCCGCCCGGTGGACGTAACCCCCCGTCCGCATAGCGGAACGAGAGTCAACTACGAATCAGACCGCGGGGCGCTGGAGTCGGGCGACGAACTTGTAACGATCGCCGCGGTACACCGAACGCACCCACTCGACGGGCTCCCCGTCGGCGTCCAGCGAATGGCGGGAAAGCATCAGCATCGGCAGCCCGACGTCCGTGCCGAGCAGCCCGGCCTCCCTCGGGGTGGCCAGCGAGGTCTCGATGGTCTCCTCGGCCTCGGCGAGGCGGACGTCGTACACCTCGGCGAGGGCGGTGTAGAGGGAGGTGTACTTGACCAGCGAACGGCGCAGCGCCGGGAAGCGCTTGGCCGAGAGGTGGGTGGTCTCGATGGCCATCGGCTCGCCGCTCGCCAGCCGGAGCCGCTCGATGCGCAGGACCCGGCCCCCCGTGGCGATCTTGAGCAGGCCGGCGAGGGTGTCGTCGGCCGTCACGTAGCCGATGTCCAGGAGCTGGGAGGTGGGTTCCAGGCCCTGGGCCCTCATGTCCTCCGTGTAGGAGGAGAGTTGGAGGGGCTGGGAGACCTTCGGCTTGGCGACGAAGGTGCCCTTGCCCTGAATCCGCTCCAGCCGCCCCTCTACGACGAGCTCCTGGAGTGCCTGGCGGACCGTGGTCCGCGAGGTGTCGAATTCGGCCGCGAGCGTCCGCTCGGGCGGTACCGGCGTGCCGGGCGGCAGCGTCTCGGTCATGTCGAGCAAGTGCCGCTTGAGCCGGTAGTACTTGGGCACGCGTGCCGTACGAGTGGCCGCCCCGCCATCCGGCTCCGTGGTCGCCCCTTCGGTGGCCATCGCCGCCCGCCTTCCAGACTCCAGTTTCGTTGCCGTCACCGGCTCCTCCGATATGTGCGGTCACATCGTGACACGGGCGGGAGGACAGGCCTCCTCCCTCCCCCAGGTGTCGGTCCGATAACGGACCGAGCACCCGCTCATTAGACCCTTGACACCCCTAAAGGTCTAGGCCAAGCTCCCGTTACTGGTCTACACCAATATGGATCAGATCCCGGCCCCACGGGCAGTACTTGGTGCTTTTGAGTCACCGCGGCGGGCAAGGGAAGTTGCAGGCAGCATCCCTGAGGAGGGTGGCGTGAAGCGCAAGCTCATTGCGGCAGTCGGAGTCGCGGGCATGGTTATCGGCCTCGCGGCGTGTGGTGGGTCTGACGGCAAGGCGGGGACCGCCGACAAGGCCTCCGACGCCAAGGAGATCACCGTCTGGCTGACGGTCGACGCGCAGAAGAACTGGCCCGACCTGGTCAAGGCGGCCGACAACGCGGTCATCGCGAAGCACCCGGGCCTCACGGTCAAGCACGAGTACTACGGCTGGCCGGACAAGAACGCCAAGCTGGACGCCGTGCTCGCCACGGACAAGGCCCCGGACGTTGTCGAGATGGGCAACTCCGAGATGATCGGCTACATGTCGACCGGAGCCTTCTCCGAGGTCGACGCGTCGAAGTTCGAGAACTCGGCGACGTGGCTGGACGCCCTCAAGCAGTCCGTCACCTACGACGGCAAGACCTACGGCGTCCCCTACTACGCCGGTGGCCGCGTCGGCACCTGGCGCAAGGACATCGCGGCCGAGGCCGGCGTGACCGCCGCCCCGAAGACGTGGGCCGACTACACCGCCGCCCTGGACAAGATCCAGGCCGCGAAGGGCGACAAGTTCAGCGCCCTCTACCAGCCCTCCCCGGACTGGTACGCGGCGATGTCCTACGTCTACGACGCCGGCGGCGCCATCGCCAAGAAGGACGGCGACAAGTGGAAGGGCTCCCTGTCCTCCGCCGAGTCGCTGAAGGGCCTCAAGCAGTACAAGGACCTCCTCGACAAGTACATGCACGCCGACAAGACCAAGGACGAGTCCGACCGTCCGGTGGTCTTCGGCCAGGGCAACTCCGCGGCGATCTTCGCGGCCGGCTGGGAGGGCGCCACCGCCGCGACCCCGGAGAACGACAAGGTCGGCGGCCTGGCGGACAAGCTGGAGAACTTCGTCCAGCCCGGTCCCAACGGCAAGAACCTCCCCGTCTTCCTCGGCGGTTCGGACCTGGCCATCCCGGCCAAGTCGAAGGCCAAGGACGTCGCGGCCGAGTGGATCAACGTCTTCACCGGTTCGGCGGGCCAGAAGGGCCTGATCGCCAAGGGCAACCTGCCGAACAACAAGACGGACCTCGCCCCGCTGAAGGCGGACCCGAAGACCCAGGTCGCGGCCACCGCGGCGGAGTCCTCCTGGTTCGTCCCGACCGCGCCCGGCTGGGGCCAGGTCGAGAAGGGCAAGGTCCTGCAGACGATGCTCCGTGACATCGGCACGGGTGCGAAGTCGGTCGAGGACGCGGCCAAGGCCGCCGACGCCGAGATCGACAAGGTCATCAACACCAAGTGACCTGAAGCCGGCAGGGCCCCCCCCGCCCGCGGGGGCCGGCCCCCCCCCAACAGATGGTGCCCCCCGGGGCGCGCCCTGTGTGGCGCCCCCACCCCCCCACCCCCCCCGGCGGCCGCCTCG
>NZ_JBHYVM010000064.1:0-3618 GCF_042750105.1 Streptomyces sp. NPDC059443 | reverse complement strand
GGGGCGCGGGCGCCCCCCGCCCCCCCCCCCCCTATACCAAAATTAAAAAAAACACCTTGGCCCCTCCGCCGGGCGGCCCCCCGCGGGCGGGGGGGGCCCTGCCGCCCGTCAAGAGAGGGACCCCCGAGGAGCGCGCGATGAGTGCCGCACAGACCACCAAGCCCGACCTGGCGCCGGCGAAGCAGAAGGCTTCCCGCGGAGCCGGGAGCGGAAACAGCAGAAAGCCGGGCAAGGCCGACCGCAAGGGCCCGGGTGCGACTCCCTGGCTGCTGCTGGCGCCGTGCCTGCTGATCATCGTCCTCATCATGGGGTACCCGCTCTTCAGGCTGGTGACCCTCTCGTTCCAGAACTTCGGCAAGACCGAGCTCTGGGGCTTCAAGGAAGCCCAGTGGGTGGGCTTCGACAACTTCACGAAGGTCCTGGGCGACGGCGAGTTCTGGGCCGTCGTGCTCCGCACGGTCCTCTTCGCGGTGGGCGCGGTCGTCCTGACGATGGTCATCGGCATGCTGATCGCGCTGCTCCTCCAGCGGGTCTCCGGCTTCGTCAAGATCCTCATCAGCGTGGCCCTCGTCGCCAGCTGGGGCATGCCCATCATCGTCGCGACGGCCGTCTTCAAGTGGCTCTTCGACACGGACTACGGCGTCCTCAACTACCTGCTGGACAAGCTCCCCGGCGTGGACATGGTCGGCCACAACTGGTTCGCCAGCGGTCCGCAGGGCCTCATGGTGATCATGCTCCTGGTGATCTGGGGCGCGGTGCCCTTCATCGTCATCACCCTCAGCGCGGGTCTGACGCAGGTGCCCAAGGAGCTGGAGGAGGCCGCGCGCCTCGACGGCGCCGGCGCCTGGGGCGTCTTCCGCCACGTCACCCTCCCGATCATGAAGCCGATCATCGTCATGCTGACGACGCTCTCCGTCATCTGGGACATGGGCGTCTTCCCGCAGGTCTTCGTGATGCGCAACGGCAACCCCGAGTCCGAGTTCCAGCTGCTGACCACGTACTCGTACCAGCAGGCCTTCGTCGTCAACGACTACTCGGGCGGCTCCGCGATCGCCCTCGTGACCGTGCTGCTCCTGCTCGGCGTGGTCGCCGTCTACATGCGCCAGATGCTCAAGATCGGAGAGGTGGAGTGACCTCGACCACCGCGCCCGCCGCACCCGCAGCGCCCGTCGCGCCCGTCGGAACGACGAAGCTGAGGAAGCCGAGGAAGCCGAGGAAGTCCAAGATCGGCTGGAACGCCGTCGGACTCCTGGTCTTCGCGATCATGGGCTTCCCGGTCTACTGGATGCTCAACACCGCGTTCAAGCCGTCCAAGGACGCGATCGACCCGCACCCCCACTTCTTCCCCACCACGTTCACGCTGGACAACTTCCGGCGCGCCCTGAACATCGCCGACTTCTGGGGACCGGTCGGGCGGAGTCTGATCGTCTCGCTCGTCGTGGTCGTCATCGGCATCGCGGTCGGCATGCTGGCGGCCCTCGCGATCTCCCGGTTCGCCTTCCGGGGCCGCAAGATCGTGATCGTGGGCATCCTGGCCGTCCAGATGATCCCGCTCGTCGCGATGATCATCCCGGTCTTCCTGCTGCTCAACGACCTCGGTCAGTACGACAAGCTCACCGGTCTGATCATCACGTACCTGACCTTCATCCTCCCCTTCACGGTGTGGACGCTGCGCGGCTTCATCGTGAACATCCCCAAGGAGCTGGAGGAGTCCGCCCAGGTCGACGGCTGCACTCCGACCGGCGCCTTCCTGCGGGTGGTCTTCCCGCTGCTGGCCCCCGGCATGGTCGCGACCTCCGTCTACGGCTTCATCCAGGCGTGGAACGAGTACCTCTACGCCCTGATGCTGATGAGCCAGCAGAACCAGACGGCGACCGTCTGGCTCGGCAACTTCACCACCAAGCACGGCACCGAGTTCGCGCCGATGATGGCCGGTTCCACCATGATGGCCATCCCGATCGTGATCCTCTTCCTCATCGTCCAGCGCAAGATGGCCGCGGGCCTCACCGCCGGCGCCGTGAAGGGATAACGGCCCATGACTGTCCTTGCGCACCGCACAGACACGCTCACCAGGGACGCCCTCGCGGTGCTCCAGCCCGGCTTCGAGGGCACCAGCGCCCCCGCCTGGCTGCTCCGCCGGGTCTCCGAAGGGCTCACCGCCGTCGGCCTGTTCGGCCGCAACATCGCCTCTCCCGACCAGCTCGCCGCGCTCACCGCGCAGCTGCGGGGCGAGCGGGAGGACGTCCTCGTCGCCATCGACGAAGAGGGCGGCGACGTCACCCGCCTGGAAGTCCGGGGCGGATCGTCCTTCCCCGGGAACCTGGCGCTGGGCGCCGTGGACGACACCGACCTGACCCGCGACGTCGCCCGCGAACTCGGCCGCCGCCTCGCCGAGTGCGGGGTCAACCTCAACTGGGCCCCGTCCGCGGACGTCAACTCCAACCCGGACAACCCGGTCATCGGCGTACGCTCCTTCGGCGCCGACACCCAGCTCGCGGCCCGGCACACCGCCGCGTACGTCGAAGGCCTCCAGGCCGCCGGCGTCGCCGCCTGCACCAAGCACTTCCCCGGCCACGGCGACACCAACGTCGACTCGCACCACGCGCTGCCCCGCATCGACGTGGACCTCGACACCCTGGCCGCGCGTGAACTCGTACCGTTCCGGGCGGCCATCGAGGCCGGCACGCTGGCCGTCATGAGCGCGCACATTCTCGTGCCCGCCCTGGACCCGACCCGCCCGGCCACCCTGAGCCCGCAGATCCTGACCGGTCTGCTGCGCAAGGAGCTCGGCTACGAGGGCCTGATCGTCACCGACGGCATGGAGATGAACGCCATCGCCGGGACGTACGGCATCGAGCGCGGCTCGGTACTGGCCATCGCGGCGGGCGCCGACGCGATCTGCGTCGGCGGCGGGCTCGCCGACGAGGAGACCGTCCTGCGCCTGCGCGACGCCCTGGTCGCGGCCGTACGCGACGGCTCGCTCCCGGAGGAGCGGCTCGCCGAGGCCGCCGCACGGGTGCGGACGCTGGCCGAATGGACCCGGCGCTCGCGCGCCGCCCTCGCCGCGCCGGGCGCGCACCAGGAGGGGAGCGCGCCCGGCATAGGCCTGGCGGCGGCCCGCCGCGCGGTGACGGTCTCGGGCTCGCCCGCTGCCGCCGCCCCGGTGAACGCGCCCTACGTGGCCACGCTCGCGCCCGTCGCGAACGTCGCCGTGGGCGACGAGACCCCGTGGGGAGTGGCCGGGGAACTGGCCGCGCTGATCCCCGGCACCGAGTCGGGCGTGTACCCCGAGGGCTCCTCGGCCGCCGGCATCCTGGCGGCCGCGGGGAACCGCACCGTCGTCGCGGTGGTCCGCGACGCGCACCGCCACCCCTGGATGACGGAGGCCCTGGACGCGCTGGTCGCCGCGCGGCCGCAGACGATCGTCGTCGAGATGGGCCTCCCGCGGGCCGAGCCGCGGGGCGCGCTGTACATCGCGACGCATGGCGCCGCCCGCGTCTGCGGCAAGGCTGCCGCCGAGGTCATCGCGGGGGTGTAGGGGCTGGTTCGGTATGCGACGAAGGGCCGGGCGGCCCGAGCGCGCGCCCCCCCCCGCGGAGCCACCCTCGCAATCTGTCA
>NZ_JBHYVM010000063.1:0-17692 GCF_042750105.1 Streptomyces sp. NPDC059443 | reverse complement strand
CCGCCCTCGCCGGCGAGTCACACCCCCCCGCGGGGGCGCGGGTGGCGCCCCCCCCCCCCCGCCCTCCCCCCCCCCCCCCCCCCGGACCCCCGCCGCCGGCCCCGCGCCTCACTCGTACGCGGCGGAGGGTCAGTCCTCGCCGAGGTACGCCTTGCGGACGTCCTCGTTGACCAGGAGCTCGCGGCCCGGGCCCGAGAGGACGACCTTGCCGATCTCCATCACGTGGCCCTGGTCGGCCAGGGAGAGCGCCGCCTGGGCGTTCTGCTCGACCAGGAGGATGGTCGTGCCCTGGGACTTGAGCTCGGCGATGGTCGCCATGATCTTCTGCATCATGATCGGCGAGAGGCCCATGGAGGGCTCGTCGAGCATGAGCAGCTTCGGCCGGGACATGAGCGCGCGGCCCATGGCGAGCATCTGCTGCTCGCCGCCCGAGAGGGTGCCGGCGGCCTGCTTGCGGCGCTCTCCCAGGATCGGGAAGAGGTCGTAGGCGCGCTGGACGTCCTTCTGGATGCCGTCCTTGTCCTTGCGGAGGAAGGCGCCGAGGAGGAGGTTGTCCTCGATGGTCATGCGCGGGAAGATGTGCCGCCCCTCGGGGGAGTGGGCGAGTCCGAGCGCGACGATGTCGTGCGCGGGGATCTTCTTGAGCGACTTGCCCTGGAACTTGATCTGTCCGCCGCGGGGCTTGATCAGGCCCGAGAGGGTGCGCAGGGTCGTCGTCTTGCCGGCGCCGTTGGTGCCGATGAGGGTGACGATCTGGCCGGCGTCGACGCTGAACGAGATGCCCTTGACGGCTTCGATCTTGCCGTAGGCGACGCGGAGGTCCTCGACCTCCAGGAGTGCGGTCACCGGTCTTCTCCGTCCGTGCTGGGCGTGCTGTGCGTCGCCTCGCTGTGTGCCTCGGCTGCTTCTACCTCCGCGATCTCTTCGGCGCCGGGGGCGCCTTCGAAGGGTTCGCCGAGGTAGGCGGCGATGACGCGTTCGTCGCCCTGGACTTCGGCGGCGGTGCCTTCGATGAGCTTTTCGCCCTGGACGAGGCAGGCGACGCGGTCGCAGAGGTTGAAGATGAAGCGCATGTCGTGCTCGATGACGAGGACGGCGATGCCCTTGTCCCGGATGGCGAAGATGAGTTCTTCGGTGGTCCGGGTCTCCTGCGGGTTCATGCCGGCGGTGGGCTCGTCCAGGAGGATGAGGCCGGGGTCGCTGGCGAGTGCGCGGGCGATTTCGAGCTTGCGCTGGTCGCCGTAGGGGAGGTTGCGGGCGAGGTGGTCGGCCTTGTCGGCGAGGCCGATGAACTCCAGGAGTTCCATGGCCTTCTCGCGGCTCGCGGCTTCTTCCCGGCCGAAGCTGGGGAGGCGCAGGAGGGCGGACCAGAGGCCCTGCTTGGTGCGGGTGTGGCGGCCGACGAGGACGTTTTCCAGGACCGTCATGTTGTTGAAGAGACGGATGTTCTGGAAGGTGCGGGCGATGCCGGCCGCGGTGACCTTGTAGGACTTGGGGGGCAGGACGGTGCCCTTGTACCGGACTTCGCCCTCGGTGGGGATGTAGAGGCCGGTGAGGCAGTTGAAGAAGGTGGTCTTGCCGGCGCCGTTGGGGCCGATGAGTCCGACGATCTCGCCGCTGCGGACGGTCAGGTCGACGTTCTTGACGGCGGTGAGGCCGCCGAAGCGCATCGTGACGCCGCGTGCGTCGAGGACGGTCTCCGCCGTGGTGGCGGGGGTTTCGGTGGTGGTGGTCGTCATGGGTCAGACCCCTGCCTTGCCGAGGACCGTGGGCGCTTCCATGTCCTTGTGGAGTTCGAGCTGGTTGCGCCGGTTGGGGATGATGCCTTCGGGGCGCAGGCGCATCAGGATGATGAGTGCGATGCCGAAGGTGAGGAGCTGGTACTCGCCCAGGGACTGGAGCTTGTTGGGGATCAGGAAGAGGAGTGATCCGCCGACGAGGGGGCCGGAGATGGTTCCCATGCCGCCGAGGACGACCGCGGCGAGGAGGAAGGCGGAGTTCGGGGGTACGGCATTGGCGAAGACGTACTGGTCCGGGGTGACGGTGTAGTTCACGTGGGCCTGTACGGCGCCTGCGAGTCCGGCGAGGGTGGCGCCGAGGGCGAAGGCGATGAGCTTGACGCGGAAGCCGTTGATGCCCATGGCTTCGGCGGCGGTCTCGTCTTCGCGGATGGCGACCCAGGCGCGGCCGATGCGGGATTCGGAGCTGCGGCGGAAGACCATGACCACGATGAGGGTGATCATGAGCATCAGCAGGAAGTAGTTGGCGAAGCGTCCGATGGTGAACCCGGCGATGCTGTGGGCGGCGCCGAAGTCGAATCCGAAGAGGTCGACGTTGGGGATGTTGGCGATGCCGTTGGGCCCGTTGGTGATGCGGGGGCCGGAGACGCCGTCGAGGTTGTTCATGGAGATGCGGAAGATCTCACCGAAGCCGAGCGTCACGATGGCGAGGTAGTCGCCGCGCAGTCGCAGGGTGGGTGCGCCGATGAGGACGCCGAAGACCATGGAGGCGCCGGCGCCGATGAGGATGGCGGCCCAGAAGGGGAGCTGTACTCCGAAGGGGGAGTTGGGGGAGCCGGAGACCAGGGCCGCGGTGTAGGCGCCGACGCCGAGGAAGGCGACGTAGCCGAGGTCGAGGAGGCCGGTGAGGCCGACGACGATGTTCAGGCCGAGTGCGACGGTGGCGAAGATGAGGATGTTGACGCCGAGGGTCGCGTACTGGTCGTCGGTCTGGGTGAAGGGGAAGGCGGCTGCCGCGACGAAGGCGCCGACGAGGGCGACGTTGCGGTGGCGGTTGGTGAGGGTGGTGATGCGGGCGATGAGGCCGGCCTTGTTGAAGGCGGCGGCGCAGAAGCCGGCGGTGATCAGGAAGCCGATGAAGAGTTCCTGGTAAGGGGTGGTGATGCCGTACGTGAAGACGCCGAGGCCGATGGCGAGGACGACGGCGATCACGAGGATCTCGGCCCAGGCGGGGAGTGCGCGTGCGGGCTTGGCCGGGCCGGAGGTGAAGGCGGCCTTCACGGTGGTGACCTTGTTGCGCGCGTTGTGCTTGTACTGGTCCCAGCTGCTGTCGTCGGGGTCGGGTCCTTCGAGGACGGGCCGTTCGAAGGGGAGCGCGAGGGCGCCGACGAGGGCGAGCAGGGAGACGAGGAACGCGACGCCGGCGCCGGGTTCGAGGTCGACGAGGAGGCCGTTCAGGTTCACGATCGCGATGACCGTGTACGTGGTGGTGGCGAAGGCGGCGAGTGCGGCGAGCTTGATCGCGGCGTCCGCGCCGGCCGGGGTGAGCCAGCCGAGGCCCTTGACTCCGTAGGAGGAGAGGCCGAAGAGGGTGGTGAGGAGGCCGCCTACGAGGACGAGCCACTGGAGGCCGCCGGGGTATCCGTAGACGGTGAGGTCGCCGGGGAACGCGGTGGTCCAGGTCCAGGAGAGGAAGCAGGAGACGACGGTGAGGGCGCCGCCTGCGGTGGCGAGGGCTCGGCCGGTCTTCTCGGGGAGCGGGATCAGGCCTTTGGGCGCTGCGTTCATGGTCGTGGTGTCCGTGGTGGTGGTCGTCATGGTTCTCACGCCCTGTCCGCGACGCGCTCGCCCAGCAGGCCTTGTGGCCTGAAGAGGAGGACGAGGATGAGGAGGACGAACGCCCAGGTGTTGCCCCAGGTCTGTCCGCCGAGCTGCTGGAAGCCGGGGATGTCGGCGACGTAGGCGGTGGTGAGGGTTTCGGCGAGGCCGAGGACGAGGCCGCCGATCATGGCGCCGTAGATGTTGCCGATGCCGCCGAGGACTGCCGCGGTGAAGGCCTTGAGGCCGAGCAGGAAGCCCATTTTGAAGTTGACTTCGCCGTACTTGAGGCCGTAGGCGACGGCTCCGACGGCCGCGAAGGCGGCGCCGAGGGCGAAGGCGACCGTGATGATGCGGTCGGTGTTGATGCCCATGAGCTTGGCGGTGTCGGGGTCCTGCGAGGTGGCCTGCATGCCGCGGCCGGTGCGGGTCTTCTTGACGAAGAATCCGAGGATGGCCATGGAGATGGGGGCGGCGAGCAGGAGGAAGACGTCACCGGTCTGGATGGTGATGCTGCCGATGTTGAAGGGGCCGCCGGGGATCTCGGGGAAGATGACCTTCGAGTTCGCGCCCGGGTACCAGGCCCATACCGCCTGCTGGAGGGCGAGGGAGAGGCCGATGGCGGTGATGAGCGGGGCGAGGCGGGGCGCGGTGCGCAGGGGGCGGTAGGCGAAGCGTTCGGCGCCGACGGCGATGAGCGTGGCGACGATCACCGCCCCTATCAGCATGAGGGGGAGGGCGATCCACATGGTGGTGCCCCCGGGGAGCATCGTCCATACGGTGAGGGCGCCGAATCCGCCGGTCATGAAGATTTCGCCATGCGCGAAGTTGATGAGCTGGACGATGCCGTAGACCATGGTGTAGCCAATGGCGACGAGCCCGTACATGGATCCCAGTAGCAGGCCGTTGACCAGCTGTTGCGGCAGTTCGTGCACCGCAGGTCCTCCGAGTCTTTCGACGGATGTGACACCGCGCGGGGCGCTTTTTGTGCGCGCCCCGCGCGGCAGGTGTGGCTGTTGTGGTGGTGCTCCGGTGGCCGGCCGTTCGAGCGGACTACCGGCTACCGGTGGGTGACCGCGGTGGGTCAGCCGCCGAGGGTGCCCGACTCGACGGCCTTCCAGTCGGCGCCGTCGACCTTGTAGACGGTGAGCTGCTTGTTGGTGGCGTCACCGAATTCGTCGAAGGAGACCTTGCCGGTCACGCCGTCGAAGGAGACGGACTGGACGGCGGCGAGGACCTTGGCGCGGGCGTCGGTGGGGAGCTTGCCGTTGTTGGCGTCGACGGCGGCCTTGACGGCCTCGATGATCGCCCAGGCGGAGTCGTAGGAGTAGCCGCCGTAGGCGGAGTAGGCCTCCTTGTATCCGGCCTTGGTGTAGTTGGCGACGAAGTCCTTGGCGGAGGGCAGGCTCTCGACGGGGGCGCCGACCGAGGTGGACAGGTCGCCCGCGGCGCCGGGGCCGGCGAGCTCGACGTACTTCTTGTCGTTGATGCCGTCACCGCCCATGAGGGGGATGTTGGCGCCGGCGGCCTTGATCTGCTTGCTGAGCGGGCCGGCCGCGGGGTACTCGCCGCCGTAGTAGACGACGTCGGCGCCGGAGCTCTTGACCTGGGTCACGATGGCGGAGAAGTCGGTGCTGTCCGGGTCGATGTGGCCTTCGCCGACGACCTTGCCGCCGAGCTTGGTGAACTCGCCCTTGAAGGTGTTGGCGAGGCCGGCGCCGTAGGTCTTCTTGTCGTCGATGATGAAGACGTTCTTCTTGCCGCCCTTGTTGAAGAGGTACTGCGCCGCGAACGGGCCCTGGATGGCGTCCGTGGTGGCGGTGCGGAAGTAGCTCTTGTAGGTGCGGACCTTCTCGCCGGTGGCCCACTTCGGTCCCTGGGAGAGGGAGGGGCTGGTGTTGGCGGGGGAGATCTGGACGAGCTTGGCGTCGTCGAAGACCTTCTGCATGGACTCCGAGACGGAGGAGTTCAGCGGGCCGACGACGCCGAGGACGTCCTTGTCGGCGACGAGCTTGGTGGCGTTCTGCTGGCCGGAGGAGGCCTGCGCCTGGTCGTCGAGGGGCTGGATCTTGAAGGTGACGCCCTTGACGTACTTCTTCTCGTTGGCCGTCTTGGCGGCGAGGTCGGCGGAGTTCTTGATGCCGAGGCCGAGGGCGGAGAGGTCGCCGGTCAGCGGGGCGTCTACGCCGATGACGACCGTGGTGTTGCCACCGTCGCCGGTGTCGCCGGCCTTGTCGTTGCGCGATCCGCAGGCGGTGAGGGTGAGGGCGCCCGCGGCGAGCGCGGCGGTCACGGCAATGAGAGAACGCTGACGCACGATCAGTCCTTTCCTGGCACTGCGTCCCCCGTGGGACGCACCGTGTCGAACGCGGGGTACCGAACTGAAGGAATCCGGCTGGTCGCGGTGACTGGCCGTGACTCTAAGCGGGTCACAGCCGGTTATGGAGGACTGTGGCCAATGATGTGACTCTCTTGTTATGCCGCGGCGTAATGCATAGCGGATCTCTGGGGGTGGAACGGGGGAATTCCGGCCGTTTCGTCTTGTCCGCATGGTGAGACACGTGAGGACCGTCGGGCGGTTTGAGTGCTGTCTTGCCAGGACTCTGGGGCCTTTTGGTCATGACGGCGTCGGGGTGTCCGCGTCTCGGACTGCGGGACAGGCCCTGGTCAGAGCGGTGGAGAGATCCCTGGCATAACGGTCGCCTGGGATGTAGCTGTGATCCTCTTTCTCAAACTCATTACTCAGGGTTACTTCGAGGAAAGGGAGTCCGGAATTCCGTGCCACATGCACGCAGTCGGTCACCCGAATCCGTACGACGAGGTCACGCGCTTCCCCGGCCGCGAGCGTGGCCGGAAGCGATGGCTGGACCTCCACCGTCAGGGCCTGCGAGGGCTGTGAAAGTCGCTCCAGGGTGATGGCGGGCCCGGCCTCGGCGCGCACACGGACGGTGAACGCGAAGGTGCTCCCGGCCGGGTCCGGCTCGACCGGCCCGACGTAGGCGAGGGAGAAGGCCTGCGAGGGCGCGGGCGGCGTGTACGGGACCGGGCGCGGCCTGGCCGCGTACAGCGCGGCCCCGCCGGCGACCAGGGCCGACGCGCAGGTCAGGGCCGCGAGGGCCAGGACGGCCCGCCGGTGCCTCTCGTAGGCCTCGCGGGCCCGCCGGACGGCCGGGGGCGTACGGGGAACGGGGCGCGGGCCCTCGTGGGCCTGCGTGCCCTCTCCGGGCTCGATCGGGCCGATGCCGCCGCTCATCGCCAGGGACCGCCGGACGGGGTGCCGGAGCGGTAGCGCTCGGCGCAGCGCCGCCGCGCCTCGCGGGCGGTGAGCTCGCGGGCGGCTGCGGGGCCCTTGGCGCGCTGTTCGGCGCGGGCGTCGGCGAGGACGGCGAGCAGGATCTCGTTCTGGCCGCCGGACAGGCCCATGGACTGGTAGTCGAGGTGGCCGGTGTCGGCCCCGGGATCGGCGTCGGCGTCGAGGACGACGCCGGCCCAGTGGGTGATCAGGGCGGTGCACAGCCCCTCGGGCGGGGTGGGCTCCGGTGCGCCCGGCTGGGTGCCGGAAGGCG
This sequence comes from Streptomyces sp. NPDC059443, assembly GCF_042750105.1. Classification (NCBI taxonomy): domain Bacteria; kingdom Bacillati; phylum Actinomycetota; class Actinomycetes; order Kitasatosporales; family Streptomycetaceae; genus Streptomyces; species Streptomyces sp. NPDC059443. The sequence goes on along the minus strand of NZ_JBHYVM010000063.1, from coordinate 10,569 downwards.
GACCGGCGGTGGAGGGGCCGGGGGTGGCGGCGCCGGTGTCGGCGCAGCCGAGCAGCGCGGCGGCCAGCAGTGCCGCTGTGGCCGTCGTCCGCGCTGTGGCCGCGGCGCGCCGCGGCGCCGGTCCGGATCCCATGCGGGAACGCTAGACCGGCGCCGCTGCGAGGGCAACGGCTAGTTGTTGCCGTCCTGTTGCGGGTTCAGGTCACGCAGCAGGCAGGTGAGGCGGGCGGTGCAGACCCGGCGGTCCTGCTCGTCGGTGATGACCACCTCGTAGGTGGCGGTGGAGCGGCCGCGGTGCACGGGGGTGGCGACGCCGGTGACCAGGCCGGAGCGGGCGCCGCGGTGGTGGGTGCAGTTCAGGTCGACGCCGACGGCGATCTTGGTGCTGCCGCCGTGCATCATCGCGCCGACCGAGCCGATGGTCTCGGCGAGCACGGCGGAGGCGCCGCCGTGGAGGAGTCCGTAGGGCTGGGTGTTGCCCTCGACCGGCATGGTGGCGACGACGCGGTCGGCGGAGGCTTCGAGGATCCGGATGTCCATCCGCTTGCCGAGGTCACCCGCGGAGAACAGCGAGGGCAGGTCGATGCCCAGGGCCGCGTACTCGTCGATGACCTCTTGCGGGAACTTCACCGCGTGCTGCTCGCCCATGGGGGTGACTCCGTTCGTCAACGATCGTTAACCATCTTGTCCTCGGATCGTTCTATCAGGCCGTCTCGAAGCGCACGACGACGGACTTGCTCGCGGGGGTGTTGCTGGTGTCCGCGGTGGAGTCGAGGGGCACCAGCACGTTGGTCTCGGGGTAGTAGGCGGCGGCGCAGCCGCGGGCGGTCGGGTAGTGGACCACGCGGAAGCCCGGGGCGCGCCGCTCCACGCCGTCGCGCCATTCGCTGACGAGGTCGGTGTACGAGCCGTCGGCGAGCCCGAGCTCCGCCGCGTCGAGCGGGTTGACCATGACGACGCGGCGGCCGCCGGTGATGCCGCGGTAGCGGTCGTCGAGGCCGTAGATGGTGGTGTTGTACTGGTCGTGGCTGCGCAGGGTCTGCAGGAGCAGCCGGCCCGCAGGGACGCGCGGGTACTCCACGGGGGCGGCGGTGAAGTTGGCCTTGCCGGTCTTCGTGGGGAAGCGGCGCTCGTCGCGCGGGGCGTGCGGGAGCTGGAAGCCGCCGGGGCGGGCTACGCGGGCGTTGAAGTCCTCGAAGCCGGGGACGACGCGGGAGATCCGGTCGCGGACGGCGGCGTAGTCCCGCTCGAACTCCTCCCAGGGCGTCTTCGATGCCTCGCCGAGGACGGCGCGGGCCATGCGGGCCACGATCGCGGGCTCGGAGAGCAGGTGCGGTGAGGCGGGGGCGAGGTTGCCGCGCGAGGAGTGGACCATGCCCATGGAGTCCTCGACGGTCACGAACTGCTTGCCGCCCGCCTGCACGTCCTTGTCGGTGCGGCCGAGGGTGGGCAGGATCAGGGCGCGCCGGCCGGTGACCGCGTGGGACCGGTTGAGCTTGGTGGAGACGTGCACGGTCAGGGTGGCGCGGCGGATCGCGGCCTCGGTGACCTCGGTGTCGGGGGTGGCGCCGACGAAGTTGCCGCCCATGGCGAAGAGCACCTTGGCCTCGCCGTCGCGCAGGGCCTGGATGGAGCGGACCACGTCGAAGCCGTGCTCGCGCGGCGAGGTGATGCCGAATTCCTTGTCGAGGGCGTCGAGGAAGGCGGGCGCGGGGCGTTCGAAGATCCCCATGGTGCGGTCGCCCTGCACGTTGGAGTGGCCGCGGACGGGGCAGACGCCGGCGCCGGGGCGGCCGATGTTGCCGCGCAGGAGCAGCAGGTTGACGACCTCGCGGATGGTGGCGACGGAGTGCTTGTGCTGGGTGAGGCCCATGGCCCAGCAGACGATGGTGCGCTTCGAGGCCAGGATCATGGCCAGGGCGCGCTCGATGTCGGGCCGGGTCAGGCCGGTCGCGGTGAGGGTCTCGGCCCAGTCGGTGTCCTTGGCGGCGGCCGCGAACTCTTCGTACCCGTGGGTGTGTTCGCGGATGAACGTCTCGTCGGTGGCGCCGTCCGCCTCGATGACCAGCTTGTTGAGGAGGCGGAAGAGGGCCTGGTCGCCGCCGATGCGGATCTGGAGGAACAGGTCGTTGAGGGCGGTGCCCTTGAGCATGCCGAGCGGGGTCTGCGGGTTCTTGAACCGCTCCATGCCGGCCTCGGGCAGCGGATTCACCGAGATGATCTTCGCGCCGGCGGACTTGGCCTGTTCCAGCGCGGAGAGCATGCGGGGGTGGTTGGTGCCCGGGTTCTGCCCGGCGACGATGATCAGGTCGGCCTGGTGGAGGTCTTCGAGGGAGACGCTGCCCTTGCCGATGCCGATCGTCTCGTTCAGCGCGGAGCCCGAAGACTCGTGGCACATGTTCGAGCAGTCGGGGAGGTTGTTGGTGCCGAACTCGCGGACGAACAGCTGGAAGAGGAACGCCGCCTCGTTGCTGGTGCGGCCCGAGGTGTAGAAGAGGGCCTCGTCGGGGGAGTCCAGGGCGTGCAGTTCCTCCGCGATGACGGCGAAGGCCCGCTCCCAGCTGACCGGCTCGTACCGGTCGCCGCCCGCTTCGAGCAGCATGGGCTGGGTGATCCGGCCCTGCTGGCCCAGCCAGTAGCCGGAGCGCCCGGCCAGGTCGGAGAGGGGGTGCGCGGCGAAGAACTCGGGGGTGACCCGGCGCAGCGTGGCTTCTTCGGCGACGGCCTTGGCGCCGTTCTCACAGAATTCGGCGGTGTGCCGCTTGTCCCCCTCGGGCCAGGCGCAGCCGGGACAGTCGAAGCCGTCCTTCTGGTTGACCTTGAGGAGGGTGCGGGCGGTGCGCGCCAGCCCCATCTGCTGCTGCGCGATCCTCAGCGTGTGCCCGATGGCGGGCAGGCCGGCGGCCGCGTGCTTGGGGGGCGTCACCTGCGGCGCGTCCTGTACGGGATCCCCTGCGGGCGGCTTGGTGGCCATGTCGCTCCCCTTCGAGCAGCGTGGCGACGGTGCCACGCGGTTTTCGACTCACATCCGATCCTGCCATGGCCTGCGGACATCGCCGTCGCCGGAATTGTCGGTGGGGGGACCTAGGATCGGGGGCGTGGCAGATTCAGCATCGAAGAAGACCGACCAGCCGACCGCAGCGGACCGCCCCCGCCTGATGCTCATGGACGGGCACTCCCTGGCGTACCGGGCGTTCTTCGCGCTGCCCGCGGAGAATTTCACCACCGCGACGGGACAGCCGACCAACGCCATCTACGGGTTCGCGTCGATGCTGGCGAACACGCTGCGCGACGAGGCGCCCACGCACTTCGCGGTGGCGTTCGACGTGTCCCGCAAGACGTGGCGCTCGGCGGAGTTCCCCGAGTACAAGGCGAACCGTTCCAAGACCCCCGACGAGTTCAAGGGGCAGGTCGAGCTGATCGGCGAGCTCCTCGACGCGATGAGCGTGCCGCGGTTCGCGGTCGACGGCTTCGAGGCCGACGACGTGATCGCGACGCTGGCCACGCAGGCCGAGGCCCTCGGCTTCGACGTGCTCATCGTCACCGGCGACCGGGACTCCTTCCAGCTGGTCTCCGAGCACACCACCGTGCTCTACCCGACCAAGGGCGTCTCCGAGCTGACCCGCTTCACCCCGGAGAAGGTCGAGGAGAAGTACGGCCTCACCCCCCAGCAGTACCCGGACTTCGCGGCGCTGCGCGGCGACCCGTCCGACAACCTCCCCGGCATCCCGGGCGTCGGCGAGAAGACCGCCGCCAAGTGGATCACCCAGTTCGGGTCGTTCAAGGAGCTCGTCGAGCGCGCCGAGGAGGTCAAGGGCAAGGCCGGGCAGAACTTCCGGGACCACCTGGAGGCCGTGAAGCTCAACCGCGTCCTGACCGAGATGGTCAAGGACGTCGCCCTGCCCAAGACCCCCGCCGAGCTGGCACGCGCCCCGTACGACCGCAGCGCCGTCACCACCGTCCTGGACGTGCTGGAGATCCGCAACGCCTCGCTGCGCGAGCGGCTGCTCGCCGTGGACCCGGGCGCTGCCGAGGAGGAGGCCCCGGCTCCGGTGGCCGCCGTGGAACTGGACGCCTCCGTGCTGGGCGCCGGCGAGCTCGCGCCGTGGCTGGCGAGCCACGCGACCGGCCCGCTCGGCGTCTCCACCGTGGACACCTGGGCTCTGGGCACCGGCGGGGTCTCCGAGATCGCGCTGGCCTCGGCCGGAGGCGCCGCCGCCTGGTTCGAGCCGTCCGCGCTGGACGAGGCCGACGAGCAGGCCTTCGCCGCCTGGGCCGCCGACCCGGCGAAGCCCAAGGTGGTGCACAACGCCAAGGGGCTGATGCGGGTCTTCCCGGAGCAGGGCTGGACCCTCGCCGGGGTCACCATGGACACCGCGCTCGCCGCGTACCTGGTCAAGCCGGGCCGCCGCTCCTTCGCCCTGGACGTGCTGTCCATGGAGTACCTGCACCGGGAGCTGGCGCCCGCCGCCGCCGACGGGCAGCTCGCCTTCGGCGCCGACGACACGGCCGAGGCGGAAGCCCTGATGGCCCAGGCCCGTGCCGTCCTGGACCTCGGCGAGGCCTTCGCCGTCAAGCTGCCCGAGGTGGGCGCCGCCGAGCTGCTCCACGACATGGAGCTGCCGACGTCCGAGCTGCTGGCCCGGATGGAGCGGGCGGGCATCGCCGCCGACCAGCCGCACCTCGAAGCGATGGAGCAGCAGTTCGCCGCGGCCGTGCAGCAGGCCGTGAAGGAGGCGCACGCGGCGGTGGGCCACGAGTTCAACCTCGGCTCGCCCAAGCAGCTCCAGGAGGTCTTCTTCGGCGAGCTGGACCTGCCGAAGACGAAGAAGACCAAGACCGGCTACACCACGGACGCGGACGCGCTGGCTTGGCTGGCCACGCAGACCGACCATGAACTGCCGGTGATCATGCTCCGTCACCGGGAGCAGGCCAAGCTGCGCGTCACCGTCGAAGGCCTGGTCAAGACGGTCGCCGCCGACGGCCGGGTGCACACCAGCTTCAGCCAGACCGTCGCCGCGACCGGACGCCTGTCCTCGACCGACCCCAACCTGCAGAACGTGCCGGTGCGCACCGACGAGGGCCGCGCGATTCGCCGCGGGTTCGTCGTCGGCGAGGGCTTCGAGTCCCTCATGACCGCCGACTACAGCCAGATCGAGCTGCGCGTCATGGCGCACCTCTCCGAGGACGAGGGCCTCATCGAGGCGTTCTCGACAGGTGAGGACCTGCACACCACCGTCGCCTCCCAGGTGTTCGGCGTCGAGCGGTCCGAGGTCGACGCCGAGATGCGGCGCAAGATCAAGGCCATGTCCTACGGTCTGGCCTACGGGCTCTCCGCGTTCGGCCTCGCCCAGCAGCTGAACATCGAGCCCGGCGAGGCCCGCGGCCTGATGGACACCTTCTTCGAGCGGTTCGGCGGAGTCCGGGACTACCTGGGCCGCGTCGTCGAGGAGGCCCGCGCCACCGGGTACACGGCCACGATCCTCGGCCGCCGCCGCTACCTGCCCGACCTCAACAGCGACAACCGCCAGCGCCGCGAGGCCGCCGAGCGGATGGCGCTGAACGCCCCGATCCAGGGCACCGCCGCCGACATCGTCAAGGTCGCCATGCTCCGCGTCGACAAGGCGATCACCGGCGCCGGGCTGAAGTCGCGGCTGCTGCTCCAGGTCCACGACGAAATCGTGCTGGAGATCGCCCCGGGCGAGCGGGAGCGGGTGGAGGAGCTGGTGCGCCGCGAGATGGCCGCCGCCGTCGACCTCCGGGCCCCGCTGGACGTGTCCGTGGGCGTCGGCCCCGACTGGGAGTCCGCCGCGCACTGATCCCCGTACCGGCGCGTACCGGCCCGTACCGCGACGCCCGTCCTCCTCTATGACAGGGGGACGGGCGTTCGCGTTTCCTCGGCGCTGCCCGAGTGCCGGTTCCCGTTCCCCGGGCGCCGGCCGCCGCGGTGACGCAGGCGGACGAGGGCCCCGTACAGGAGCAGGCCCACGGCGAGGCCGCCGCCCGCGCCGAAGCAGACGGTCGGGATGATGTCGAGCGGGGTGCGGATGCGGTCGTAGACGGTGAAGAAGCGCAGCACGCGCAGGGTGACCCCGGCCGTCACGCACACCAGGAGCAGCAGGATCGCGCCCCAGGCCTCCGCCCGGCCGAGTACGGGTACGGAGGCGGGCGCGGGGGAGCGCGGCAGCCGGCGCAGGGCCGTCACCGTGAACCAGGCCAGGGCACAGGCGGCGATCGCCGAAGTCCCGTACTGGAGGTACGAGTAGAGGGGCAGGCCGTAGGCGCGCACCCGGACGAGGTCCGGCAGCGCGTTGGTGCCCCACCGGTCCGGGTGCGTGAAGCTGTCCCACACCACGTGGGTGAGGGAGCCGGCCACCGCCGAGAGGTAGAACCAGAGCGCCAGCGAGGGCAGTTCACGGCCGCGCCACCGCTCACCCCGTACGAAGGTGTGGGCGCGGCCCCGCCAGGAGCGGGGCAGGAGCGCGATCAGCGGCTCGCGCAGGAGCAGCCAGCAGGCGGCGAAGGCGGCGGTCAGCACGGCGTCGGCCGTCACCACGCCGACGAGCGAGTGCGTGAAGTCCCCGTACCGCATGACGCCTCCGACCACGGCGTCCGCGAAGTAGAACGTGTCCGGCGCGAACGAGCCGAAGACCAGCGCCGAGGCGACGAGCGGCCCCCGGGCGCGGCCGGTCCGGCGGACGGCCGGAAGCACGGCGGCAGCATGGCTGAGTGTGAACGGCATGGCACCTCGTCAGGACTGTTCGAACAGTGCGCCCAGTATGGGTGACCTGCACGACTCGTGGGGAAGTCGTGAATTCCGGACCGCGATGCGTGCCCCGCACAGCGAGTTGACGTAGGGTCACGCGGACTTCTAGGGGGAGCGGGGGGTCCGGCTCGTGGGCGATCGGATACGGATACCGGCACGGACATCGGTACGGACGTCGGTACGGAAGGCGGCGGGGGCGGCCGCCCGGTTGGGGCGGGTGATGCGCAAGGGCGGGGGCGCCGTCCTCGTCTCCGCCCTGGTGGCCGCAGTGATGACCGCGTCCCAAGGGCCGGGAGCGGGTCCCCGCGAGGAGACGGCCGCGGCCGGCGAGGCAGGCCCGCAGGCCGGTCCGGCGGCGGGCGGATCCGGCGGATCCGGCGGGGACGGCTCCTACTTCACCGCCCTCCCGCCGCTCGTGAGCCCCGAGCCGCCGGCCGTGCTGCTGACCGAGGACGGGACGTCGCAGCCCGCGCAAGCGGCCGCCGACGCGGCCGCCGGAGCGGGGAGGGGCAACGAGCCGGTGACCATGGGCGGGGCGGAGGGCGCGCAGGGGATACCGGCCACCGTGCTCGCCGCGTACCGGCACGCCGAGCAGACGGTCGGCGCGAGCGATCCCCGGTGCGGGCTGCGCTGGCAGCTCCTCGCGGCGATCGGGAAGGTCGAGTCCGGTCAGGCGCGCGGCGGCCAGGTCGACGCCGCAGGTACGACGCTGCGGCCGATCCTGGGCCCCGTGCTCGACGGCAACGGCTTCGCGAACATCCCCGACACCGACGGCGGGGCCTACGACGGGGACTCCCGGTACGACCGGGCGGTCGGGCCGATGCAGTTCATCCCGTCCACCTGGGCCTCGTGGGGCCAGGACGGCAACGGCGACGGCAAGCGCGACCCCAGCAACGTCTACGACGCCGCGCTCGCCGCCGGGCGCTACCTGTGCGCCGGTACGCGGGACCTGCGGGTGGACGCGGATCTCGACCGGGCGGTGCTGTCGTACAACCAGTCCGACGCGTACCTGCGGACGGTGCGCTCGTGGTTCACGTACTACCTGAAGGGGACGCACGAGGTCCCGGACCGCGGCGGCAGCGGGGCCCCGGCGGAGCCGAAGCCGAAGCCGACCCCGCAGCCGACGCCTACCCCTGTGCCTACGCCTACGCCGAGCCCGACTCCGACGCCTACCCCGACGCCTACGCCGAGCCCGACTCCGACGCCTGCGCCGAAGCCCGAGCCGACGCCCACACCCACTCCCACTCCCACGCCGAGTCCGACTCCCACCCCGGAGCCGACTCCCACGCCCACTCCTACCCCTTCGGCTTCGGCCACTCCGTCCCCCAAGCCGACGCCCAAGCCCACCCCCACCCCCACGCCCAAGCCCGTGCCGTCCCCCACCCCCAGCCCCACGCCGTCCGCCGCGCCCCCGAAGCCCACGGCGGCCCCCTGACCCGCCGAGGTCATCGGTGGCGCAAACGGTTCTCATCTGTCACCCGCATTGCTACGGTGCCCCCGCCCTGACGCCCAATCAGATTCCGGAGGCCCCGGCATGCGCGCAATCGTCGCCGCCGCCAGCGGTCTCGTCCTCGCGGCGCTCCTCGTCTTCGCCATCACGGCGACGGGAGCGCCGGAAGGCAAGACCTCACCGAAGCCCCTGCTCACCACCGCGCCCGCCGCGCCCGGAAAGTAGAGGAGGGCCCGGTCATGCGACGCAGAGCAAGCCTCGTCCTGCTAGCCGTAGCCGTGTTCCTGGCAGCCCTCGCACCGCTGCTGCGCTGGTACGCGTACCCCAGGCTCGCGAAGATCCCGCCGAACCAGTACCAGGAGATGGTGCTGGAGGCGAAGGACGCGACCCTCCTCGACTACACCGACGGCATGAAGCCGAAGAAGGTCGACAAGGTCACCATCGTCCAGACCCTCAAGGGCAACGTCGAGGCGTCCAAGGAGATCGAGGCCAGCGCCGGCAAGGACGTGGTGGTCTGGGACACGCTCAGCTACATCATGGGCCCGGACGGGAAGATGGTCTCGCAGATCCCCGAGCGCTACATCTTCGACGCCCACTCCCAGGACCCGGTGCACGCCACAGGCGAGATGGTGGACGGGGACCCGGTCAAGCGCGAGGGCATCGAGTTCAAGTGGCCCTTCTTCACCGAGCCGCGCGACTACCTCTACTTCGACGCGCAGACCCGTAGCTCCTCGCCCATCCACTACGTCGGGCCGCGCAAGTTCAAGGGCGTGGACGTCTACTACTACGAGCAGACCGTCCCCTGGACGAAGGTCGCGCTGCCGAAGAAGATGCCGATCGAGGGCATCGACCCGGCGACCTTCGAACAGGTCACGGGAACCAGCATGTGGTACACGGTCAAGGCGATGTTCTGGGTCGACCCGGTGACCGGCGCGCCCGTCAACGCCGAGCAGCAGATCCAGCAGGAGATGCGCGGCGGCAGCATCGCGGGCAGCGCGCCCGACGGCAGACTCACAGTCTTCGCCGGGGACGTGAAGATCCGTGAGGACTACAGCGACGCCACCGTCGCCCTGGTCAAGTCGAACCGGATCAAGGTGCTCGCGCTGCACACGTACGCGCCGATCGGCCTCGCGGCCGCCGGGCTGGTGCTGTTCGGGCTCGCACTGTGGCTGGAGGCGCGCGGCCGGCGGCCCGAGGAGGACCAGGCCGTCTGAGGGGCGCCGGTCAGCGCCTGAGCCGGGCGTTGGTGTGCCGGGTGGGCTCGGCGGTCGCCGGGTCCTCCGGCCACGGGTGCTTGGGGTAGCGTCCGCGCAGCTCGGCGCGGACGGCGCGGTAGCCGCCCTGCCAGAACGACGCGAGGTCGGCGGTGACGGCGGCCGGACGGCCGGCCGGCGACAGCAGGTGGACGAGTACGGGCACCCCCGCGATCCGGGGCGTCTCGGCCAGTCCGAACAGCTCCTGGAGCTTCACGGCGAGTACGGGCTGTCCGTGCTCGGAGGCGTAGTCGACGCGGATCCGGGAACCGCTGGGCACCTCGATGCGCTCGGGAGCCAGCTCGTCGAGCCGGGAGGCCTCGCCGGTGGCCCAGGGCAGCAGGCGGTTCAGGGCCTGCCCGGCGTCGATCCGCCCGAGGTCGGTGCGGCGGCGGGCCCGCGACAGCTCGGGTTCCAGCCAGTCGTCGGCGCGGGTCAGGAGTTCCAGGTCGTCGGCCACGTCCGGCCAGGCGCCGCCGAGGGTGCGGTGGAGGAAGCCGAGCCGGGCCCGGAGCGCTTCCGAGTCCTGGGTCCATCGGAGCAGGCCGAGGCCTTCGGCGCGCAGGCCTTCGAGCAGGGCCCCGCGCACCAGGTCCGGGTCGGGGTTCCGCAGGGGCCGTGCGGCCAGCTCGATGGCGCCGAGCCGCTCCACGGAGCGGGCGACCAGGTCTCCGTCCTCCCAGTGCACCTCCTCGCCCGCGTGGAAGAGGTGGCCGGCGGCGGCGCGGGCGGTGTCCTCGTCGACGAGGGCGGCGAGGCGGACCCGGGCGGACGCGGAGTGCGGGGGCCTGTCGGCCACGGCTACGGCCAGCCAGGGCGCGCTGCGCAGCGGTGACCCGTCGGGGAGCTCGGCCCCGGTCCCGGAGGCCATGAGGAAGGTCCCCGCGCCCTTGGCCTTGGCGATCCGCTCCGGGAACGCGAGGGCTGCGACCAGCCCGGCGGCGGTGTCGTCGGGGACGGAGCCTTCCCCCACCCCGCCCCTTCCCGAAACCGGGCTCCGCCCAGGCCTCTCGGGGGCTCCGCCCCCGGACCCCCGCGCCTCAAACGCCGGCGAGGCTGGATTTGCCGGGGTCCGGGGCGGAGCCCCGGTTTCGGGAAGG
>NZ_JBHYVM010000062.1:0-22064 GCF_042750105.1 Streptomyces sp. NPDC059443 | reverse complement strand
CCCTGGCCGAGGTGCGGCCCGGCCAGGGTGCAGCCCGACGAAGCCCCGGCCAGGGTGCAGCCCGACGAAGCCCCGGCCACTCGGGGTACGGCCCGACGAAGCCCCGGCCGGGGTACGGCCCGGCGGAACCATGGCCGGCTGGGGTGCGGCCCAGCGGAGCCCTGGCCGAGGTGCGGCCCGACGAAGCCCTGGCCGAGGTGCGGCCCGGCCAGGGTGCAGCCCGACGAAGCCCCGGCCAGGGTGCAGCCCGACGAAGCCCCGGCCACTCGGGGTACGGCCCGGCGAAGCCCCGGCCACTCGGGGTACGGCCCGGCGAAGCCCCGGCGGGCTGGGATACCGCCAGGCGAATCGCTGATCGGCCGAGGCAGGGCGGGGCGAAGCCCCCGTCGGCTGAGGTACGACCCGGCGGGGCCGTGGCCGACGGGAGTGGCCGACCTGGCCAGAGCCAAGGACAGCGAGCAGCGGGCCGAAGGCCCCCGGTGACGGGCAAAGCCCGACGTCAGGCACCCCGTACAACCCCCGGGAGACGGGCACGGCCCGCCGGAAAGGGTCCGGGGCGAAGCTCCGGGGAACGGAGGAAGGGCGGGGCGGGGAACAGCCCTGCTCCGCGAACGCCCCCCTCTGGGCCGCGGCCCAGACCCAGCGCTAATGCCCGCCAGCGGCGCCCAGGCTCCCCCGAGCCCGGCTCTACCCCGCCCGGACCTAAGGCCGGAGACCCTCACCCGAAGCGGCCCTGCCCAGCGCTGCCCTACCCTTGCCCGGCCCTGCCCGACTCTGCACGGCCCGCCCGGCCCCGCGCAGCACGGCCCACCCCTGCCCAGCCCAGTCCCGCCCGGCCCAGCCCGGTCCCGCCCTGCCCAGCCCAGTCCCGCCCTGCCCAGCCCAGTCCCGCCCGGCTCCGCGACGCGTCGCCCCGGCCCCGGCCCCGCACCGCACCGCACCGCACCGCAACGAGCGGCCCGGCTGCGCAGCAGAATGGGGGCATGCCCGAAGGCGACAGCGTCTACCGCACCGCGGCTCTGCTCCGCGAAGCCCTGGCGGGGAAGGTGCTCACCCGCTCCGACCTCCGCGTCCCCCGCTTCGCCACCGCCGATCTCACGGGCCGCACCACCCTGGAGGTCGTCTCCCGCGGCAAGCACCTCCTCATCCGCCTCAGCGGCCCCAGCGGCCCCAGCGGCCCCGACCCGGCCGACCCCCCGCTCAGCGGCCCCGGCGGACCCGGACCCTCCGACCCCCCGCCCGGCAGACCCGGCAGACCCGGCAGACCCGGCCCGGCCGACCCCCCGCCCGGCGGCCCCGGCAGACCCGACCCGGCCGACCCCCCGCCCGGCGGCCCAGGTGGGCCCGGGCCCTCCGATCCCCCGCCCCGGACCCCCCACCGGCCCACCGACCGCCTCACCCTCCACACCCACCTCCGCATGGACGGCGCCTGGCGCGTCTTCGCCAACGCCGACGCCACCGGCACCGGCACCGGCACCGCCGCCACCCCGGCCACCGCCGGAGGCCACCGGCACGAGGTCCGCGTGCTCCTCGCCACCGCCACCCACACCGCCGTCGGCTACCGCCTCCCCGTCGTGGAGCTGCTCCGCACCATCGACGAGCACCGCGCCGTCGGTCACCTCGGTCCCGACCTGCTCGGCCCGGACTGGGACGCGGAGGCCGCCGCCGCCAACCTCCTCGCCGGCCCCGGCCGGCCCCTCGGCGAGGCCCTCCTCGATCAGCGCAACCTGGCCGGCATCGGCAACATCTACAAGGCCGAGCTCTGCTTCCTCGCCCGGATCACCCCCTGGACCCCCGTCGGCGACATCCCGCGGGCCACGCTCCCCCGCCTCACCGCCGCCGCACACCGGCTCCTCGACGCGAACAAGGACCGCCGCCGCAACACCACCGGCAGCCGCCGCCCCGGCCAGGACCTCTTCGTCTACGGCCGCGCCCACCGGCCCTGCCTGCGCTGCGGCACCCCGGTGCGCGAGGCCCCGCAGGACGGCCGCCCCACCTACTGGTGCCCCCGCTGCCAATCCGGCCCGACGCCTTAGGCCGGACGATGCGGGTCTGACCGGCAACATTCACAAGAGGCCGCCTAGTTGACGCTCCGTCAGATCCGGTCGTACCGTCCCCGCATGCCCACACCCACTGCGTACGACCTCACCGGCCGCACCGCCCTGATCACCGGCGCCGCCAGCGGCATCGGCCGCGCCACCGCCGTGCTCCTCGCCGAGGCGGGAGCGGCCGTGCACTGCGCGGACCGCGACGCGCAAGGCCTCCAGGAGACCGCCGAGCTGGTCACCAAGGCGGGCGGGCGGGCCACCGTCCACCCTCTCGACGTCACCGACCGCGCCGCGATCAAGGCCGCCATCGCCCAGGCCGGCCCGCTCGACATCGCCGCCGCGATCGCCGGCATCATGCACAGCAGCAGCGTCCTGGACACGGCGGACGAGGACCTCGACCGGGTCCTGGACATCAACTTCAAGGGCGTCCTGCGCACCTGCCAGGAGGCCGCCCGTTCCATGATCGCGGCGGGCCGTCCCGGCTCGATCATCACGATGGCCTCCGGCGCCGTGGACGCCGCCCAGCCCGGCCTGCTCTGCTACAGCGCCGCCAAGGCCGCCGTCGTCCAGCTGACCAAGACCCTGGCCACCGAGGCCGGCCCCCACGGCATCAGGGTCAACGCCGTGGCCCCGGGCTGGATCCGCACCCCGATGACCGGCAGGCACAGCCCCGAGGTCCAGGAGCAGACCGAGGCGATGATGACGCGGATGTCCCCCCTGCGCCGGGTCGGCGAGCCCGAGGACATCGCCCAGGCGGTGCTCTACCTCGCCTCGGACGCCTCGTCCTTCATGACGGGCCAGATCCTTCGTCCGAACGGCGGGGTGTCGATGCCCTGGTAACGGCCTCGCCCACCGAATCCCCGGCAACCGAATCTCCGGCAACCGAATCCCCGCCCGCCGGATCCCCGGCGCCCGAACCCACACCACCAGCCCCGCGACGCACACGCCCCGGCCCCGGCACGCAGTGCACCGGCAGCAGCCCCAGCCCCCACCCCCCGACGGCGACCGCGCCCTCCAGGGGCCCGGCCTCGGCCGGGGTCAGCGCCAGCCGGAGCACCGCCCACCACCACAGGACGCCCACCGCCAGCGCGAGGGCCAAGCCCGCCAGACCCGCCGGTATCCGCATCCGCAGCAACCGCCGCACGGTCACCTCCCAGGGGCCGGGGTCCCGGACAGCCCCAATCCTCCCGCACCCCTCCCGCCCCCGCACCCAGAACGGACCCGGAACGGCCCGGAGCCCCGGCCGGTGCAATCAGCACCGACCGGGGCTCCGGCCACACTCACACGCGCGCCTGGTACTACTCGCGCACTACGCGGCTACGACGTTCACCGCTTCCACGGGCGCCTTGATGGTCACCCGCTCCGGGCCACCCGTGACCGAGGTCACGGACACCGAATTGAGCATCGGGCGAACCGGTGCGGACACCGGACCGCTTGCCGCGGCCGACTGTGCCAGCTCGGCGAGCGACAGCTCGTCGCTGACTTCGCGCATCAGCTCTGACATCCGTACGTCAAGCGCGTCGCAGATCGCGGAGAGCAGCTCGGAAGATGCCTCCTTCTGCCCCCGCTCCACCTCGGAGAGATAGCCGAGCGAAACTCGGGCGGACGAGGAGACTTCGCGCAGAGTACGGCCCTGGCGCTGGCGCTGCCGACGCAGCACGTCACCCAGCAGGCGACGGAGCAGAATCATCGGTGGCTCCCTCCTCTGACCGTATAGCCGTAACCTTCACGCCCCACCGTACCGCCTCGCGCGGCGGCCGTGCGGGGAGCGATGTCGTGTTCACTCAGGGCTGCAAACATCAAATCCCCCCGTCCTGTTCCGTATCGTGCCCCCGGAGATTCTCGCGGAGTTCGCTCGCGAGCAGCTTGAGCACTGTGCGTGCACTCTCCCTACGGATTTCCTCCCGGGAGCCTTTCAACCGCAGACGGGCCGTTTTCCTGCCCCGGGGACCCGCCACGGCCACGAAAACGGTGCCGACCGGCTGCCCGTCCTGTGGCTCCGGACCGGCCACTCCAGTGGTCGCGATGCCCCACGAGGCGCCCAGCACGCGTCGCACTCCGGCCGCCATCTCCTCTGCGACCTGCGCGTTTACCGCGCCTTCGGCCGCCAGCAGCTCCGCGTCCACGCCCAGCACCTGATGCTTCAGCTCGGTCGCGTACGCCGTAACCGAGCCTCGGAATGACCGAGAAGCGCCGGGGACCGCGGTGAGCTCGGCGGCCACCATTCCGCCGGTGAGCGACTCCGCCACAGCGACCGTACCGTCACTCTCCGCGAGCAGGTTCAGCACATCGGCCGCAACCGCCCCAGTGTCCCCGGCGGCCCCAGCGGCATTCCGCATCGCATCGCCCGCTACCGATGCCGCCGAAGAATCACCCGAGCCGGTCCCCGCACCGTTCACCGCCCGGCGCGCTCTTCGGCAAGTCCGTGCCTGCGCAGCACGATCGCCTGGCGGATGTAATCCAGTCCGGTGACCACGGTCAGGAGGACGGCGACGGCCATCACCCAGAACCGCATGGTGGCCAGCGGCCCGGTCAGCGCGAGCACGTACATGCCCACGGCCGTGCCCTGGGCCAGGGTCTTGAGCTTGCCGCCCCGGCTCGCGGGAATCACCCCGTACCTGATGACCCAGAAACGCAGGAGCGTGATCCCGAGTTCCCGGCCGAGGATCACCCCGGTCACCCACCAGGGCAGATCACCGAGCCACGACAGACACACCAAAGCCGACCCCATGATCGCCTTGTCGGCGATGGGGTCGGCGATCTTCCCGAAGTCAGTGACCAGGTTGTACGTGCGGGCCAGATGTCCGTCGAAGATGTCGGTGATCATGGCGACGGCGAACGCCGCCCAGGCCAGCGCCCGCCAGACGGGGTTGTATCCCCCGTCGGCGAGCAGCAGCATCACGAATCCCGGCACCAGGACCAGCCGGATCATCGTCAGGATGTTGGCGATGTTCCACAGGCTGGCCTGATTGACCGCCGCGGCGCCCAGCTTCGCGCCGGGCGCGGGCCGGCGGCCGGTCCCGCCCGCCGCGGATGCCGGGGCTCCGCTCATCCGGCCGCCTCCTCAAGATCCACACCCAGGGGCTCGGCCACCAGGTCCACGCCCAGAGTGCCGACCACCTTCGCCGTGACGATGCGCCCGGGGACCAGGCCCGCGCCGTCCGTGAAGACGACCTGGCCGTCGGTCTCGGGAGCCTGGTGGGCGGCGCGCCCGTAGGCTCCTTCGCCGTCCTCCGCCTCGTCGATCGGGACGACCGTCTCGACGAGCACCTCCAGGGTCTCTCCGATCCGCTCCTCCGCGCGCTGCGAGGTGAGCTCCTCGGCGAGGCGCTGCATGTGGGCGAGGCGCTCCGCGATCGTGTCCGCGTCCAGCTTGTTGTCGTAGGTGACGGCCTCGGTGCCGTCCTCGTCGGAGTAGCCGAAGACGCCGATGGCGTCGAGCCGCGCGTTGGTGAGGAAACGCTCCAGCTCGGCGAAGTCCGATTCCTTCTCGCCGGGGAAGCCGACGATGAAGTTGGACCGGACGCCGGCCAGCGGGGCCTTGGAGCGGATGGTGTCGAGCAGCTCCAGGAACCGGTCGGTGTCACCGAAGCGGCGCATGGCGCGCAGCACGTCGGGGGCCGAGTGCTGGAAGGAGAGGTCGAAGTACGGGACGACCTTGGGGGTCGAGGTCAGTACGTCGATCAGGCCGGGCCGCATCTCGGCGGGCTGGAGGTAGCTGACGCGCACGCGCTCGATGCCGTCCACCGCCGCCAGCTCGGGCAGCAGGGTCTCCAGCAGGCGGATGTCGCCGAGGTCCTTGCCGTACGAGGTGTTGTTCTCGGAGACCAGCATGACCTCCTTGACGCCCTGCTCGGCGAGCCAGCGCGTCTCGCCCAGCACGTCGCTGGGGCGGCGGGAGATGAAGGAGCCGCGGAAGGACGGGATGGCGCAGAAGGAGCAGCGCCGGTCGCAGCCGGAGGCCAGCTTGACCGAGGCGACCGGGCTCTTGTCCAGGCGGCGGCGCAGCGGCGCACGCGGCCCGGAGGCGGGCGCGAGCCCGTCCGGGAGGTCGGCGGGGGCCTCGGCGGGTTCCTCGACGGGCGCCGCCTGCGCGTGGCCGGGCAGGGCCACCTCGGCGTCCTGGCGGGCCGCCGGGCTGATCGGCAGCAGCTTGCGCCGGTCGCGCGGGGTGTGGGAGGCGTGGATGCCGCCGTTGAGGATGGTCTGGAGGCGGTCGGAGATATCGGCGTAGTCGTCGAAACCAAGGACGCCGTCGGCTTCGGGAAGCGCTTCGGCGAGCTCCTTGCCGTAGCGCTCGGCCATGCAGCCGACGGCTACGACGGCCTGCGTCCTGCCGTGATCCTTGAGATCATTGGCTTCGAGCAGGGCGTCTACGGAGTCCTTTTTGGCGGCTTCGACGAAGCCGCAGGTGTTGACGACGGCTACGTCCGCATCGGCGGCGTCCTCGACGAGCTCCCAGCCATCCGCCGCCAAGCGGCCTGCGAGCTCCTCCGAGTCCACCTCGTTACGGGCGCAGCCAAGAGTGACAAGGGCGACGGTACGGCGTTCGGGCATGGACTCAAGACTACTTCGTCCCGGCGGCGGCCCCCGCCTCCCATCCCGGTACGACAAGATCCCCGGAGTGCGGCGCAGCACCCCGGGGATCCGGAACGTTTTATTCCTCGCTGGTCAGCCCGCCTGGGCCTGGCCCTGACGCGGGTCGTCCTTGGTGTATGTGAGACGTTCCACCTGGCCCGGCTGGAACTTGTCCTTGATCTCCTTGCCGTTCACGAACAGCTTCACGACCCCGGCGTCGCCGAGCACCAGGTCGATGGAGTCCTTGTCCGTGAACGTCTTCGATTCGCCCTGCGCGAGGGTGCCGTCGAAGAGGAGGCGGCCACTGTGGTCCTTGGCCGAGATCCAGCTTTCCCCGTCGTTGGCCGTCAGGACGACCGTGACGAGGTCCTTGGGAGCGGCGGCGATGGCGCTTTCCGAGGGCTCGGGCTTGGGAGCCTGAGGTGCCGGCGGGGTCTTGGGCGACGGCTTGGCGCCGTTCTGGGTGGGTGCGGCCTTGGGGGCGGCGGAACCTTCCGCCACGGGCTGCTTGGACTTCTCCTCGCCGCCGCCGAAGGCGGTGAAGCCGACGAAGCCGATCACGGCGACGATGGCGGCGACCATGGCGGCGGTCCAGTTGGGCCGCTGCCGTTCGGGACGGATCCGCTCGGCTTCGAACATCGGCGCGGCGGGGGTGGGTGCCGGCCGGCCGCCGTGGGCCGCGTCGTAGCTCTCGATCAGGGGTGCCGGATCGAGGCGCACGGCGCGGGCGAGCGTACGGATGTGGCCGCGGGCGTAGACGTCGCCGCCGCAGCGGGTGAAATCGTCGGATTCGATCGCGTGCACGATCGGAATGCGCACGCGGGTGGTGGAACTGACCTCGTCGACGGTCAGCCCGGCGGCGATCCGGGCCTTCTTGAGGGCCGTCCCGATGGACGGCTCTTCGACGGAACGTTCGACGATGCGGTCCTCGGACCGGTCGTCGGCCGAAGGCCGCTCTTCTTCGGGGGAGTTGGAGTTGCCGATGGACACGAGGGCGCCTTTCGAGCGTGTAGCCACCTGCTGGATGTCCAGTCTAGGGGGGTGACGAAAGGGTGGGGCAACCGGAGGGGTGAGTCCCTACGCCATAAGAATGGCTACGGGGCTTCCGCCCGGTGTGGCGGCCCCGCACGGGCCGCCGTCTCCCTCAACTGGACGCGGCCCCCGAGGAAACGGCCACCCCCGGAACACGGACGGCCCAACCCGGAGCCTAGACGGGATCTTCCCCCCGGATCACCGCGAGCACCCCGTCCAGCTCGTCGGCCTTGAGCAGGACGTCGCGCGCCTTCGAACCCTCGCTCGGGCCCACGATCCCGCGCGACTCCATCAGGTCCATCAGCCGCCCGGCCTTCGCGAAACCGACCCGCAGCTTGCGCTGGAGCATCGACGTGGACCCGAACTGCGTGGAGACGACCAGCTCGGCCGCCTGGCACAGCAGGTCCAGGTCGTCGCCGATCTCCTCGTCGATCTCCTTGGTCTGCTTCTGCCCGACCGTGACGTCGTTGCGGAAGACCGGCGCCATCTGGTCCTTGCAGTGCTGCACGATCCCGGCGATCTCGTCCTCGGTGACGAAGGCGCCCTGCAGCCGGACCGGCTTGTTCGCGCCCATCGGCAGGAACAGCCCGTCGCCCTTGCCGATGAGCTTCTCCGCGCCCGGCTGGTCGAGGATGACCCGGCTGTCCGCGAGCGAGGACGTGGCGAACGCGAGCCGCGAGGGCACGTTGGCCTTGATCAGGCCGGTGACCACGTCCACCGAGGGCCTCTGCGTGGCGAGCACCAGGTGGATGCCGGCCGCACGGGCCAGCTGCGTGATGCGGACGATCGAGTCCTCCACGTCGCGCGGGGCCACCATCATCAGGTCGGCGAGCTCGTCGACGATCACCAGCAGGTACGGGTACGGGCTCAGCTCCCGCTCGCTGCCCGGCGGCAGTTTGATCTTGCCTTCGCGGATGGCCTTGTTGAAGTCGTCGATGTGCCGGTACCCGAAGGCCGCCAGGTCGTCGTAGCGCAGGTCCATCTCGCGCACGACCCACTGGAGCGCCTCGGCGGCCCGCTTCGGGTTGGTGATGATCGGGGTGATCAGGTGCGGGATGCCCTCGTACGCCGTCAGCTCCACCCGCTTGGGGTCCACGAGCACCATCCGGACGTCCTCCGGGGTGGCCCGCACCATCACCGAGGTGATGAGGCAGTTGATGCAGGAGGACTTGCCGGAGCCGGTGGCACCGGCGACCAGCACGTGCGGCATCTTCGCCAGGTTGGCCATGACGTAGCCGCCCTCGACGTCCTTGCCGAGCGCCACCAGCATCGGGTGGTCGTCCTCGGCCGCGTCGGCCAGCCGGAGCACGTCGCCCAGGTTGACCATCTCGCGGTCGGTGTTGGGGATCTCGATGCCGACCGCCGACTTGCCGGGGATCGGGCTGATGATCCGGACGTCCGGCGAGGCCACGGCGTAGGCGATGTTCTTCGCGAGCGCGGTGATCCGCTCGACCTTCACGGCCGGGCCGAGCTCCACCTCGTAGCGGGTCACCGTCGGGCCCCGGGTGAAACCGGTGACCTTCGCGTCGACCTTGAACTCCATGAACACGTTCGTCAGCGAGGCGACCACCGCGTCGTTCGCGGCGCTACGGGTCTTCCCCGGCCCCCCGCGCTCCAGCAGGTCCAGGGAGGGCAGGGCGTACGTGATGTCCCCGCGCAGCTGGAGCTGCTCGGCGCGGGGCGGCAGCGCCTGGGTCTCGGGCGGGGCCTTGGTCAGGTCGGGCACGGACAGCGTCCCGGAAGCCGCGGCGGTGGTGTCGTGCGGCGGAGCGGTCGGGGCAGCCGGGGCCGGGGCGGCGGAGGCGGAGGCGGCCGCCGGGGCCTTCTCCTCGCGGGCCGAGGGCACCGGAGCGGTGATCTCCGTACCCTCGCGCTCCACCGAGATGCCCTGGGTGAGGTCGGCGACCAGCGGGGAGGGAGGCATCCCTCCGTAGACCGCGCCGTCCAGCGCCGCCGCGGCCGCGGCGGCCACGTCGACGGCGTCCATCTCCCGGTCCATGCCCGGCCGTCCGGCGGCCCGCCGGGGGCGCCGCCGCCGGGCGAGCGCCTCCTCCTCGGCCGAGGCGGCCGGGTCTGCGGAGCCGGCGGCCGCACCCGTACGGGCCCGCCACTGCTCGGCGTCGTGCCGGTCGGCGGAGACCCCCTCCGCGGCGGCCTCCCCGTAGCCCTCGTCGTATTCGTTCGGCGCGATGATCCCGAGCCGGATCCCCGCGCTCCGCAGGCGCTGCGGGATCGCGTTGACGGGGGTGGCGGTGACCACCAGCAGGCCGAAGACGGTCAGCAGCACCAGCATCGGCACGGCCAGCGGCGCGCCCATCGTGAAGATCAGCGGCTTCGAGGCGCCCCAGCCGATCAGCCCGCCCGCGTTCTGCATGGCGGTGGTGCCCTCGTCGCGCCCGGGGGCTCCGCAGGCGATGTGCACGAGCCCCAGCACTCCGATGACCAGCGCGGAGAGCCCGATCCCGATGCGGCCGTTGGCGTCGGCCTGTTCGGGATGGCGGATGAAACGTACCGCCATGACGCCGAGCAGGATCGGCACGAGCAGGTCGAGCCGCCCGAAGGCGCCGGTGACCAGCATGGTGACCAGGTCCCCGACGGGCCCGCTCAGATTCGACCAGGTCCCGGCGGCGACGATCAGCGCGAGGGCGAGGAGCAGCAGCGCGACGCCGTCCTTGCGGTGGGCGGGGTCGAGGTTCTTCGCGCCCCGGCCGACGCCGCGGAAGACCGCGCCGACCGCGTGCGCGAGGCCCAGCCAGACGGCGCGCACCAGCCGCAGCACTCCCCCGGTGGGGGACGGCGCGGGTTTGGGCGCGGCCTTCTTGACCGGGGCGCGCTTGACGGCGACCGCGGCCTTCTTGGCGGGCGGTTTGCGAGCGGGGGCTGCCTTCTTCGCCGGCGCCGTCGTACGGCCCGTGCGACCCTTCGCGGTGCCCGCCGTGCTCTGGGAACCCTTACCGGACGTACTTGAGGCCATGGGCCCGAGGTTACCGGTGCGCGTGCCGGTGGACACGCGTGCCCACCGCTTCACCCGTTCGTGTCGCCACCGGTGGCCCCGCTGTGACGCACCGCCAGACCTGACGGACCGCCAAGCGGGCCGCTGCGGAAGCCCGTGGCCCTCAGCCCTGCGCGGGCAGCACGGGCGCGCCGCTCCCGGTCCCAGGCTCCAGCGCGTCGAGCGCCCGCCGCAGTCCGGTGAGCTTCCGCTCCAAGTGGGCCGCGGTCGCCACCACCGAGGGGTCGGCCGCTTCCTCGCCGAGCTGCTTGGTCAGCGCCTCCGCCTGCTCCTCCACCGCGGCGAGCCGCGCGGAGAGCTCGGCCAGCAGCCCGGCCGTCTCCTTGGAGCCGTCCACCGCGCCGTTGGAGCCGCCGCCCTCCAGCTGGAGCCTCAGCAGCGCCGCCTGCTCGCGCAGTTGGCAGTTCTTCGTGTAGAGCTCCACGAACACCGAGACCTTGGCCCGCAGCACCCACGGGTCGAAGGGCTTCGAGATGTAGTCCACCGCGCCCGCCGCGTACCCGCGGAAGGTGTGGTGCGGGCCGTGGTTGATCGCGGTCAGGAAGATGATCGGGATGTCCCGGGTCCGCTCCCGCCGCTTGATGTGCGCGGCCGTCTCGAAACCGTCCATGCCCGGCATCTGCACGTCCAGCAGGATGACCGCGAAGTCGTCCGTCAGCAGCGCCTTGAGCGCTTCCTCCCCCGACGACGCCCGGACCAGTGTCTGATCGAGCGCGGAGAGGATGGCCTCCAGCGCCAGCAGATTCTCCGGCCTGTCGTCGACCAGGAGGATCTTGGCCTTCTGCACCATGCCCTGTCCTCCTCGCCCCGGCATGGGGCCTCCCCGGCTCCTGGCACCGGCCTGTGCGCCGGGCCCCGCCCCAGAGGACGGCATCCTTGCGCCGTCCGTCCTTGTGCCGGTCATCGTAGCCCCAGTCCCGAGATCGCCACACCCTGTCACCAAGATGTCACTGCGCACGAAGCGGAAACGTGGTGGGAGGGCAGAAGGTTCCCTCGGGAGTCCCTTCGTGCCCGCCCGATCACGCCTCAGTTTCCGCGCATATGCCCTTCCATGACCGACAGTAGGTAGTCGGGTTCGACCGGCTTGGTCACGTAGTCCGAGGCACCGGACTCGATCGCCTTCTCCCGGTCCCCCTTCATCGCCTTCGCCGTCAGCGCGATGATCGGCAGCCCCTCGAACTGCGGCATCCGCCGGATCGCCGAGGTCGTCGCGTACCCGTCCATCTCCGGCATCATGATGTCCATCAGCACGAGCGCCACGTCGTCGTGCTGCTCCAGGACCTCGATGCCCTCCCGGCCGTTCTCCGCGTACAGCACCGCCAGTCCGTGCTGCTCCAGCACGCTGGTCAGCGCGAAGACGTTGCGCACGTCGTCGTCCACGATCAGCACCCGCTCGCCGTGGAAGTCGTACGTCCGCGGTGCCACCGGCAGCGGCTCGTCGAGGGCCCATGCCTCCGCGTCGCCCTGCCCCGGCACCTCCGCCCTCAGCAGCGGCTCGCTCAGGGCCTTGCGCCGGCGCCGGAACAGCGCCGAAGACCCCTGCCCGGCCGGTTCCCCGGCCCGCGGCGCTGCCACCGGCTGTACCGGCGCTACGGGGCTCTGCTCGGCCGGGGCCGCCGGCAGCGCGGGACGCACCGCCTCGGCGGCCGGCCTGCGGTACAGCTCGGCGCGCGCGCCGCCGGGCGTGGGCGGCGCGTACCCCTGCGGGGGCAGCTCGCTCGGGTTCAGCGGCAGGTACAGCGTGAAGGTGGACCCGCGGCCCGGCTCGCTCGCCGCGTGGATCTCCCCGCCCAGCAGCCGGGCGATCTCCCGGCTGATGGACAGCCCGAGGCCGGTGCCGCCGTACTTGCGGCTGGTGGTCCCGTCCGCCTGCTTGAACGCCTCGAAGATCACCAGCATCTTGCTCTCGGCGATCCCGATCCCGGTGTCGGTCACCGAGAAGGCGATCAGGTCGGCGTCCGCCTCGCGCAGCGATCCGGCCTCCAGCAGCTGCTCGCGGATGGCGACGGGCACGTCGGCCCCGGCGGGCCGGATCACCAGCTCCACCGCCCCGGTGTCGGTGAACTTCACCGCGTTCGACAGCAGGTTGCGCAGCACCTGGAGCAGCCGCTGCTCGTCGGTGTGCAGGGTGGCCGGGAGCTCCGGGGAGACCCGTACCGAGAAGTCGAGCCCCTTCTCCGCCGTCAGCGGCCGGAAGGTGGCCTCCACGTAGTCGACGAGCTGGACCAGCGCGATCCGGGTCGGCGAGACGTCCATCTTCCCCGCCTCGACCTTCGACAGGTCGAGGATGTCGTTGATCAGCTGGAGCAGGTCGGAGCCGGCCCCGTGGATGGTCTCGGCGAACTCCACCTGCTTCGGCGACAGGTTCTCGTCCGCGTTGTCGGCGAGCAGCTTGGCCAGGATCAGCAGGGAGTTGAGCGGGGTCCGCAGCTCGTGCGACATGTTCGCCAGGAACTCGGACTTGTAGCGCATCGAGACCGCGAGCTGTTCGGCGCGCTCCTCCAGGACCTGGCGGGCCTCCTCGATCTCGGTGTTCTTCACCTCGATGTCCCGGTTCTGCCGGGCCAGCAGCTCGGCCTTCTCCTCCAGTTCGGCGTTGGCCGCCTGGAGTGCCTTCTGCCGGTTCTCCAGCTCGTCGGAGCGCTCGCGCAGCTGCTCGGTCATCTCCTGCGACTGCTTGAGGAGCACCTCGGTCTTGGAGTTGACGGAGATGGTGTTGACGCTCGTACCGATCATCTCGGCGATCTGGCTGAGGAAGTCCTTCTGGATCTGCGTGAAGGGCTGGAAGGAGGCCAGCTCGATGACGCCGAGCACCTTCCCCTCGAAGAGCACCGGCAGCACGATCACGTGCGCCGGCGGGGCCTCGCCGAGCCCCGAGGAGATCTTCAGGTAGCCGGGCGGGGTGTTCTCGATGAGGATCATCCGCTTCTGGTCGGCGACCGTCCCGATCAGCCCCTCCCCCGGCCGGAAGGAGATGGGCATCTGGCCGCCGGCGTACGCGTAGCTCCCGCGCATCCGCAGTTCGTACGAGCCCTCGGCGCCCCCCTCCGTCCCGATCTCGGTGGTGCCCCCGGTCGGCACCGCCAGGAAGAACGCGCCGTGTTGCGCGGAGACCACCGGGGTCAGCTCGCTCATGATCAGCGAGGCCACGTCGTCCAGCTCGCGGCGGCCCTGCATCAGGCCGGAGATCCGGGCGAGGTTGCCCTTGAGCCAGTCCTGCTCCTTGTTGGCCAGGGTGGTGTCGCGCAGGTTCGCGATCATCGTGTTGAGGTTGTCCTGGAGGACCTGGATCTCCCCGGCCGCGTCCACGTCGATCTTGAGGTTGAGGTCGCCGCGGGTCACCGCCGTGGCCACGGCCGCGATGGCGCGCACCTGCCGGGTGAGGTTCCCGGCCATCTCGTTCACGGACTCGGTCAGGTCCCGCCAGGTGCCGTCGACGTCCCGGACCCGCGCCTGGCCGCCGAGGATGCCTTCCGTGCCCACCTCGCGGGCCACCCGGGTCACCTGGTCGGCGAAGGAGGAAAGCTGGTCGACCATCGTGTTGATGGTGGTCTTGAGCTCCAGGATCTCGCCGCGCGCGTCGATGTCGATCTTCTTGGTCATGTCGCCCTTGGCGATGGCGGTCGTGACCATGGCGATCTGGCGCACCTGCCCGGTGAGGTTGGAGGCCATGAAGTTCACCGAATCGGTGAGGTCCTTCCAGGTCCCGGAGACCCCCGGCACGTGCGCCTGGCCGCCGAGGCGGCCTTCCGTACCCACCTCGCGGGCCACGCGGGTGACCTCGTCCGCGAACGAGGACAGGGTCTTGACCATCGTGTTCACGGTGTCGGCGAGCTGCGCGACTTCGCCGCGCGCCTCGACGGTGACCTTCTTCGTCAGATCGCCGTTGGCCACCGCCGAGGAGACCTGGGAGATGTTGCGGACCTGCGAAGTGAGGTTGTTGGCCATCAGGTTGACGTTGTCGGTCAGGTCCTTCCAGATGCCCGTCACCCCGCGCACCCGGGCCTGTCCTCCGAGGATGCCCTCGGAGCCCACCTCGCGGGCCACCCGGGTCACCTGCTCCGCGAACGAGGACAGCTGGTCCACCATCGTGTTCACCGTGGTGACGAGCTCCAGGATCTCGCCCTTGGCATCGACGGTGATCTTCTTGGAGAGGTCGCCTGTGGCGACCGCCGTCGTCACCTCGGCGATGTTGCGCACCTGAGAAGTCAGGTTGTTCGCCATGAAGTTGACGGACTGGGTGAGGTCCTTCCAGGTGCCGGAGACCCCCTTCACCTCCGCCTGGCCGCCCAGGATCCCCTCGGTGCCCACCTCACGGGCCACCCGGGTCACCTGCTCAGCGAAGTTCGAGAGCTGGTCCACCATCGTGTTGAGGGTGTTCTTCAGCTCCAGGATCTCCCCGCGGGCGTCCACCTCGATCTTCTGCGACAGGTCGCCGCGGGCCACCGCCGTCGCGACCTGCGCGATGTTGCGGACCTGGCCGGTGAGGTTCCCGGCCATGCCGTTCACCGAGTCCGTCAGATCGCGCCAGACGCCGGCCACCCCGGGCACCTGCGCCTGGCCGCCGAGGCGGCCCTCCGTACCCACGTCCCGGGCCACCCGGGTCACCTGCTCCGCGAAGGCGGACAGCTGGTCCACCATCGTGTTGATGGTGTTCTTCAGCTCCAGGATCTCGCCGCGGGCGTCCACGTCGATCTTCTGGGAGAGGTCGCCGCGGGCCACCGCCGTGGTCACCTGGGCGATCTGGCGCACCTGGGAGGTCAGGTTCCCGGCCATGAAGTTGACGGAGTCGGTGAGCTCCTTCCAGGTGCCGGAGACCCCCTCGACCCGCGCCTGGCCGCCGAGCCGGCCCTCGGTGCCCACGTCCCGGGCCATGCGCGTGACCTGGTCGGCGAAGGAGGACAGCTGGTCGACCATCGTGTTCACGGTGTTCTTCAGCTGGAGCATCTCGCCGGAGACGTCGACCGTGACCTTCTGCGACAGGTCGCCGTTGGCCACCGCCGTCGTCACCTGGGCGATGTTGCGGACCTGACCGGTGAGGTTGCGGAAGGCCGTGTTCACCGAGTCGGTGAGGTCCTTCCACGTCCCGGCCGCGCCCGGAACCTGCGCCTGGCCGCCCAGTTCACCTTCCACGCCGACCTCACGGGCCACGCGCGTCACTTCGGCACCGAAGGACTGGAGCTGGTCCACCATCGTGTTGACGGTGTTCTTCAACTCCAGCATCTCGCCGGCCACGTTCACGGTGACCTTCTGCGACAGGTCGCCGTTGGCCACCGCCGTCGTCACCTGCGCGATGTCGCGCACCTGCGTGGTGAGGTTGCGGAAGACCGTGTTCACTGAGTCGGTGAGGTCCTTCCACGTCCCGGCCGCGCCCGGCACCTGCGCCTGGCCGCCGAGCAGGCCCTTCGCCCCGACCTCGCTGGCCACGCGCGTGACCTCGTCCGCGAAGGTCCGTAGCGTCTCGGTCATCTGGTTGATCGTTTCGGCCAGCTGCGCGACCTCGCCGCGCGCGCTGACCCGGACCTTCTGCGACAGGTCGCCGTTGGCGACCGCCGTGGTGACCTGAGCGATCCCGCGCACCTGGGCCGTCAGGTTGCCGGCCATCGTATTGACCGAGTCGGTCAGGTCCTTCCAGACGCCCGCGACCCCCGGCACCTTCGCCTGACCGCCGAGCTCGCCCTCCGTACCCACCTCCCGGGCCACCCTGGTGACCTCGGAGGAGAACGAGGACAGCTGGTCCACCATCGTGTTGACGGTGTTCTTCAGCTGGAGCATCTCGCCGGCCACGTGCACCGTGACCTTGCGCGAGAGATCGCCCTTCGCCACCGCCGTCGTCACGAGGGCGATGTCACGCACCTGGGCGGTGAGCCGGTACGCCATCGTGTTGACGGAGTCGGTCAGGTCCTTCCAGGATCCGGACATTCCGCGCACCTGGGCCTGGCCGCCGAGCTTGCCCTCGGTGCCCACCTCCAGCGCCACCCGCGTCACCTCGTCGGTGAACGCGGACAGCTGGTCCACCAGGTTGTTGACCGTCCGGCCGACCTTCAGGAACTCCCCGCGCAGCGGATGCCCGGCTCCCTCCGCGGCCTGGGTCCGCAGGTCCATCCGCTGGTCGAGGTCGCCCTCGGCGACCGCCGACAGCACCCGGCCCACCTCGGACACCGGCCTGGCCAAGTCGTCCACCAGCTGGTTCGAGGCGTCGATCGCGGCCGCCCACGAGCCTTCGCAGGCACCCGTTTCCAGCCGTTCGCTCAGCTTGCCCTCGCGGCCCACCATCCGCCGTACCCGGGACAGTTCCCCGGTCAGGTGGAGATTGCGGTCGGCGACCTCGTTGTAGACGGCGGCGATCTCCGCCATCACGCCCTCGCCGGACACCGTCAGCCGCTTGCGGAAATTCCCGTCCCGCATCGACACCAAGGCCGTGAGCAGCCTGTTCAGTGCCGCGGTATCAACTTCCGTCGTGCCGCCCCGCCGGGACCGTCCGCCCTTAGGGCGCGTTCCCGTACGCCGCACCGCCGCGCCAGACTCCACCGTGTCCCTCCCGAAAGGGTCGACCGCTGTTCCACCGGGCACCCTGCTCACAACGCTGTGCCCATTGACACTGTGCCCAAAGACGCCGTGCCCATTGACGCTGTGCCCATCAACACTGTGCCCATTAACTGCCCGACTCCGAGCCCGCCCAGTGTTTCACCCCGGCCGAACCCGGCCATAACACTCCGGCACCATCGCACACCGGCCGTACCCTGCGGGTGGATTCCCCGACGACGGCACCATGGCGAGCGCGAAGGTAAGTAACCTGGCATCCGATGTCCACCGCGTCGAAGGAGACTCGTGATCACGGCACGGGCGGCTGCCAGTTTTGATCCCCAAGGGCGCTCGGTCGCCGCCGCCCGCGCGTTCGTCCGCGACACCCTCCAGGGCTGGGGCTTCGCGGACATCATCGACGACGCGGTGGTCCTGACCAGCGAACTCGTCACCAACGCCGTGGTCCACGCCGGCACCCGCGCCGAAGTCCTGTGCCTGCGCACCGAGGACGGCGTACGGGTCGAGGTCGCCGACCGGTACCCGGAGCGCGAGCTCCCGCTCCACCTCCCCGGCGAGCGCCCGTACGCCGACCCGGACCGCGAGAACGGCCGCGGGCTGATGCTCTGCGCCGCCCTCGCCACCCGCTGGGGCGTCGAGTACACGGCCGCCCACAAGCACGTGTGGTTCCGCCTCGACATGCCGGACCGTCCGGTCGGTACCCGCTCCGCGGGCCCGGTCGTCCCCGACCAGCTGCTGCCCCTCGCCGACAGCCGGGTCCGCGTCGCCGTCGTCCAGGTCGACGCCGCCGACACCGTCTCCGGCTGGAACGAGGACGCCGAGATCATCTTCGGCCACCCCGCGGAGAAGGCCGTGGGCCGCCCCCTCGCCGAGCTCGCCGCCTGGCCGCAGACCCCCGGCACCGGGACCGGCATCGCCGAGGCCCTGCGCCTGTCCCGCTGGGAGGGCAGCTACGGCATCCGCGGCGCCGACGGCCGCGTCATTCCCGTCTACGCCTCCCACCTGCGGGTCCGCGATGCCCACGGCGAGCCCTCCATCGTCTGCCTCCTCGTCCACGACGACGAGCGCGCCCTGCTCCAGACCCCCGCGCGCATCCCCGCCGACGGCGGCAGCCTCACCGAGCCCCGCCCCGCCGACCCCTTCGAGATCTTCATCGGCTCCCCCGCCCCCGACGACCTCGACGGCCTCCTCCAGCGCACCGTGGAACGCGCCCGCGACCTCCTCGACGCCGACGCCGCCTTCCTCCTCCTCGCCACCGACGACGAGACCGAGCTGGAGGTCCGCGCCACCACCGGACTGCCCTCCACCCGCCAGCGCTTCGCCCGCGTCCCCATCGAAGCCGGCACCAACCGGTGGGGCAGCGCCCGGATGCCCGCCGTCCACGAAGACCTCTTCGTGGTACCCGGAGCCGTCCCGCTGCTGGAATCCACCGGCATGCGCTCCGCCGTCACCGTGCCCCTCAAGGTCGAAGGCCGCCTCACCGGCTCCCTCGGCGTCGCCACCGAATCCTCCGGCCGCTACTCCAACGACGACGCCCTGCGCCTCCAGTTCGCCGCCGACCGCATCGCCCTCGCCGTGGAATCGGCCCGCCTCGGTGAGCTCGAACGGCTGCGCCGCGGCTCCCTCTCCTTCCTCGTCGAGGCCTCCGACCTGCTCGCCGGCACCCTCGACCGGGACCAGACCCTGGCCCTCATGGCCCAGATGACCGTCCCCACCCTCGCCACCTGGTGCGCCGTCTACACGATCGCCGACCCGGCCTCCGACCCGTACCTCTCCTACGTCCTGCACGAGGACGAGGACCGCATCGACGGCCTCAAGGCCCTGCTCTCGCAGGTCAGTCCGCCCGAACCGGTCCGCGAAGCCGGCGCCCGGCCCTGGCCCTCGACGGCTGTCGCGGTGGGCGGCGAGACGGTGGTCCTCCCCCTCCTCGCCCGCAACCGCGTCATCGGCATGCTGACCCTCGGCAAGCCCTCCGAGGAGCACTTCCGCCAGGAGATCCTCGAACTCGCCGAGGACCTCTCCCGCCGCGCCGCCCTCGCCCTGGACAACGCCCGCCTCTACTCCGAGCGCACCGCCATCAGCCGCTCCCTCCAGCGCAGCCTGCTGCCGCCCGGCTCCCCCGCCATCCCCGGCATCGAGGTCGAGGTCATCTACCGCGCCGCCGGCGAGGGCAACGAGGTGGGCGGAGACTTCTACGACGTCTTCCCGATCCGCCCCGGCGTCTACGGGTTCGCCATCGGCGACGTCTGCGGTACGGGCCCCGAGGCGGCCGCCGTCACCGGCCTGGCCCGCCACGCCCTGCGCCTCCTGGCCCGCGAGGGCCTCGGCGGCCCGGCCGTACTGGAACGCCTCAACGCCGCCATCCTCGACGAGGGCGACCGCAGCCGCTTCCTCACCCTCCTCTACGGCGAGCTCCACCCCCAGCCCGACGGCAGCGCCCACATGAAGGTGGTGTGCGCCGGCCACCCCCTCCCGCTGCGCCTGCGCCCGAACGGCGAAGTCCTCCCGGCCGCCGACCCGCAGCCCCTCCTGGGCGTCCTGGAGGATCTCGACCTCTACGAGCAGACCCTCACCCTGGACCCCGGCGACGTCCTGCTCTGCGTCACGGACGGCATCACCGAACGCCGCGAGGGCACCCGCATGCTCGGCGACGACGGCCTCACCGAAGTCCTCAGCACCTGTACGGGGCTCACGGCCGGCGCGGTGGCCTCCCGCGTGCTGCGCGCGGTGGAACGCTTCGCCGCCGAACCGGCCTCGGACGACATGGCCATCCTCGCGTTCCGCATCCCCCGCCAGCGCGAGGGCGACCAGCCCGCCTGATCCCCTGCCGGCCCCCTGGTGGGCCGGTGCCGGCTGTGGTCGACTCGCCCCGTGATTACCGTTCTCGCCAGCGTGGTCGCCGTGATCGGCACGCTCATCGGCTCGTGGAGCACGTACGCCTTCCAGCGCCGGGCCGCGGCCAGAACCCGGGCCGAGGCCTGGGAGGAACGCCTGCGCCAGGAGCGCCTGTCGGCCTACAGCGCCTACGCCGGCGCGGTCACCGAGCTCAAGCGGGCCCAGATCACCCTGTGGTTCCGCAGCCGGAGCACCCCGCGCGACGAGGAATCCGTCATGACGGCCCAACTGGAGAGCGACCGCCTCGGCGCGGCCGCCGAAACCGCGGTGTTCCGCCTCCGCCTGGTCGCGGACGATCCCGTTCTGCGCCCCCTCATGGAACCGATATCCGCCGCACTCGGCGAGATCAAGCGCGCGGGCGACCGCCGCACGGTCATCGCGATCGAGGCCCGGTTCGAGGAGGCGGTCGGCGCCTTCCTCGACTCGGCGGCCCTGCGTCTGCGCTAAAGCTACGCAGGCACTACGGCTGTCCTGGCCGGACGCAGGGGCTTGGCCCAGCGATAGGTACCCGGGCGGCGGCGCTCCGCGCGCAGGGACGCGAGGGTGTACCGGTTGATCCACTCGTTGATCCGGGCGGCCGGCCGGCCGGTGATCACCAGGCCGTGCGCCGAGTCATCGGTGCGAACCGGCTGGACGACGCCGTCACGGCGACCGAGGCTGATGGACTGCGCCAGGTACCGGAACCTGAACGGCTTGGGCTCGCGGCCGCGGGCGAGTGCGTCGATGGCCTCGGCGGCGTGCGCTCCGGTGGGCATCGCCGTCGCGCACGCCATGCGGAGTTCGCCCGCGCCGGGCACGGTGACGCTTGCCGCGTCGCCGACGACGAACACGTCGGGGTGGGAGAGCGAGCGCATGGCCGTGTCCACCAGCGCGCGGCCCCGCCCGTCCACACGGAGCCCGGCCTCGGCGGCCAGCGACGGAACGGTGAACGCGGCGGCCCAGACGACCACGTCCCCGGCCAGCTCGCCCCGATCGGTTGACAGTCCACCGCCGTGGACGGCCCGGACCCGGGTGTGTGAGTGCAGGCGGACGCCCAGCCGCTCCAGGGAGTCGCGCACATGGTTCCGGCCGGCCGCCGAAAGCCCGTTCCCGGGCTCGCTTCCGGTGACCAGACGTACCTGCCACCCGCTGTCCGACTCGGCGAGCTCCGCGGCCAGCTCGATGCCGGTCGCTCCGCCGCCGACGACGATGACGGTGCCGGTGCCGGTGCCGGATCCACGGGACAGCCGGTCGCTGAGGTCCCGCGCCCGCTCCAGGGTGTAGGCGTGCTCGCCGATGCCCGGAACGCGGGTGGTGTCGGTGCTGCTGCCGAGGGCGTAGACGAGCCGGTCATAGGTCAGCGTGGTGCCGCTATCCAGAAGGACCGTGCGGGCGTCCGGATCGATCGACGTGGCCCTGGCCTTGACCGTCTCAATGTCCCTCCCGGCGACGAGCTCGCGCAGGACGACGGGCGTGCCGGCGCGGCCGGCGGCCATTTCGTGCAGCCGGATCCGCTCGGTGAAGCATTCATTGGGGTCGACGAGGGTCACCCGGTGGCGGCGGCTGACGCGGAGGGCCGCCGTCACCCCCGCGTATCCGGCGCCCACCACCACGACGTGCTGCTTCTGTCCCATGTCGATGCTCCCGTTCCACGTCCACGAGGCTCCGTGCGCGCCTCTCGGAATGAGGACCGGACAGCGTGCCGCGTCGTGACATCACCGGCCCTCTCGGCCGTGTGACGTAGGTCTCACGCGTCCCGGGACACAAAAAAGGCCCCCGCCAATGGCGGGGGCCTTCTCTGATGGAGCCCTTTAACGGAATCGAACCGTTGACCTTCTCCTTACCATGGAGACGCTCTACCGACTGAGCTAAAAGGGCGGGTTGTTCGGCGGCGTCCTACTCTCCCACAGGGTCCCCCCTGCAGTACCATCGGCGCTGAAAGGCTTAGCTTCCGGGTTCGGAATGTAAACCGGGCG
>NZ_JBHYVM010000061.1:3524-22534 GCF_042750105.1 Streptomyces sp. NPDC059443 | reverse complement strand
GAGGCCATCCCGTCCTGGGTGGACAGCACCAGCCGGGCGCAGCCGTCGAGGGCCCTCGCCCGGTCGGCGCAGGCCCGGACGAGCGCCACGCCGCCGCCCCCGCCGCGCGCCGCGCGCGCCCCGCCCCGTGCGGCCCCCGGCCGAAGGGGAGGGGAGGCTGTCGGAGCGGGCCGCGTCAGCTGTGGCCGCGGCGGCCGGACCGGATCAGCTGCGGCGGCGGCGCAGGAGGACCGTACCGAGCGCGGCGAAGATCGCGAGGAGACCGGCACCCGCAGCCAGGGTGGTGGTGTTGTCGGTGTCCGCGACCGTCGCGACCGGGATCTCGGCACCGGCCGCGACCGCGCCCTGCGGAACCACGGAGGTCTGGGCCTTGGTCTGGGTGGAGACGTTCGCGGGGGCCGCCGGCTTCGGGGTGGCGGCCGGGGTGGTGGGCGTCGTGGGCTTCGGCGCGGCCGCGTCGTCGTGGACCTCGTACGCGGCCTTGCAGCCCTTGGGGAGCGCGGGGAAGGAGGCCTTCTGGACCGGGATGTCGCCGCCCTGGGTCTTCCACTCCATGACCGGCGCGGCACCGCTCGCGTTCGCGATGTGGAGGTAGTACGCGGGCGTCCCCGTCGGGCTGGTTCGGGTCAGCGTCACCGTCCAGGCCTGCGACTCCGGGTCGGTGACGTGGACGTAGGCCTTGGGGCCCTGGGGGGACATCGTCAGGTCGGCGTACAGGTAGCTACCGACCTGCACCTGCTTGACCTCGGAGACGCACGGGTCGGCCGGCTCGGCCGGGACGGCCTTGCCCTTCGGCAGCGGGTAGGACTTGGTGACGCCGGCCTTGGTGACCGTGAGGACGGGGGCCGCCGTGTCCGCCTTGGTGAGCTTGAGCTCCAGCCCGCTCACCGTGCCGCTGGTGTGGGTGCGGTCCAGCTTGTCCATCACGCGGAGCATGTAGTTGTCGCCCGGCTTCCAGTCCGTGCCCACGATGCGGATCCAGGCCTCCGGGCCCTCGGCCTTGTTGCGCAGCACCGCGACCAGGCCCTCGCCTATGTAGACCGGCTCGCCCTCGTACCGGCTGTTGTCCGACGTCGCGGCCACTGCCGACACCGCGGTCTGCGGCGCGGCCGCGAACGCGGAGGTTGCGGCCGGTGCGAGCAGGGTCCCCGCGACGGCGGCGGTGACGACGGCGGTGCGGAGGGCGAGGGCGGAACGCATAACGACTCCTGAAGCATGGTGAGGAAGACGGAGGAGAGTCGCATGCCTCGTTGAGTCTGTTCGGTGTGTCTTCCACCGGGTCAGGTGTGGCGGGCTGCTGAAGAGAAATCTACGGATCTTGTGCGTGCGGAGGATCTGATTCCTGTCATGTTCGTGTAACAGCGAAACGGGCCTGGTCAGGGGCCTGGTTCAGGGCCTTGGGCAAGGGGTTGGCCAGGGGCCCGGAAACGCGTCCGGCGGGCCACCGTGGAGGGTGGCCCGCCGGAGGGCAGGACGGGGTGGGGCGGGGTGTGTCAGCGCTGGGTGCGGGCGCGGCGGCGGAGCAGGAACGCGGAGCCCAGTCCGGCGGCGAGGGTGGCGGCGAGGGCGGCGCCCAGGGCGGTGGTGGAGGTGGTGCTGTCATCGGCGGCGAGCTCGGCACCCGCGGCGACGGATCCCTTGGGGACCACGGAGGTCTGGCCGGCGGTCTGCGGCTTCGGGTCGGCGGCGGTGGGGGTGGCGGCGGTGGTGGGGGCGGTGCTCGGCGTGGCGGAGGGCTTGGGCGCCGGCGCGTGCTCCGGCTGCGGCTGCTCCGTCGGCTTCTGGAGGGTGTAGTGGAGGGTGCAGCCCTTGCGCAGCTCCGGGAAGGTCGCGTGGCCGTACCCGGTGCCTCCGCCCTGGTTCCACTCGAAGACGGGCTCGGCGGAGCTCGGGTTCAGGATGCGGGCGACGACCGCGGCACCCTCCGGCAGCGAGGGGTTGGTACGCGTCAGGCGCGTGTGTTCGTCCCCCTCCTCTTCGAACTCCACCTGAACGATCGGGCCGTTCGGGGTCATCATGAGCCGGGCCAGTGCGCCCGCCCCGATGGACTGCGACACGGGCCCGCTCACGCACTCCGACCCCTGGCCCATGGGCAGCGGGTACGAGGTGCTCTTGCCGTCCTTGGTCACGACGAGGTTCTGGACGTGGATCTCGCCGCCCTCGACGAGCTCCAGTTCCAGTCCGCCGACCGTGGCGGAGCGGTGCTTGTCGTCCAGGACCGCCTTGACGAAGCCCATGTAGTCGTCGCCCGGCTTCCAGTCCGGGGAGACGGCGCGGATCCAGGCCTCGGGGCCCTCGCCCTTGTAGCGCAGCACCGCGATCAGGCCGGGGGCGATGGAGACGGGCGTGCCCGAGTGGCGGTCGTCGACGGGGGTACCGGCGGAGACGGCGGTGACAGAGGTGTGTGCCGCTCCCTGGGGGACGGCCGCGAGGGCGGTGCCCCCGGCCGACAGGAGGGCGCCGGCGAGGACGGCGGTGGCGATGGCGGTACGGGCGGCGGTACGCATAACGACTCCTGGAAGCTGAGTGGGTGAGGGAAGGAGAGCCGCATGCCGCGTTGTCTCTGTCGGGGTCTTCGTCCGGGTGAGGTTCTGGCGGGCTGCTGAAGAAGAATTTACGGATGTTGCGCGTGGGGAAGATCGAGATCTTGTCCCCGCCCGGTAACAGGAAACGGATGTGTCGATTCCATAGCGATCCATAGCGGATCCCGAGCGGGGGGTGACAGGCCGCTACGCGCGTAGATATGCTCATCTGGTGACCATGCCCACCACCCTCACCGCATTCGCTGACGTGACGACGTCCGACAGTGCGCTGCGCCGCTTCCTGCACGGGCTGCCCGGCGTCGACGCTGTCGGCCTGGAGGCCCGCGCGGCCTCCCTCGGCACCCGCTCGATCAAGACGACGGCCAAGGCGTACGCCATCGACCTGGCCATCTCGATGATCGACCTGACGACGCTGGAAGGCGCGGATACCCCGGGCAAGGTCCGGGCGCTCTCCGCCAAGGCCGTGCATCCCGATCCGACCGACCGCACCACGCCCACGACGGCCGCGGTCTGCGTGTACCCCGACATGGTGGCCACCGCGAAGGCCGCCCTGAACGGCGCCGACGTCAAGGTCGCCTCCGTGGCCACCGCCTTCCCGGCCGGTCGTGCCGCCCTGCCCGTCAAGCTCGCCGACACGGCCGACGCCGTGGCCGCCGGCGCCGACGAGATCGACATGGTCATCGACCGTGGCGCCTTCCTCGCCGGCCGCTACCTCGACACCTACGAGCTGATCCGCTCGGTCAAGGAGGCCTGCGTCCGCCCCGACGGCAGCGCGGCCCGCCTCAAGGTGATCTTCGAGACCGGCGAACTGTCCACGTACGACAACATCCGCCGCGCCTCCTGGATCGGCATGATGGCCGGGGCCGACTTCATCAAGACGTCCACCGGCAAGGTGGGCGTCAACGCGACCCCCGCGAACACGCTCCTGATGCTCGAAGCCGTCCGCGACTTCAAGGCGCAGACCGGCATCCAGATCGGCGTGAAGCCGGCCGGCGGCATCCGGACCACCAAGGACGCGCTCAAGTTCCTGGTCCTGGTCAACGAGACCGTGGGCGAGGACTGGCTGAGCAACCACTGGTTCCGCTTCGGCGCCTCCAGCCTGCTCAACGACCTGCTGATGCAGCGCCAGAAGCTGAGCACCGGCCGTTACTCCGGTCCCGACTACGTGACGGTGGACTGATCACCATGGCATCTGCATTCGAGTACGCACCGGCTCCCGAGTCCCGCTCGGTGGTCGACATCGCCCCCTCCTACGGGCTCTTCATCGACGGCGAGTTCACCGACGCCGCCGACGGCAAGGTCTTCAAGACCGTCTCCCCGTCCTCCGAAGAGGTCCTCGCCGAGGTCGCGCAGGCCGGCGCCGCCGATGTGGACCGCGCCGTGAAGGCCGCCCGCAAGGCCTTCGAGAAGTGGTCCGCGCTGCCCGGCTCCGAGCGCGCCAAGTACCTCTTCCGCATCGCGCGGATCATCCAGGAGCGCAGCCGCGAGCTGGCCGTCCTGGAGACCCTCGACAACGGCAAGCCGATCCGGGAGACCCGCGACGCGGACCTCCCGCTCGTCGCCGCGCACTTCTTCTACTACGCGGGCTGGGCCGACAAGCTCGACCACGCGGGCTACGGGGCCAACCCCCGCCCCCTCGGCGTGGCCGGCCAGGTCATTCCCTGGAACTTCCCCCTCCTCATGCTCGCGTGGAAGATCGCCCCGGCGCTCGCCACCGGCAACACGGTCGTGCTCAAGCCCGCCGAGACCACGCCCCTGTCGGCGCTGTTCTTCGCGGACATCTGCCGCCAGGCGGGCCTGCCCAAGGGCGTCGTCAACATCCTCACCGGGTACGGGGACGCGGGCGCGGCCCTCGTCGAGCACCCGGACGTGAACAAGGTCGCCTTCACCGGCTCCACCGCCGTCGGCAAGGCCATCGCGCGCCAGGTCGCCGGCACGGACAAGAAGGTCACCCTGGAGCTGGGCGGCAAGGGCGCCAACATCGTCTTCGACGACGCCCCCATCGACCAGGCCGTCGAGGGCATCGTCACCGGCATCTTCTTCAACCAGGGCCAGGTCTGCTGCGCGGGCTCGCGCCTCCTGGTCCAGGAGTCGATCCAGGACGAGCTGCTCGACTCGCTCAAGCGCCGCCTGTCCACGCTGCGCCTGGGCGACCCGCTCGACAAGAACACCGACATCGGCGCGATCAACTCCGCCGCGCAGCTCGCCCGGATCACCGCGCTCGTGGAGACCGGCGAGGCCGAGGGCGCCGAGCGCTGGTCCCCGGCGTGCGAGCTTCCGTCCTCCGGCTACTGGTTCGCCCCGACGCTCTTCACGAACGTCACCCAGGCGCACACCGTCGCCCGCGACGAGATCTTCGGCCCGGTGCTGTCGGTGCTGAGCTTCCGCACCCCCGACGAGGCCGTCGCCAAGGCCAACAACAGCCAGTACGGCCTGTCCGCCGGCATCTGGACGGAGAAGGGCTCGCGCATCCTCGCGGTCGCGAACAAGCTCCGCGCGGGTGTGGTGTGGGCCAACACGTTCAACAAGTTCGACCCGACCTCGCCCTTCGGCGGCTACAAGGAGTCCGGCTTCGGGCGCGAAGGCGGCCGTCACGGCCTGGAGGGCTACCTCGATGTCTGAGAAGTTCGAGCAGCGACTGAGCGTCTTCAAGACCTACAAGCTGTACGTGGGCGGGAAGTTCCCGCGATCCGAGAGCGGCCGGGTGTACGAGGTGACCGACTCCAAGGGCAAGTGGCTGGCCAACGCCCCGCTGTCCTCCCGCAAGGACGGCCGTGACGCGGTCGTCGCGGCCCGCAAGGCCTTCGGCGGCTGGTCGGGCGCGACCGCGTACAACCGCGGCCAAATCCTCTACCGCGTCGCCGAGATGCTGGAGGGCCGCCGGGAGCAGTTCGTCCGCGAGGTCGGCGAGGCCGAGGGGCTGTCCAAGTCAAAGGCTGCGGCCGTCGTGGACGCGGCCGTCGACCGCTGGGTCTGGTACGCGGGCTGGACCGACAAGATCGGCCAGATCGTGGGCGGGGCCAACCCGGTCGCGGGCCCGTTCTTCAACCTCTCCACCCCCGAGCCGACCGGTGTGGTCACGGTCATCGCCCCGCAGGACTCGTCCTTCCTGGGTCTGGTCTCGGTGATCGCCCCGGTGATCGCCACCGGCAACACGGTCGTCGTCATCGCGAGCGAGAAGTCCCCGCTCCCCGCCCTCTCCCTCGGCGAGGTGCTGGCCACCTCCGACCTGCCCGGCGGAGTGGTCAACATCCTGTCCGGCAAGGCCGCCGAGATCGGCCCGCACCTGGCGTCCCACCAGGACGTCAACGCGATCGACCTCGCGGGCGCCGACTCCGCGCTCGCCAAGGAGCTGGAGATCGCGGCGGCGGACAACCTCAAGCGCGTTCTGCGTCCACAGCCTGTGGACGACTGGAGCGCGGACCCGGGCACGACGCGCATGACGGCGTTCCTGGAGACCAAGACCGTCTGGCACCCGACCGGGTCGCTGGGCGCGGGCGGATCCTCGTACTGAGCGGATCCTCGTCCTCAGGCACGTCCTGCCAAGGCACGTACCGCAGCGGCTCACCCCGGAGGGTGGGCCGCTGCGGCTCTTGATCGATTGGCCAGGGCATGGCCGCCGGCGGACCCTCGATGGTAGGGAAGAAGGTGGTCCGCGTGAATCGGATGGCCTCGTTGTGCACGGCCGGGGGCGCCATCATCGTGGTCGCACTGACCGGTGTCGTGGGCCCGCAGGCGTACGGGGCCGGCGACGACCGAGAGAAACGCAGTGCGGCGGTCCTCCAGGAGCTGGTGCCCTCCGCCGACGGCCCGGGCTGCGCGGCCGCGGTCGGCAGACGCGGTGATGTCGTCTGGGAGGCGGGGAGAGGGAAGGCCGACCTGGCGACCGGCCGGGCCATCACCTCGAAGACCGTCTTCGACATGGCGTCCAATTCAAAGCAGTTCACCGCGGATGCCGTTCTTCTGCTGGCCGGGCGGCACCAACTCGCGCTGAGCGACCCGCTGTCCCACTTCCTCGACAACCCGCCCGCCTGGGCCCGGAAGGTCACACTGGGCGACCTCATGCGTCACACCAGCGGTATTCCCGACTACCAGGACCTGCTGGAGGCCAAAGGCACCGGACTGACGGATCCGGCCGGCCAGAAGGAAGCGATCGCGGCCATCCTCGCCTCGAAGCCGGAAGATCCGCCGGGCCGGCGTTTCTCCTACTCCAACTCCAACTACGTCCTCCTGGCCCATGTGGTCGAGAGGGTCACCGGCAAGCCGTTCCCGACCTTCCTCCAGCAGGAATTCTTCACCCCGCTGCACCTGCGCATGACGTTGTCCCCGGCGGTGGACGTTCCCGGCAAGGCGAAGTCGTACGACGAGAAGGGCGGCTCCTTCACCCCCAATTCCTCTCCCTGGAAACAGTACGGAGACGGGTCGA
Source organism: Streptomyces sp. NPDC059443 (assembly GCF_042750105.1). Lineage (NCBI taxonomy): Bacteria > Bacillati > Actinomycetota > Actinomycetes > Kitasatosporales > Streptomycetaceae > Streptomyces > Streptomyces sp. NPDC059443. The sequence continues at coordinate 15,565 of NZ_JBHYVM010000061.1, read as the reverse complement.
TCCAAAGCACCCCCGGAGAATTCGTCCGCTGGGCCGACAATTACCGCACGGGCCGCATCGGTGGAACGGAACTGCTCGACGGAGTCACGGCGGGGGCGGTGAACGTGGGCGACGTCCTGCTCCAACGCGGCATCGAGGAAGGACGGTACGGGGCCGGAATCCTCCTTCTCCCCGACAAGAGCCTGGTGCACCGCGGCGACTGGGAGCAGTTCCACAGCACCTTCAAGGTGAGCCCGGACCGGAACACCGCGGTCACCGTGGTGTGCAACGCGGATTCACCCGATAATTTCCGCGCGGCGAACCAGCTGCTGGACATCTGGGCCAAATGACGGGTGCCGGTTACCGCCGCTTCTTCCGCTTGGGGCTGCGCTTCTTCTGTGGTCGCGGCGGTCGTGGAGCAGGGAATTCCGGGAGCTCGGCAGTGAGCTCGTCGATCAGTCCCCTGTGCTCGGTGGGGACATAGGCTGCGGTGGCGTCGAGGGAGACAACCGCCGCGTACGCGGCGAATACTGCCGCGTCGGACATCAGTGACACGGCCTCGGTGGCGTCCGCGAGTTCGGCGCCGTCGATGAATTCTTTGATCACCTGAACCTCCTGCGTGGGCAGGACGGCGCCGCGTTCCAACCGGTCCACAAGCCGGGAGAGCAAGCGTAGAACAAGCGTGCTGGCCGGCTTCGGGCCTTCCAAGCCCGTTAAGAACGTAGTTGCAGGCATGCCGGTCAACAAGCGGAACACCTCTGCCGATTTTCCTCCGACGTTGACGAGGTGCAGCGTCGTCATGGCGAGACTGGAGATTGCCTCGTGATCGGCCTGCGGATGGTGCTGGTTGAGATGCGCCTCGACGCGACGCATCTGGCCCGCGGGATCGGGATCGCGCGTATTTCGCAGGAGAGTTCCCGCGAGTACCGCAGACGACTTTTCGTGAGTTTCTAACATGCGGAAGTTATCCCCCATTGGGCGAAACAATGCCTTTTGTGCACCCCGTGCGCCCGAGGCGCGCTACTTGACCGCGCCCGGCAGCAGCGGACCCAGCAGCGAGGCCGCCGCCGCGGTCGGCAGCTCGCCGATCGACGAGCCGCGGGTCAGGCTGCCCGTCACCATGCTCGTACCGACCGACGGGAAGTCCGCGACCTGCGTGGCCACCCCGTTGTCCAGCGGGTCCACCCCGGTGTTGGCCAGCGGGTTCACCTTGAGGTTCGAGATCGGATCGGCCACCCCCGCCAGGGCCGCCGGGACCGAGAGCTCGCCCGCCTGGGCACCGCCGGCGGCCATCGCGAGGGCCGCGCCGGCCATCGAGAGGGTCAGGCCTGCGGTGCGCAGCGCCTTGGTCTGGGGCGCTTTGGGGGCTGCGTGACGTGCCATGGGTTCCCGCCTGTGTGCTCGTACGGTCTCGTAGTCGCGTGCGCACGCAGCGTAGTGGAGGTGTGATCCTGGATACCACTGGGATCCGAGAGGATCCCCTGCGAGGGGTAATGTCCTGCCCTCTCTCGTGGCGTGGGTGCCTCACTCGTTCGAGGAGATCTTTGGGGAAGCGGTCGTAGGGAGACGAAGCGCGTCGCTACGTTCGCGTCATGACGGAACTGGCCGAGGCCGAGCGGTTCGGGTACGCCCGGTACGCCTACCGGCTTCGGGTGTCGTCGAAAGGACTCGCCAAGCTGTTGGGCGAGTGGACGCGGTGCCGGTGGCTCTGGAACGAGTGCTGCGCCCGGTCGAAGAAGGCCCATGTCGAGGACGAGGAGTGCGGTCCGGCCCGGTTGGACAAGATGCTGACCGAGGCCCGCAACCACAACACGTGGCTGGGCGAGGGCAGCAGTGTCCCGCAGCAGCAATTGGTACGGGACTTCGGGAAGTCCCGGGCCAAGGCTTTGAAGGACATCAAGTCCCGGTTGCCGGTACGGCAGCGGGCGGGGATGCCCAAGTACAAGAAGAAGTCCCATGCCGACCCGAGCCTGAACTACACCCGGCGCGGATTCCGCATCAAGGACGGCCGCCTGCATCTCGCGGGCGGCATCGTCCTGACCGTGGTGTGGTCCCGCGATCTCCCGGCGGACCCGTCCTCCGTGCGGATCTACCGCGACAGCCTCGGGCACTGGTACGCGTCCTTCGTCGTCCCCGCCAGCCCCCAGCCCCTCCCGGAAACGGGCGCGGCGATCGGCATCGACTGGGGTGTCAGGGAGACTGCCACAACCACCAGCGACGCCCATGACCTCCCGCACGCCGAGCACGGCAAGAAGGCCGCCGCCGGGCTCGCCCGCTATCAGCGGATGATGGCCCGCCGGAAACCGGCGAAGGGCAAGCCGGGTTCTCGGGGCTACCGGGTCGCGAAGAGGCTGACGGCCAAGCTCCACAAGAAGGTGGCCCGGCAGCGCCAGGACACCGGCCGCAAATGGGCAAAGTCAGTGGTCCGCGATCATGACGCTCTCGCGGTGGAGGACTTCTGCCCGAAGTTCCTCGCCAAGTCGACCATGGCCCGCAAGGCCGCCGACGCGGCGATCGGTGCGACCAAGCGTGAGCTGATCGCCATGGCGCGCAAGCACGGGCGCATCGTGCACCTTGTCCATCCCGCGCACACCACGATGGAGTGCGCACGGTGCGGAGCGAGAACCAAGCACGCACTGCCTCTCTCAGAACGTACCTACACCTGCACCGCGTGTGGAGCCGTGTCCCCCAGGGACAAGAACTCGGCGCGCGTGATGCTGGTCCGGGCTGGTCTCAACCCGGCTGGTGCCGATCGCGTAAGACCTGAGAGCCCGCCGGGCCGCCAGGCCGCGTGAGCCAGGAATCCCCCTCTTTTGTCTTTGGGAGGGGGAGGAGTCAAACTGGTGTCCCGTGAGCTGTTCCTCTCCTTTGCCTACGCGTGTCGTCCTTCTGACCGGACCCTCGGGGTCCGGCAAGTCCTCGCTGGCGGCCCGGTCCGGGTTGCCCGTGCTGCGCCTGGACGACTTCTACAAGGACGGCGACGACCCCACCCTCCCGCTGGTCGACGGCAGCGCCGACATCGACTGGGACTCCCCGCTGTCCTGGGACGCGGAGGCGGCCGTGGCCGCGATCGCGGAGCTGTGCGCGGCAGGGCGTACGGAGGTTCCCGTCTACGACATCGCGACCTCCGCCCGGACCGGGACGGAGGCGCTGGACATCTCCCGGACGCCGCTGTTCATAGCCGAGGGGATCTTCGCGGCGGACGTCGCCGTACGGTGCCAGGAGCTCGGGCTGCTGGCGGACGCCATCTGCCTGCGCGGGCGGCCGAGCACCACCTTCCGCCGCCGCCTGGCCCGCGATCTGCGCGAGGGCCGCAAGTCGGTGCTGTTCCTGCTGCGCAGGGGATGGCGGCTGATGCGGGCCGAGCGGGGCATCGTGGCCCGTCACACCGCGCTGGGCGCGCACGCCTGCGGCCGTGACGAGGCCCTCGGCCGACTGGCCGCCGCCGCGGCCGGCCGCCACCGCGCCGCGGCGCCCGCGTAGCCGGACCCCGCGAGACCGGGCACGGGCACGGGCACGCCAAAAGGCGGGACCAGCGGACCCCCGGCCGCTTGATCCCGCCTTTTGCCCCCGTGACCCCCGTCCCACCCCCGTAGGACGGGCCCCCCTGGCCCCTTGGTCTGTGTGGTGACTACGCGACGAGCTTCTCGAAGGACTCCGCCTCGTCGGCGCCGAAGCTCAGCGCCTCGTCCTCGCGCATCCGCCGCAGCGAGCGCCAGATGCTCGACTTCACCGTGCCGACGCTGATGCCCAGGATCTCCGCGATCTCCGGGTCCGTGCGGCCTTCGTAGTACCGGAGCACCAGCATCGTGCGCTGCGGCTCCGGGATGCGGGTGAGCGCCTGCCACAGCACCGCACGCAGCTCCGTACCGCCCATCGCGTCCGTGTCCGACGCCGTCTCCGGGAGCTCCTCGGTCGGGTACTCGCTGAGCTTGCGCCGGCGCCACGCGCTGATGTGCAGGTTCGTCATCGTGCGCCGCAGGTAGCCGCCGACGGCCGCCTTGTCGCTGATGCGGTCCCAGGCGCGGTACGTGGAGAACAGCGCGGTCTGGAGCAGGTCCTCGGCCTCGTAGCGGTCGCCCGTCAGGTGGAAGGCCGTCGCGTACAGGGCGGCCCGCCGCTCCTGGACGTACGCCGTGAACTCGGCCTCGTTGGAGGACGAAGACGAGAAGGAGGAGCTCGGCGTGCGCTGCTCGGGGACGGAGGGCCGCTCGTAGGTCTTCGCGTCGATGGCCACCACGTGCGCCGGCCGCCGGGTGGGCGCCGGTGCCGTACGGACGGCCGTCCTGCGGTTCACATCGTGCAGCCGCGTGACAACCGCGCTGGTGGTGGTGGCGTGCAGCGTGCTCATCTCGCGCCCCCCGTCGTGGAGTCTGTCTGGTTCGTTGTTGAGAAGACTGCCCGCCCGACATAACCGGGGTGTCCTTCGACTGTCACAGGCCTGTCACAGGCTCCCCGCGGGACCGGGTGGTCAGGGCGGTCGAACTCCCAAGGGGCGATGGGACAGAATGAGCCCGTGCCCTTCCTGTTGCTCATCGAGGACGACGACGCCATCCGCACGGCCCTCGAACTCTCCCTGTCACGCCAGGGCCACCGTGTGGCCACCGCGGCGACGGGAGAAGACGGCCTCAAACTGCTGCGCGAGCAGCGGCCGGACCTGATCGTCCTGGACGTCATGCTGCCCGGGATCGACGGTTTCGAGGTGTGCCGGCGCATCCGCCGTACCGACCAGTTGCCGATCATCCTGCTGACCGCGCGCAACGACGACATCGACGTGGTCGTCGGCCTGGAATCGGGAGCCGACGACTACGTCGTCAAGCCCGTCCAGGGGCGGGTCCTCGACGCCCGCATCCGGGCCGTGCTGCGCCGCGGCGAGCGCGAGGCCACCGATTCCGCCGTCTTCGGCTCGCTGGTCATCGACCGCAACGCCATGACGGTCACCAAGAACGGCGAGGACCTCCAGCTCACCCCGACCGAGCTGCGGCTGCTGCTGGAACTCAGCCGCCGCCCCGGCCAGGCCCTCTCGCGGCAGCAACTGCTGCGGCTGGTCTGGGAACACGACTACCTGGGCGACTCACGGCTCGTCGACGCGTGCGTGCAGCGGCTGCGCGCCAAGGTCGAGGAAGTGCCCTCCTCTCCCACCCTGATCCGTACGGTGCGGGGCGTCGGCTACAGACTGGACAGCCCTCAGTGATCAGAGCCCTCTTCGCGGGCCGGCGCTGGACCAGCCTGCGGCTGAGGCTCCTCATCGTGTTCGCCCTGGTCGCGCTGACGACGGCCGTCTCCGCCTCCGGGATCGCCTACTGGCTCAACCGCCAGGCCGTCCTCGACCGGACCCAGGACGCCGTCCTCGGGGACTTCCGCCAGGAGATGCAGAACCGGGCCGCCGCGCTGCCCATTGATCCGACGCAGGAGGAGCTGCAGCGCACCGCCGAGATGATGGCGGGCAGCAGCCCCGGCTACAGCGTGCTGCTGATCCACGAGCGCAAGGACCACACCACGGTGACCGGCGCGGCGGGTCCCGACGCCTTCCGGATCACCGACGTGCCCAAGGCCCTCCAGCAGGCGGTCAACGACCGGCAGAAGACGACGGCGGTCAACGACGCCGAGTACCACATGTACTGGCAGCGGACGAAGCCGAACGGCAATCCGTACCTGGTCGGCGGCACCCGGATCGTGGGCGGCGGGCCGACCGGCTACATGTACAAGTCCCTCGCCCAGGAGCGCGACGACCTCAACGCCCTGGCCTGGTCCCTGACCATCGCCACGGGCCTCGCGCTGCTCGGCTCCGCGCTGCTCGCGCAGGCCGCGGCCCGGACCGTGCTCAAGCCCGTACAGCGCCTGGGCGACGCGGCACGGCGGCTCGGCGAGGGGGAGCTGGACCACCGCCTGGAGGTGTCGGGGACGGACGAACTCGCCGATCTGTCGCACACCTTCAACAAGACGGCGGAGGCGCTGGAGAAGAAGGTCGCCGACATGAGCGCGCGGGAGGAGTCCAGCCGGCGGTTCGTCGCGGACATGTCCCACGAGCTGCGTACGCCGCTGACGGCGCTGACGGCGGTCGCCGAGGTGCTGGAGGAGGAGGTCGACGACCTCGATCCGATGATCGCACCGGCGGTGGCGCTGGTCGTGAGCGAGACCAGGCGCCTCAACGACCTGGTGGAGAACCTGATGGAGGTCACCCGCTTCGACGCGGGAACGGCGCGCCTCGTGCTGGACGACGTGGACGTCGCCGACCAGGTGACGGCGTGCATCGACGCGCGGGCCTGGCTGGACGCGGTCGAACTGGACGCGGAGCGCGGGATCGTGGCGCGCCTGGACCCCCGGCGCCTCGACGTGATCCTGGCCAACCTGATCGGCAACGCGCTCAAGCACGGCGGTTCGCCGGTACGGGTCTCCGTGCTGGTGGAGGGGGAGTGGCTGGTCATCGCGGTGCGGGACAACGGGCCGGGCATCCCGGAAGCCGTGCTGCCGCACGTGTTCGACCGTTTCTACAAGGCGAGCGCGTCCCGGCCGAAGTCGGACGGCAGCGGGCTGGGCCTGTCCATCGCGATGGAGAACGCGCACATCCACGGCGGCGACATCACCGCCGCGAACAGGGCGGAGGGCGGTGCGCTGTTCACCCTGCGCCTGCCCATGGATGTGGGGAAGGTGATCGCGGATGAAGACGGGGCGTAGCCGTAGCCACAGCGGTGTTCGCGACGGCGGCAACGGCCGTCGTACGGCCGTCGCCCTGCTGTGCGGGACGGCTCTGACGGGGCTCGTGCTCTCCGGGTGCGGCATCCAGGCCAGCACCGTCCCGGTGGACGTGGGCGCGGCGCCCTCGCGGGTGTCCTGCGACACCCCGGCCAAGCCTTCGGGCGGGGCGAGCGCGGTGCAGGGGTTCCGGGCCACGGTGGAGCTGATCTGCGGGTCCCAGCTGGTCGGCGTCGAGCGGGTGGTTCCGATGCCGGAGAAGAGGCCCTCCACGGACGCGGTGGTGCTGGTCAGCCAGGCCCTGCTGGAAGCGCTCCAGCGGGAGCCCTCGCCGGAGGAGCGGGACGCCGGCTTCACGACCGGGGTCCCGGCCGGGCTGATGGCGGCGTCGCCGCGGCCGGGCGATCCGGCGGGGACGGTACGGCTCAGCCGCAAGCCGGAGGACCTGCCGCTGGTGGCCCTGTCGCAGATCGTGTGCACGCTGTCGGAGAGCGAAGCGGTGTCGGCGGGGCCGGGACCGGTGGTGCTGGGCGGACCCGACTCGGATCCGCCGCGGGCGTGGACGTGCAGCGACGCGGTCCGCGCCCGGCCGGAGGCGGCGGCGACACTGGGCGACCTGGTCCGGCCGGGCGCGAAGCCGTCCGCGTCCGCTTCCTGACGCGCCGCTCGCACGCCCCGGCCCCGGCGGGCCTTTCCCGGAACCTCCGGCCCGGTCCGGGCGGCTTCAGGGGAGGCGCGGGCCCGTGAGATGGGTCGTCAGTTGTTCCACGAAGGCGGCCTGGTGGGGCGGGAGCGGGCCGTGGCGGGTGGCGCAGAACCAGGTGCGGGTCAGGGGCTGGGCCCCGATGCGGACCAGGGCGAGGCCGTGCGAGGACGCGTACGGTGCGGCCACCCAGTTCGGCAGGATCGCCACCCCCTGCCCGCCCGCCGCCATCTCGATGACCAGGTCGGTCACCAGGGGCATGGTGGTGATGCGGGCGGGTTTGGCGCCCGGGGGGATCGGCAGCGGTTCCGCGGGAATGCGGCTCTGGTCGTAGACGTCGTAGAGGACCAGGTCCACGCCCGTGAAGTCGCGGGCCGTCACATGGGTGCGGGACGCCCAGTGGTGTCCGGCTGGCACCACGGCCACCATCTCGTCCTCGAACAGCGGGCTCAGCCGCACCCGGTCCATCTGCGCGTCCGGCTTGGTGACCAGGGCGACGTCGACGAGGTCGGCGAGGAGAGCCGGAACCGGCGCGTCGTCGGGGACCGTGACGATCCGAACCTCGGTGTCCGGCTCCCGCTCGCGGAACGCGCGCAGCACGGGGGGCAGCCACGGGAAAGTGGTGCTGCACTGTGCGGCGAAGCGCACCCGGCGGTCCCTGCCGTCACGGATGTCCCGCAGGTCGCGGGAGGCCGACTCCAGTTCGCCGAGGACGTGCCGCGCGGCGACGAGCATCCTGCGGCCGGCCGGGTTCGGCACCAGGCGGCGGCCCTTGCGCTCGAAGAGCCGCATGCCCAACCGGTCTTCCAGTCGGGTCAGTCGCTGGCTGAGGGCGGGTTGGCTCACATAGAGCCGTGAGGCGGCAGCGGTCAGCGAGCCGCTCTCGGCCGTCGCCGCCAGGAGCTCCAGGTCGCGCAGGTCGACATCCATAACCTTGGATTATCACATGCTTCAAAATCGGTCGTGGTGTGATGAGTTGACGGGTCATACGTTTCTGGTGTCAGCGAGAAGCGCCGATCGGTGAACCGGTCGGATACGAAAGGCACTCGAACCATGTCCGACACCACGACCGGCAACAACTCCGCAGTCCACGACACCCGTACCGCCCTCGTCACGGGCTCCTCCAGCGGCATCGGCCTGGACATCGCCCGCGCCTTCCTGGAGCGCGGCGCCAACGTCGTCCTCAACGGCCGCGACGAGAGCCGCCTCGCCAAGGCCGCGGCCGTCCTCGGCCGGCCGGAGCGCACCGCCTGGGTCGCGGGCGACATCGCCGACCCGGGCACCGGCGAGGCGCTCGTCCGCACCGCTCTCGACCGCTTCGGGACCATCGACGTCCTCGTGAACAACGCCGGGACCTTCGAGTCCAAGCCCTTCACCGAGGTCACAGAGGAGGAGTTGGACGGCTTCCTGACCCACAACCTCAAGGGCACCTACCTCACCACCCAGGCCTTCGTGCGGGCGGTGCGCGCGCGGGGGCACGGCGCCGCCGTCGTCAACATCGGCACCGTCCTGGTGGACCACGGCCTGGCCGGCTTCCCGGCCTCGGCGCCGGTGGCGAGCAAGGCCGGCGTGCACGGGCTGACGGTCAGCCTGGCGGCCGAGCTCGCGGCCGACGGCATCCGGGTCAACCTCGTGGCGCCCGGCATCGTCCGCACGCCGCTGCACGAGGGCTCCGACGTGGACGCGTACGGGGGCCTCGCGCTGCTGAACCGGGTCGGCGAGGTCGCGGAGATCTCGGAGGCGGTCCTCTACCTCGCGGAGGCGGAGTTCGTCACGGGCCACGTCCTGCGGGTGGACGGCGGCCACGTCACCGGCCGCGCGTGAGGCCTGGACCCGGCGCCCGAACGGCGACCGGCCCCGGACCGAAGGGTCCGGGGCCGGCCGGGGGACCACGGCCGGCCACGCACCCGCCGGACGGAGTCCGGCGCAGCGGCGCGAAGCCGGTGCGGCCCCCCGGGGCCGCACCGTGCGAGCGGCGCGAAAAGGATCAGATGCCCGCCGCCGCCGCGAGGTCCTTCTTGATCGCGTCGAGGACTTCCTGGCCGCGCGCGCGGGCCGGGGCCAGGTCGGAGGCTTCCGCCACCGGGACCACGACCTCCAGGTAGCACTTCAGCTTGGGCTCCGTGCCCGACGGGCGGACGATCACCCGGGCCTTGTACTCGCCCTCCAGGTAGTAGCGCAGCCCGTCCGTGGGCGGGAGCGCCGCCGTGCCCCGGTTCAGGTCCTCGGCCGAGGTGACCCGCAGGCCCGCCAGCGAGAGCGGGGGCTGGGCGCGCAGCGCCGCCATCGCCGAGGCGATGACCGACAGGTCTTCGACGCGGACCGACAGCTGGTCGGTGGCGTGCAGCCCGTGGGCCATCGCCAGGTCGTCCAGCAGGTCGGTCAGGGTCCGGCCCTGCTCCTTGAGCACCGAGGCCAGTTCGGCCACGAGCAGGGCGGCCGTGATGCCGTCCTTGTCGCGGACGCCCTCGGGGTCCACGCAGTAGCCGAGCGCCTCCTCGTACCCGTAGCGCAGGCCCTCGACCCGGGAGATCCACTTGAAACCGGTCAGGGTCTCCTCGTAGCCCACGCCCGCCGCGTCCGCGATCCGCCCGAGGAGGGAGGAGGAGACGATCGACTCGGCGAAGACGCCCTGAGCGCCCTTGCTCACCAGGTGGGCGGCGAGCAGCGCGCCGACCTCGTCGCCGCGCAGCATCCGCCAGCCGGTGGCGGTGGAGTCGTCCGGGACGGCCACCGCGCAGCGGTCGGCGTCCGGGTCGTTCGCGATGACGATGTCCGGGTTCACCCGGGCGGCCGTCGCGAAGGACAGGTCCATCGCGCCCGGCTCCTCCGGGTTGGGGAAGGCGACGGTCGGGAAGGCCGGGTCCGGCTCCGCCTGCTCGGCCACGAGGACCGGGGCCGGGAAGCCGGCGCGGGCGAAGGCGGCCATGACCACGTCCTTGCCGACGCCGTGCATGGCCGTGTAGACGGTCCGCACGCCCCGGGGGGAACCGGGGGTCAGTACGGCGTCCGTACGCGCCAGGTAGGCCTCCAGGACCTCGTCGCCGAGGTCCTGCCAGCCGCCCTCGGGGCGCGGTACGCCGGCCAGCGCGTCGATCGCGTCGATCTGCGCCGCGATCTCGGCGTCGGCCGGGGAGACGATCTGCGAGCCGTCGCCGAGGTAGACCTTGTAGCCGTTGTCCCGGGGAGGGTTGTGGCTCGCGGTCACCTCGACGCCGGCGACGGCGCCCAGGTGCCTTATGGCGTACGCGAGGACGGGCGTCGGCAGCGGACGCGGCAGGACGGCCGCCCGCAGACCGGCGCCGGTCATCACGGCGGCGGTGTCGCGGGCGAAGTCGGCCGACTTGTAGCGCGCGTCGTAGCCGACGACGACCAGGCCGCCGTCGTGGCCCTGGGCCTTGAGGTAGGCCGCGAGGCCCGCCGCGGCCCGGATGACCACGTTGCGGTTCATCCGCATCGGGCCGGCGCCGAGCTCGCCGCGGAGCCCGGCGGTGCCGAACTGGAGCATGCCGGAGAAGCGGTCCGCGAGCTCGGCGGTGTCACCGGCTTCGATGAGGCCGGCGAGCTCGGCCGCCGTCTCCGGGTCCGGGTCCTCGGCCAGCCAGGCCTGGGCCCGTGCGATCAGATCGTCCTGCGCGTCCTGCACGTCCTGCACTACCTCTCGTCGTCGGTCGGGTCGCTCGGTCAGATCCGGGCGAGGACCTGGGTCAGCAGCTTGCCCATGCGCGCGGCCGAGTCGCGGCCGGCCTGGAGCACCTCTTCGTGGTTCAGCGGCTCGCCGGAGATGCCCGCCGCCAGGTTGGTGACCAGGGAGATCCCGAGGACCTCGGCGCCGGCCTCACGGGCGGCGATGGCCTCCAGCACGGTGGACATGCCGACCAGGTCGGCGCCCATGACGCGGATCATGTTGATCTCGGCCGGGGTCTCGTAGTGAGGGCCGGGGAACTGTACGTAGACGCCCTCTTCGAGGGTCTCGTCGATCTCCTTGCACATCGCGCGCAGGCGCGGCGAGTACAGGTCGGTCAGGTCCACGAAGTTCGCGCCGACGATCGGCGAGGTGGCCGTCAGGTTGAGGTGGTCGCTGATCAGCACGGGCTGACCGGGCTTCATGCCCTCGCGCAAGCCCCCGCAGCCGTTGGTCAGGACGACGGTCTTGCAGCCGGCGGCGACGGCGGTACGGACGCCGTGGGCGACGGCGGCGACGCCGCGGCCCTCGTAGTAGTGGGTCCGGCCGAGGAAGAGCAGCGCGCGCTTGTCGCCGATCTTGTACGAGCGGATCTTGCCGCCGTGGCCCTCGACGGCGGGCGGCGGGAAGCCGGGCAGGTCGGTGACCGGGAATTCGGCCTCGGGCGCGCCGAGCGCCTCTGCGGCGGGGGCCCAGCCGGAGCCCATCACGAGGGCGACATCGTGGGTTTCGGCGCCGGTCAGCTCGCGCAGGCGGGTTGCTGCGGCGTCGGCGGCGGCGAAGGGGTCGGTAACAGATGCGTTCACGCGGAAGAGCGTAGCCGGTGTTGGCCTACGCGCGTAGATGGCGCAGCTCACGGTGTTCGGATCGTTGTTTTGTCGTTTCCGACCAATTGTCCCGGCGGGGGTCGCGGGGCCGTGCGGCGCCGTTGCCGGGGGGGGGGGGCCCCCCGCGGGTGAGAAAAAACACACACCCCCC
>NZ_JBHYVM010000061.1:0-3514 GCF_042750105.1 Streptomyces sp. NPDC059443 | reverse complement strand
GCGCTGGGCCCTCCTCAATCCCGATGCTGGGGTAGCGGCGCTGAAGCAAACCTGAGGGTCCTGACGGCGCTTTCAGGGGCCGGGTGCGGCGCCGTTGCCGGGGGCTCTGCCCCCGGACCCCCGCGCCTCAAACGCCGGCGGGGCTGGATTTTGCCGGCGGGGCCGGATTTGGCCGGCGAGGGCTGAAATTACTCAGCACGGCCGCTTGCGGAGTTCCATGACGTAGTCGTGGGGGGCGCCCGCGGATTCGGCGGCGTCGGCGAGTTCGCCCAGGTAGCGGGCCGAGGGGAGGCCACCCTCGTAGCCGTTCAGGACGTACACCCAGGCCGCTTCCTCGCCGTCCAGGGTGTGCACGCGCACCCGCATGCGGCGGTAGATGTCGAGCCCGACGCCCTCCCACCGGTCCATCGAGTCCTCGTCCAGCGGCGCGATGTCGTACAGCGCCACGAAGACCTGGTGGCGCGGCGCTTCGACGATCGTCGCCAGCGCGCCCTCCCAGCCCATCTGCTCGCCGCCGAACGTGAGGCGCCAGTCGTTGATCCAGCCCGTGCCGCGCAGCGGCGAATGCGGAGCGCGGCGCGTCATCAGCCGCGGGTCGAGGTTGCCGGCGTACGCGGCGTAGAGCGACATGAGGTCGAGAGTACGGGAGGGGCGACCTCCCACGCGTGCCCGCCCGGATGCACCGGACCCCGCCGGGACCCGGCCGGGACCCCGCCCGGAGCCCGGCAGGGCCCTGACCTGGGGGCGCCCCGGCCCTGCCCGGATGGCGGACCGGGCGTGAAGCACCTTGATGCGTGCGGGACAATGGGGCACGGAATGCATCCCCCGGGGAGACCCCCCGGAAGCCCCGGCCGGGGCGGCAGCCGGCCGGGTAGACGTGAGGCGGAGTTTTCGTGACCCGGATCGTGATCATCGGCGGCGGACCAGGCGGGTATGAGGCGGCCCTCGTGGGGGCCCAGCTCGGCGCGGAGGTGACCGTCGTGGACTGCGACGGTCTGGGCGGGGCGTCGGTGCTCACCGACTGCGTGCCGTCCAAGACCCTCATCGCGACCGCCGAGGTCATGACGACCTTCGACTCGTCGTACGAGGAGCTCGGCATCGTCGTCGCCGACGACACCCCGCCGCTGGAACAGGCCGCGCGCGTCGTCGGCGTGGACCTCGGCAAGGTGAACCGGCGCGTCAAGCGCCTGGCGCTCGCCCAGTCGCACGACATCACCGCCTCCGTGACCCGGGCCGGCGCCCGCGTCGTACGGGGCCGCGGCAAGCTCGGCGGCCCGCAGGGCATCGACGGCACGCGCGACGTCATCGTCACCGCGGCGGACGGCACCGAGACGATCCTCACCGCCGACGCCGTGCTCATCGCGACCGGCGGGCACCCCCGCGAGATCCCGGACGCGATGCCCGACGGCGAGCGGATCCTGAACTGGACCCAGGTCTACGACCTCGACGAGCTCCCCGAGGAGCTCATCGTGGTCGGGTCGGGCGTCACCGGCGCGGAGTTCGCCGGCGCGTACCAGGCCCTCGGCTCCCGGGTGACCCTGGTGTCCTCCCGCGACCGCGTGCTGCCCGGCGAGGACCCGGACGCCGCCGCCGTTCTGGAGGACGTCTTCCGCCGCCGCGGCATGAACGTCATCGGCCGCTCCCGCGCCGAGTCCGCCAAGCGGGTCGGCGACCGCGTGGAGGTCACCCTCTCCGACGGCCGGGTCATCACCGGCACGCACTGCCTGATGGCGGTCGGCGCGATCCCGAACACCAAGGACATGAACCTGGAGGAGTCCGGGGTCAAGCTCAAGGAGTCCGGGCACATCTGGACCGACAAGGTCTCGCGCACCTCCTCGCCCGGCGTGTACGCGGCCGGCGACGTGACCGGCATCTTCGCCCTGGCCTCCGTGGCCGCCATGCAGGGCCGCATCGCGATGTACCACTTCCTCGGCGACGCGGTGGCCCCGCTGAACCTCAAGACGGTCTCCTCGAACGTCTTCACCGACCCCGAGATCGCCACCGTCGGCTACACGCAGGCCGACGTGGACTCCGGCAAGATCGACGCCCGGGTCGTGAAGCTCCCGCTGCTGCGCAACCCGCGCGCGAAGATGCAGGGCATCCGGGACGGCTTCGTGAAGATGTTCTGCCGCCCGGGCACCGGCATCGTCGTCGGCGGCGTGGTCGTCTCGCCGCGCGCGAGCGAGCTGATCCACCCGATTTCGATCGCCGTCGACAACAATCTGACGGTCGAGCAGATCGCAAACGCGTTCACCGTGTACCCCTCGCTGTCCGGGTCGATCGCCGAGGTGGCGCGCCAGCTGCACACGCGGAAGGCCGCCGGGGAGGCATAGGTCCCGGTAACGCCCCTTGTGTGCAAGGGGCTTGGAGTCCACTGACGGCCCGTCGCGGAGCAGGTGTGCGGCGGGCCGAGCGCGTATACCACTAGTTGCCCCACCGTATGGACAACTTCGGAATTCCGGCGCAAAGAGCTGAAAGCAGACGGTCGTTGGGGTTACTGTCAGTTTCGTGTTCGCTGCAGAACGTCGCCAATTGATTCTCGAAATGGTGCGGGCCAACGGAGCGGTATCGCTCCGGGAGCTCGCCCGCGTCGTCCAGACCTCCGAAGTGACCGTACGGCGGGACGTGCGGGCGCTGGAGGCAGAAGGACTCCTCGACCGCCGGCACGGCGGTGCGGTACTGCCGGGCGGTTTCACGCGGGAGTCCGGCTTTCCGCAAAAGTCCCATCTCGCGACGGCGGAGAAGACCGCCATTGCCGATGTCGCGGCCTCCCTCGTGGAAGAGGGCGAGGCCATCGTCGTCGGCGCGGGAACCACGACCCAGGAGCTGGCCCGCCGGCTCGCCCGGGTGCCCGGCCTGACCGTCGTGACCAACTCCCTCCTGGTCGCGCAGGCGCTGGCCCATGCGAACCGGGTGGAGGTGGTGATGACCGGCGGCACCCTGCGCGGGTCCAACTACGCCCTCGTCGGCAGCGGCGCCGAACAGTCCCTCCAGGGCCTGCGGGTCTCCCGCGCCTTCCTCTCCGGGAGCGGCCTGACGGCGGAGCGCGGCCTGTCCACGTCCAACATGCTCTCGGCGAGCGTGGACCGCGCGCTCGTCCAGGCGGCGGCGGAGGTCGTGGTCCTGGCGGACCACACGAAGCTCGGCACGGACACCATGTTCCAGACGGTGCCGACCGATGTGATGACCCGCCTGGTCACGGACGAGCCCCCGCCGCACGACGACCGCGCGGGCACGGAACTCCAGGCGCTGGCGGACCAGGGCGTCCAGATCACGGTGGCCGGCGGGACGGCGGGCTCCGGCGCGACCGGCGAGGGCATGGCGGGCCGCCGCCCCCGCCGCGAATCGCCCCTCCCGGTCCAGCGCCGGGGCGGCCCGACGGCCCAGCTCCGCAGCGCGGGCATGATGCCGGACCCCCAGCCGGGGGAGCGGGAGCGCGCCCGGGTGGCGGACTTGCGGGGGGGTTAGGCACATAACCGCCGCAGGCCCCCAGGACCCGAATGGCTCCTGGGGG
>NZ_JBHYVM010000060.1:19229-25357 GCF_042750105.1 Streptomyces sp. NPDC059443 | reverse complement strand
GGCACTTAAAAAGAGCCCCCGCAGGGTGGGGTGGGGGTTCTCTTCGGGTGTCGGGATACGTCAGCTGACGTCCGACGGGTCGAGCCGGTAGAGCGTCGAGGTGGACGAGGAAGACGAAGAAGACGAAGTGGACGAAGATGTCGAGGACTTGGAGTTCGAGTTCTCCGTCGTGCCCGTGCAGCAGGTCCTCCTTGGCCGGGACCGCGTCCTCGGCGGTGACCTTCACGTTGTTCACGTAGGCCCCGCCCTCCTTCACGGTCCGGCGGCCGGCCGACTTGCTGGCGACCAGCCCGGTCTCCGCGAGGAGGTCCACGACCAGGCCCGGCTCGGCGACCCTGGCGTGCGGCAGCTCGGACAGGGCCGCGGCCAGCGTGGCCTCGTCCAGCTCCGTCAGGTCGCCCTGGCCGAACAGCGCCTTGGACGCCGCGATCACGGCGGCGCACTGGTCCGCGCCGTGCACCAGCGTGGTCAGCTCCTCCGCGAGGGCCCGCTGGGCGGCGCGCGCCTGCGGCCGCTCGGCGGTCTGCGCCTCCAGCGCCTCCAGCTCCTCACGGGTCTGGAAGGACAGGATCCGCATGTAGGTGGAGATGTCCCGGTCGTCCACGTTCAGCCAGAACTGGTAGAACGCGTACGGGGTGGTCATCTCCGGGTCCAGCCAGACGGCCCCGCTCTCGGACTTGCCGAACTTGGTGCCGTCCGCCTTGACCATCAGCGGGGTCGCCATCGCGTGGACGTGCGCGTCCGGCTCCACCTTGTGGATCAGGTCGAGACCGGCCGTCAGGTTGCCCCACTGGTCGGAGCCGCCCTGCTGGAGGGTGCAGCCGTAGCGCCGGTACAGCTCCAGGAAGTCCATGCCCTGGAGCAGCTGGTAGCTGAACTCGGTGTAGCTGATGCCCTGGTCGGACTCCAGCCGCTTGGCGACCGAGTCCTTCGTCAGCATCTTGTTGACCCGGAAGTGCTTGCCGATGTCCCGCAGGAACTCGATGGCGGACATGCCCGCCGTCCAGTCCAGGTTGTTCACCATCAGCGCCGCGTTCTCGCCCTCGAAGGACAGGTACGGCTCGATCTGCGAACGGAGGCGGTTGACCCACTCCGAGATGACGGCGGGGTCGTTCAGGGTGCGCTCGGCGGTCGGGCGCGGGTCGCCGATCTGGCCCGTGGCCCCGCCCACCAGCGCGAGCGGCCGGTGTCCGGCCTGCTGGAGCCGGCGCACGGTGAGCACCTGCACCAGGTGTCCCACGTGCAGGGAGGCCGCGGTCGGGTCGAAACCGCAATAGAAGGTGACGGGACCGTCCGCGAAGGCCTTGCGCAGGGCTTCTTCGTCAGTGGACAGCGAGAAGAGCCCGCGCCACTTCAGTTCGTCGACGATGTCCGTCACGGTTCTGGGTCTCCTTGAACGAGATGAAACAGAATGTTGAGGCTTCCCCGCCAGCATAGGCGGGGAAGGCCCGCACGTCAGACGCCTTCCGGGATCAAACTCCCTTGCTGACCGAACTCATATTGAAGTCCGGGATCCGCAGGGCCGGCATCGCCGCCCTGGTGAACCAGTCGTTCCATTCGCGCGGCAGGGTCTTCTCGGTCCGGCCGGCCTCCGAGGCCCGTGAGAGCAGGTCCACGGGGGACTCGTTGAACCGGAAGTTGTTGACCTCGCCGACCACCCGGCCGTCCTCCACCAGGTAGACGCCGTCCCGGGTCAGGCCCGTGAGCAGCAGCGTCGCCGGATCCACCTCGCGGATGTACCAGAGGCAGGTCAGCAGCAGCCCGCGCTCGGTCCCGGCGACCATCTCCTCCAGGGACTTGTCGCCGCCCCCGTCCAGGATCAGGTTTCCGAACCCCGGGGACACCGGCAGCCCGGTCAGACCCGCGGTGTGCCGGGTCGTGGTCAGCCGGGCCAGCTCGCCGTTCTTGATCCACTCGGTCGCGGGGACCGGCAGGCCGTTGTCGAAGACGGAGGCGTCGTCGCCGGAGCTGTGCGCGATCACGAACGGCGCGGACTCCAGGCCCGGCGCGTTCGGGTCGGAGCGCAGGGTCAGCGGCAGCTCGCTCAGCCGCTCGCCGAGCCGGGTGCCGCCGCCGGGCTTGGAGAAGACCGTCCGGCCCTCCACCGCGTCCCGGGCCGCCGCCGACCACATCTGGTAGATCAGCAGGTCGGCCACCGCGGTCGGCGGCAGCAGCGTCTCGTACCGCCCGGCGGGCAGGTCGATCTTCCGCTCCGCCCAGCCGAGCCGTACCGCCAGCTCCGCGTCCAGCACGGTCGGGTCCACGTCCTTGAAGTCCCGCGTGGCGCGGCCGGCCCAGGCCGAGCGCTGGCGGTCCGGGGACTTCGCGTTCAGCTCCAGGGTGCCGTTGGGCTGGTCGTGGCGCAGGCGCAGCCCCGTAGAGGTGCCCACGTAGGTGGAGACCAGCTCGTGGTTGGCGAAGCCGTACAGCTCACGACCGCCCGCGCGGGCGCGGGCGAAGGCCTCGCCGAGGGCCGGGGCGAACGCGTCGAAGACGGCGGAGGAGGTCTCGGCCGGGGCGTCGGTGAAGTCCGGTGCGTACGGGGTCCCCGTGACCAGCGGCTGGGCGTCCTCGGCGGCGGCCGCGTCACGCGCGGCCGCCTCGGCGGCCCGGACCAGCGGCTCCAGGTCCCCGGCGGTGACGGCGGAGCGCGAGACGACCCCCGAGGCCGTGCCCTCCTTGCCGTCGACCGTGGCGATGATGGTCAGGGTCCGGCCGCGCGTGACGCCGTTCGTCGTCAGGGCGTTGCCCGCCCAGCGCAGGTTGGCCGACGACTGCTCGTCGGCGATGACCACACAGCCGTCGGCGGTGGAGAGCTCCAGCGCCCGCTCGACGATCTCGTGGGGCTTGGTCGTTCGGTTCGTCGCCATCAGCGTCCGGCCTCCTGCGTGGTGTTCAAGATGTTCACGTCGCGGAACAGCGCGGACGGGCAGCCGTGCGAGACGGCCGCCACCTGGCCCGGCTGGGCCTTGCCGCAGTTGAAGGCGCCGCCCAGCACGTAGGTCTGCGGGCCGCCGACCTTCTCCATCGAGCCCCAGAACTCGGTGGTCGTGGCCTGGTAGGCGACATCGCGCAGCTGTCCGGCCAGCTCGCCGTTCTCGATGCGGAAGAAGCGCTGCCCGGTGAACTGGAAGTTGTAGCGCTGCATGTCGATCGACCAGGAGCGGTCGCCGACCACGTAGATCCCGCGCTCCACCCCGCCGATCAGGTCCTCGGTGGACAGCCCGCCCGGATCCGGCTGGAGCGAGACGTTCGCCATCCGCTGCACCGGGACGTGCCCGGGGGAGTCGGCGAAGGCGCAGCCGTTGGAGCGGCCGAGGCCGGTGAGCTTCGCGATCCGCCGGTCCAGCTGGTAGCCGGCCAGGGTGCCGTCCTTGACCAGGTCCCAGCTCTGCGCCTCGACGCCCTCGTCGTCGTACCCGATGGTGGCCAGCCCGTGCTCGGCGGTCCGGTCGCCCGTCACGTTCATGAGGGGGGAGCCGTAGGTGAGCTTGCCCAGCTGGTCGAAGGTGGCGAAGGAGGTGCCCGCGTACGCGGCCTCGTAGCCCAGCGCCCGGTCCAGCTCGGTGGCGTGGCCGATGGACTCGTGGATGGTGAGCCACAGGTTGGACGGGTCCACGACCAGGTCGTAGCGCCCGGCCTCGACGCTCGGCGCCCGCATCTTGTCGGCGAGCAGCCCGGGGATCTGCTCCAGCTCCGCGTTCCAGTCCCAGCCGGTGCCGGTCAGGTACTCCCAGCCGCGCCCGGCGGGCGGGGCGATGGTGCGCATGGAGTCGAACTCGCCGGTGGTGGCGTTCACCGCGACGGCGGTGAACTGCGGGTGGATCCGCACCCGCTGCTGCGTGGTGGAGGTGCCCGCGGTGTCGGCGTAGAACTTGTTCTCGTGGACGGCGAGGAGCGAGGCGTCCACGTGGGCCACTCCGTCGGCCGCCAGCAGCCGGGAGCTGAAGTCGGCGAGCAGCGCCGCCTTCTCCGCGTCCGGCACCTCGAAGGGGTTCACGTCGTAGGCGGAGATCCAGGTCTTGTCCGCGTGCACGGGCTCGTCGGCGAGCTCGACCCGCTCGTCGGAGCCGGCCGCCTTGATCACCTTGGCGGAGAGCTTGGCCATGGCCACCGCCTGCGAGGCCACCTTCGCGGCGCCGTCCATGGTCAGGTCCACACCGGAGGCGAACCCCCAGCTTCCCCCGTGCACGACCCGGACCGCGTAACCGAGGTCGGTGGTGTCGGACCCGCCGGAGGGCTTGGCGTCGCGCAGCCGCCAGGAGGCGCTGCGGATCCGCTCCAGGCGGAAATCGGCATGGTCGGCGCCCAGCGCGCGGGCCCGGGCGAGCGCCGCATCGGCGAGCGCCCGCAGGGGCAGCGCGGTGAAGGCCGCGTCGATGGAATGGGGCACGGAGGTCCTCCCGAGGTCTGGGCAGCTAGCACGATCATGTCGCGCGCCGGGTCGCGGTGCCTACATCTTTCTGTAGGGACTCCACAGAGCCCGTACCGAGGCCCTGTCGGAGCCCGATTCTCCGTACGGGGTACATGACCTATAGGTTTTTGGTATTCAGACCGCTAGTCGAAAGGGTGATCCGTTGAGCCGCTCGGTTCTCGTCACCGGAGGAAACCGGGGCATCGGCCTCGCCATCGCCCGAGCCTTCGCAGAGGCCGGCGACAAGGTCGCGATCACGTACCGGTCGGGCGAGCCACCGGCGGAGCTCACGGCTCTGGGTGTGCTGGCGGTCCGCTGCGACATCACCGACTCCGACCAGGTCGACCAGGCGTACAAGGAGATCGAGGACGCCCACGGCAACGTGGAGGTCCTCGTGGCCAACGCGGGCATCACCAAGGACACGCTGCTGATGCGCATGTCCGAGGAGGACTTCTCCTCGGTCGTGGACACCAACCTCACCGGCACCTTCCGCGTGGTCAAGCGCGCGAACCGCGGAATGCTCCGCGCCAAGAAGGGCCGTGTCGTCCTGATCTCCTCGGTCGTCGGACTGCTCGGCTCGGCCGGCCAGGCCAACTACGCGGCTTCCAAGTCCGCGCTGGTCGGCTTCGCCCGCTCCCTCGCCCGTGAGCTGGGCTCCCGCAACATCACCTTCAACGTCGTCGCCCCGGGCTTCGTGGACACCGACATGACGAAGGTGCTCACCGACGAGCAGCGCGCGGGCATCGTCGGCCAGGTGCCTCTGGGCCGCTACGCGCAGCCCGAGGAGATCGCGGCTGCCGTCAGCTTCCTGGCGTCCGACGGCGCCGCTTACATCACAGGAGCCGTCATTCCAGTTGACGGCGGATTGGGCATGGGTCACTGATCACCATGAGCGGAATTCTCGACGGCAAGCGCATCCTCATCACCGGGGTGCTGATGGAATCGTCCATCGCCTTCCACACCGCCCGACTGGCCCAGGAGCAGGGCGCCGAGGTCATCCTCACCGCGTGGCCCCGGCCGACGCTGACGGAGCGCATCGCCAAGAAGCTGCCCAAGCCGGTCAAGGTGATCGAGCTCGACGTCACCAACGACGAGCACCTGGCACGCCTGGAGGGCCTCGTCCGCGACGAGCTCGGCGGCCTCGACGGGGTCGTGCACTCCATCGGCTTCGCGCCGCAGGACGCGCTCGGCGGCAACTTCCTGAACACCCCGTTCGAGTCGGTCGCCACGGCCATGCACGTTTCGGCGTTCTCGCTGAAGTCTCTGACCATGGCGTGCAAGCCGCTGTTCCCGGCGGAGGGCGCGGCCGTCGTCGGCCTCACCTTCGACGCGCAGTTCGCCTGGCCGCAGTACGACTGGATGGGGCCGGCCAAGGCCGCCCTGGAGGCCACCAGCCGCTACCTCGCCCGTGACCTGGGCAAGGAGAACATCCGCTGCAACCTGATCTCGGCCGGTCCGCTCGGCTCCATGGCCGCGAAGTCCATCCCGGGCTTCTCGGACCTGGCGGACGTCTGGAACCACCGCTCCCCGATGAACTGGGACATGGCGGACCCGGAGCCGACGGGCAAGGGCGTCGTCGCCCTGCTGTCGGACTGGTTCCCGAAGACCACCGGCGAGATCGTCCACGTGGACGGCGGCCTGCACGCGATGGGTGCCTGATCCGGCGCTCGTTCCATCCGTACGGCGGCGGCCGCGGCTCCCTTTCCGGGAGGCG
>NZ_JBHYVM010000060.1:0-19219 GCF_042750105.1 Streptomyces sp. NPDC059443 | reverse complement strand
CCGCCCGCGGCGCCGCGCGCCCCCCCCCGCCGCCGTTTTCGCTGCCGGGGCCCCGGTTCGATCAGATTTTCGGCCTCTGATCAGATCTTCCCGAGTCGAGAATCGTGACATTTGCCTGCAAACTGGCCCCGTCGGGATCTTCCCGGCTCCTGCGGGGAGGAGGTACGGGAGTGCGCGCGAGGCGGAGCCGAGCGGTATCGCTGCTGGTCACCTCGGTGGTCCTGACCGCATTCCTGATCCCGGGGGCGATCGCGCAGTCGGAGGACGCCGACCCGGCGCCCGGCCCGGAGACCGCGGCCCCCGCCGCCGCGGACCGGGCGGTCGTGGACCTGGCCCAGCTCCCCGCCGAGCCGCCCGTGCGGCCCGCTCCGCCCGCCGCCCGGGAGCTCTTCGGCGCCGACTGCGACACCGAGATCGTGGGCTCGCAGGTGATCGCGTACTGCCACAACGCCTATCCCGACACCGATGTGGTCCGCCTGCACGTGGAGTGCGACCGCTGGTGGGACGTGGACGGGGACGGCGCGCCCGTGGCCATCGGTCCGGCCGGCCGGACCGAGCTCACCGGGCGCTGCTGGAAGGAGGTCCGCTCCGCCTGGGTCAGCCACCGGCGGCAGTGACCCGCGGCTCCTTGCCCAGGCAGGCGAAGGGATAGCCGGCCGCCTCCGAGGCCGCCGTGTCCCCGTCCCCGCGCCGGATCGCCTCGATCAGCCGGGCGTGGTCCATGTGCGAGGCGGGATCGAGGTCCGCGCCCACGTCCACGCGCAGCCAATCGGCCACCAGATCGCCGAGGTCCGCGTACAGCTCGATGAGCACGTCGTTGTGCGAGGCCGCCACCACCGCCATGTGCAGGGCCACGTCCGCCGCGATGAACACCTCCGCGTCCCCGCCCGACCACGCCTCCTCGCGCCGGGCGAGCAGCGCGTCCAGCTGTACGAGGTCCCGCGCGGTCCGCCGCTCCGCCGCGAGGCGGGCCGCCGAGGACTCCAGCGTCGAGCGCAGCTCCGCGATGTGGCGCGGGTCGGCCCCGGCGAAGCGGCGGTGCATGACCCCGGCCAGCTCGCTGGTGGCCAGGACGTAGGTCCCCGAGCCCTGGCGGATGTCGAGGAGGCCGTTGTGCGCGAGGGCCCTGACGGCCTCCCGCACGGTGTTGCGGGCGACTCCCAGCAGTTCCACGAGCTCGGGCTCGGTGGGGATGCGGGAGCCGACGGGCCATTCGCCGGTGGTGATCTGGTTCCTGAGCTGGGCGATCACCTGGTCGACGAGCGCGGATCGCCGGGGCGAGGTCAGCGGCATGCGGTCGGGGTTCCTTTCCGGACACGGAATGGGAGGCGGAAGGGGAGGCAGAATGGGTAGCAGACTGGACAACCAATCATCCCATGATTCTATGATGGTTCAATGTCCGACGAAGAAATCCAGACCCTGAACCGGCCCCGGGCCGTGCGCACGGCATCCCCGCAGCCCTTCACCAGCACCCCCGGCGGCCCCGCCGCCCCGCAGCCGACGTGGCTCGGACCCGTGCTCCTCGTCGGCATCGTGCTGGCCGCCCTCAACCTGCGGCCCGCCATCACCAGCCTCGGCGCCCTCTTCGAAGAGACCCGTACGGGCCTCGGCATGAGCGGCACCGTCGCCGGACTCATCACCTCCGTACCCGCCCTCTGCTTCGCCGTCTTCGGCGTCACCGCGCCCCGGCTCTCCCGCCGCTTCGGCCCGGCCGCCGTCGTCTGCGCCGGCATGGCCGCCGTCGCCGCGGGCCTGCTGATCCGGCCCTTCGCGAGCAACGCCGCCGGGTTCCTCGCCGCCAGCGCCCTGACCCTGGCCGGCATAGCCCTGACCAACGTGCTCCTGCCGGTGATCGTCAAGCGCTGGTTCCCGGACCGGGTCGGCACCATGACCGGCCTCTACTCCATGGCCCTGGCCGCCGGCACCTCGCTCGCAGCGGCCGCGACCGTCCCGATGACCGAGGCCCTCGGCGGGAGCTGGCGCACCGGCCTGCTGATGTGGGGCTTCCTCGCCGTGGCCGCCGTCCTGCCCTGGCTGGCCATCGCCGCCGCGGCCCGCCAGGAGAAGGCGGCGGCCGCCGCCGACCCCGCACGCCCGGCCGTCCCCGCCGGAGCCGACACCGGGCCGCGCGTCGTCCGCAGCCGCACCGCGTGGGCCCTCGCCGCCTACTTCGGCCTCCAGGCCACCGGCGCGTACATCACCATGGGCTGGCTCCCGCAGATCTTCCGCGACGCCGGAGTCTCCGCCGGCACGGCCGGAATCCTGCTCGCCGTCACCATGGTCATGGGCGTCCCGCTCGCCTTCGTCATCCCGCGCCTCGCCGGCCGGATGAAGAACCAGGGCCCCATCGCCGTCACCCTCGGCCTCTTCGGTCTCTTCGGCTACCTCGGGCTCTACTTCGCCCCGGCCGCCGGAGCGTGGGCCTGGGCCCTGCTGCTCGGCGTCTCCAACTGCGCCTTCCCGCTCGTCATCACCCTGATCGGGCTGCGCGCCAAGTCCCCGGCCGGCGTGGTCAAGCTCTCCGCCTTCGCACAGAGCACCGGATACCTCATCTCCATCCCCGGACCGCTCCTCATCGGCGCCCTCTACCAGCACAGCGGAGGCTGGGACCTGCCCCTGGCCCTGATGGCCGGACTGCTCGTCCCGCAGATCGCGCTCGGCGTGCTGGCGGGCCGGGACCGCACGATCGAGGACGAATGCGGCATGCGAGACTGAACGGCATGTCGCCCGTACTCGAACCCAATCCCCAGGACGGCCACAAGAAGCTCGGCCTCGTGCTGGGCGCGATGCTCCTCGTGACCGTGATCATCTCCATCATCGCGACCATCGCCTCCCCGGGGTAGCGGGGCCGATGGTGGGGTTATCCCCCCAACCCCTAGGGGGTCAGGCTCAGGGTGAAGTGGGGTGCGTCCCCGATGGGAACCGCCGGCTCGAATCCTTAGATTCGAAGAGCAAGAGCGAGCCCGTCCCACGCGCACCCCACGGAGGCGGCCATGTCGGCCCCCACGCACACACCCGCTCCCCGAACCATCGGGGCCGACGCCCGCCTGCACTGGTGGACGCTCGCTCCCGCCGCCCTCGCCTTCGCCCTCCTGCTCATACTCCTCGCCGGATCCGGCGAGGCCCACGCCGACTCCGGCGGCGGCTCGGCGCTCGTCCAGGTCACCCACCAGCTGCTGCGCGCCGTCGGCTGACAGCGCACCAGGGCCGCGTCCGGGCCACGTGCGCGCCGCGTGCCCGCAGTCGTAGGACCGGGCGGGCGCCCGTGCGCCCCGGCGCTCCCCGCACCCCGGGGTGAGCCCCTCAACACCCTGCGCCCCGTGGCTCGATTCATGCCAAGCTGGGAGCCATGAGCGCCGACACACCCCGCAGGATCGTCCTCCTCCGGCACGCCAAGGCCGAATGGTCGGACGGCACAGACCACGACCGCCCCCTGGCGGAGCGCGGCCGTCACGACGCCCCGGCCGCCGGCCAGAAGCTGGCCCAGACCGGTATCACCTTCGACCTGGCCCTCTGCTCCAGCGCGGCCCGGACCCGCGAGACCTGGAAGCTCGCCGTCCAGGAGCTGCCGCACCGGCCGAAGACCTCGTACGAGGAACGGCTCTACGACGCCTCGCTCGGCGAGCTCATCGCCCTGCTCAACGAGACCTCCGACGAGGTCCACAACCTGCTGGTCATCGGCCACAACCCCGGTGTGCACGCCCTCGCCGACGCCCTGGCCGGGACCGCGGAGGGCGACGTACTGGCCCGGATGAACCGCTCCGGCTTCCCGACCTCCGCGATCGCCGTGGTCTCCTTCACCGGCTCCTGGAAGTCCGTGGAGCACGGCGTCGGCACCCTGCTCGACTTCTGGGCCCCGAAGCACGGCTGAGCGCGCTCCGCGCCCCCAGCCCCCCACGACTACGACTACGACGGAGCGGGCCCCGGCACTCTCCCGTGCCGGGGCCCGCTCCGTCGTAGGGACGGCTCGCCTCACGCCAGGTCGGCGGCCTCGACCTCTTCCCGGGTGATCCCCAGCAGGTACAGCACGGCGTCCAGGAACGGCACGTTCACCGCGGTGTCCGCGGCCTGGCGGACCACCGGCTTGGCGCAGAAGGCCACGCCCAGCCCGGCGGCGTTCAGCATGTCCAGGTCATTGGCTCCGTCGCCGATGGCCACCGTCTGGGCCAGCGGTACGCCGGCCTCCGCGGCGAACCGGCGCAGCAGCCGGGCCTTGCCGGCCCGGTCCACGATCTCGCCGACGACCTTGCCGGTCAGCTTGCCGTCCACGATCTCCAGGGTGTTCGCGGAGGCGAAGTCCAGCCCGAGCCGCTCCCGCAGATCGTCCGTCACCTGGGTGAACCCGCCGGAGACCACGCCCACCTGGTAGCCGAGCCGCTTGAGGGTGCGGATCAGGGTCCGGGCGCCGGGGGTGAGGCGCACCTCGGAGCGGACCTTGTCCACGACGGAGACGTCCAGCCCCGCCAGCAGCGCGACCCGGGCGTGCAGGGACTGCTCGAAGTCCAGCTCGCCGCGCATGGCCCGCTCGGTCACCTCGGCGACCTCGGCCTCGCAGCCGGCGTGCGCCGCGAAGAGCTCGATGACCTCGTCCTGGATCAGCGTGGAGTCCACGTCCATGACGACGAGGCGCTGGGCCCGCCGGTGCAGCCCTGCCGAGACCACGGCCACGTCGACGCCGATCTGCGCGGCGGCGGTGGCCAGGGCGGTGCGCAGCGGCTCGGTCTCGGTGCCGGAGACGGCGAACTCCACCGCCGTCACCGGATACTTCGCGAGCCGGAAGATGCGGTCGATGTTGCCGCCGGTCGCGGTGATCCGCGCGGCGATGGCGGCCGTGGATTCGGCGGTGAGCGGGTGCCCGAGCACGGTGACGTGCGAACGGCCGCTGCCGCGCGGCCGGTTGTCACCGGTGCCGGAGAGGATCTCGGCCTGCAGCTTGAGCGAGTCGGCCCAGCTGTGGACGGTGGCCCGCAGCTCGCCTTCCGTGCTGCCGGCGGGATGGGTGACGAGGGCGCACAGGACGATGCGGCCTCGGGTGACCACCTGCTCGATGTCGACCACGTCGACGGAGTAGGCGGCGAGGGTGTCGAACAGCCCGGCGGTGATCCCGGGACGGTCCTTGCCGAAGATCTTGACGAGGAGGGTGGGGACGTCGGAGGTCTGCGAAGCGCTCATGGTGCCTTCACCGTATCTCCCCGGCCCGCGCGCAAGGACCCCCGTCCCACCTGCCGGAACCGTTTCGCTCCGGACGGCCCCCACGAGGAGGGGAGGGGCGACGGAAAGTCCCGAATCGAACGCTCCGGGTGGCTTTCGACCCTCCCCGCAGGGCCTTCCGTGCGCCCCGACGTGGCCCGGATTCCCCTTGTGGCCGTGCGCCTGAAATAGTTCCCCCGGATGTTCGCCATCCCTAGACTCCCTGACGTCATGGGGGGATCTCGGGGGACTTAAGTGGGGCTGGAGTGCCGGAACTCGTACTGGAATTGAATGGAAGGACCTGGACGCTCGATCCGTCCAGGTCGTACTCGCTGGGGCGCGATCCCCAGGGAGACGTGGTGATCGATGACGCCCGGGTGTCGTGGCGGCACGCCACCATCGCCTGGAACGGGCGGGGTTGGGGGATCGAGGACCACGGGAGCACCAACGGCACGTATGTGCACGGGGCGAGGGTCCAGCAGGCCGAGCTCGTGCCCGGCACGCCGGTGCACCTGGGCAACGCCACCGACGGCCCGCGGCTGAACCCCGTCGCGGGCGCGGCCGCACCGGTGCCGCAGCCGGCCGTGGCGCAGCAGACGCCGGCGCAGGCGTACGCGCAACCGCAGCAGCCCCAGGCCCCGCAGGCCTGGGAACAGCAGCAGGCCCAGCAGGCGCACCAGGCTCAGCAGCAGCAGGGCCAGCAGCAGGCCCCGCCGTTCCCGCAGCAGCAGGGCGGCGGCTCCGCGGCCCCGCTCCCCGCGCAGGGCGGCAGCACTCCGGGCTACGGGGACCACCGCAGCCCGACGACGTTCCACCAGCTCGCGCTGGGTCACGTCATCCGGATCGGCCGTGCGCTGGAGAACGAGCTGGTGGTCTCCGACCTCCAGGTCTCGCGCCACCACGCGGAGTTCCGCTCGATGCCGGGCGGCCGCTTCGAGATCCGCGACCTCGGCAGCCACAACGGCACCTACGTCAACGGCCAGCCGGTGGCGAAGTCCGGTACCGCGCTGCTCGGCCCGAACGACATCGTCGGCGTTGGACACTCGACCTTCCGGATCGTCGGAGACCGGCTCGAAGAGTTCGTCGACACCGGTGACGTCTCCTTCTCGGCCCGCCACCTCACGGTCACGGTCGACGGAGGCAAGCAGATCCTCAAGGACGTCACCTTCGGCGTCCCGGAGAAGTCGCTGATCGGGGTCATCGGCCCCTCCGGCTCCGGAAAGTCGACGCTGCTCAAGGCGCTGACCGGCTACCGCCCGGCCAACGAGGGCGACGTCCTCTACGACAACCGCAACCTGTACAAGCAGTTCGCGGAGCTCCGCCAGCGCATCGGCCTGGTCCCGCAGGACGACATCCTGCACAAGGAGCTGCGGGTCCGCACCGCCCTGAAGTACGCGGCCAAGCTGCGCTTCCCGGCGGACACCACCGAGTCCGAGCGCGCCGCCCGCATCGACGAGGTGCTGCGCGAGCTCAAGCTCGACATCCACAAGGACAAGAAGATCACCGCGCTCTCGGGTGGTCAGCGCAAGCGCGTGTCCGTGGCCCTGGAGCTGCTCACCAAGCCGTCGCTGATCTTCCTGGACGAGCCGACCTCCGGCCTCGACCCGGGCATGGACCGCGACGTCATGCAGCTGCTGCGCGGCCTCGCCGACGACGGCCGCACGGTCCTCGTCGTCACCCACTCGGTCGCCGAGCTGGCCATCTGCGACAAGCTGCTGGTCATGGCCCCGGGCGGTTCGGTGGCCTACTTCGGCCCGCCGGACGAGGCGCTGAACTTCTTCGGCTACACCACCTGGGCCGACGTGTTCTCCGCCTTCGAGAGCTACCGCGACTACGACTGGGCCGGCCGCTGGAAGGGCTCGCAGCACTACCAGCTGTACGCGGCCGACATCGACGCGGTCGCCCCGCAGTCGGTGCAGCCCGCCATGCAGCAGACCCGGCCGCCCAAGCCCCAGAGCTGGGGCTCCCAGCTCTGGACGCTGATCCGCCGCTACGTGTCGGTCATCGCGTCCGACAAGGGCTTCATCGGCCTGATGCTGATCCTCCCGGCGGTCCTGGGCGTGGTCTCCACGGTCATCCCGGCGAAGTTCGGCCTCGCGCCCAACCCGGCCGGCTTCAACAGCGCCGCCGGCACGATCACGCTGATCCTCGCGGTCGGCATGTGCTTCTCGGGCGCCGCGAACTCGGTCCGTGAGCTGATCAAGGAACGGGTGATCTACGAGCGGGAACGCGCGACCGGCCTGTCCCGGTCGGCGTACTTGATGTCGAAGGTGATCGTCCTCGGCATCATCACGGCCATCCAGGGCGTGATCATCTGCGGGATCGGCTTCTTCCCGCGCGACATGCCGACCGAGGGCCTGTTCATGTCCCCGGCCGTGGAGATCTGCCTGTCGATCACCGCGCTGGGCTTCACGTCGATGATGTTCGGCCTGGTCATCTCCTCGCTGGTGAAGACCTCCGAGAAGACGATGCCGCTGCTGGTCATGTTCGCGATCGTCCAGGTCGTGTTCACCGGCATCCTCTTCCAGGTCTACGACTCACCGGGCCTGGAGCAGGTCGCCTGGCTGATGCCGTCCCGCTGGGCCGTCGGCGCCGCGGGCACCACGCTGCACCTGGTCAAGCTCATGCCGCCGTGGGACCGGGACCACCCGGAGAACACCGACCCGCTCTGGGACGCCACGGTCGGCCAGTGGAGCTTCGACATCATCGTGCTGATCCTGCTGGGCGTCGCCTGCGGCTTCGCGGTCGCGCGCCTGCTGCGCCGCCACGAGCCCGAGGTCATGCGCAAGTAGCGCCCGACGCGGCCACACGGCCACACGAACGCCTCAGGGCGGCACCGGAACACCGGGGCCGCCCTGAGGCGCATGGGGGAGCGTGGGGGACGCCAGAGGCCTAGTAGGCGCTGTTGACGTTGTCCATCGAGCCGTACTTGTCGGCCGCGTAGTTGCAGGCGGCGACGATGTTGGCGACCGGGTCGTACAGGTCGAACTTGGTGCCCTTGACGTGGTACGCGGCGAACGTCGGCTGGATGACCTGGAGCAGGCCCTTCGACGGGATGCCGTTCTTGGCGTTGATGTCCCAGTTGTTGATCGCCATCGGGTTGCCGCTCGACTCGCGCATGATGTTGCGGTGGATGCCGGCGTACGTGCCCGGGATGCCCTCCTTCTTCATGATGAAGAGGGCTTCCTTGATCCAGCCGTCCAGGTTGTTCGCGAAGACCGGGGCGCGGTCCGCGGAACGGCTGGCGGCCTCCTTCTGCTCACGGTCCTTCTTGGCGTCCGCCTCGGCCTTGGCCTTCGCGTCCTGCGCGGCCTTGGCCTGCTTGTCCGCGACGACCTGCTGAACGGTGAGGTGCTGGTGCATGGCCTGCGTCTGCGCGCTCTCGACGACCTTGGACCACGCGACGGGGGCGGTGGCCACGACCGTCGAGGTCTCACCGGCGCCGGAGGGCACGAGGGAGAAGGCGAGGGCGGCGGCGCCCAGGGTGGCTACACCGGCGAGCGAAAGCTTGTGGGCCTTCGTCAGACGACGACTGTGGCCGGGAGTGTTGGTCTCGGACATGCGTAGCAACCTCTTCGAATAGCGGGAGCCGCAGGAAAGCGCCACGAGGATCCGGAGATCAGCGGCGCTGTGCGACGAGGGCAATTCTTAGCGGTGGCAAAAACGCCTGGCAAAGGTGTGACGTACGATGCTGCTTAGTGGATCACGGGCGGTTGATCAGCCCCGATTTCAGGGCTCGGCGCTAGGCGCAGCAGCGCTAACGGCGTCCTTATTCGTCCACTAGGGAACTTCGTAAGTGATCTGCGTCCTATGTGCGGGCTCACATCGGCCACGTAACAATCTCACCGACCGTTGCGACAGCAATTCATTCCGTCACCGATCTCATCCTTGAGTAGCAGGCGAACGGCCCGGAACTCCTGCCAAAGGCATAGACGGACCCTCATCCCGCCCTCCCCGGGGCCCCGCGGAGGGCGGGCGCCGGGCCCAACGGCATGGCGGAATGCCCGTTATATACAGCCCCTGCTTCCGTAGCGCCCGGGCCGGACGCCACCCCCGTCCCCACCCCCGTCCCCAGCCCGCTCCCGACCCCGGCCCTACGCCGAGTCCTAGGCCGAGCCCCGCCCCGCCCTAGGCCCCGCGCCCGATCCCGCGGGCCGGCGCCGCGAGTACGGTGAGGCCATGACCGGTAGTCCCCTGCGCGGCGGCCCCTGCGCACCCCGAGGCCCCCGCAGCGGCCTGGCCGCCGTGAGCACCGCGCTGCTCGCCATGAGCCGCCGGCTGGAAGTGCGTGACGTGCTGCGCACGATCGTCGCCTCGGCCCGTGAGCTCCTCGACGCCGAGTACGCCGCCCTCGGCGTCCCGGACGACCACGGCGGCTTCGCCCAGTTCGTGGTGGACGGCATCAGCGAGGAGCAGTGGCGGGCGATCGGCCCGCTGCCCCGCCAGCACGGCATCCTGGCCGCGATGCTCCACCAGGACGGCCCCGAGCGACTGGCCGACGTACGCGAGGACCCGCGCTTCGAGGGCTGGCCCGCCGCCCACCCCGACATGTCCGACTTCCTGGGGCTGCCCATCCGAGACGGCGAGGAGATCCTCGGAGCCCTCTTCCTCGCGAACAAGCGCGCCGCCGCCGACGGCCGGAGCGGATTCACCGACGAGGACGAGGAACTCCTCTCCCTCCTCGCCCAGCACGCGGCGATCGCCCTCACCAACGCCCGCCTCTACGAGCGCAGCCGCGAGCTGACCATCGCCGAGGAGCGCTCCCGCCTCGCCCACGAGCTGCACGACGCGGTCAGCCAGAAGCTCTTCTCGCTGCGCCTGACCGCCCAGGCCGCCGCCGCCCTCGTGGACCGGGACCCGGCCCGGGCCAAGGACGAACTGCATCAGGTGGCCGCCCTCGCGGCGGAAGCCGCCGACGAACTGCGCGCCGCCGTCACCGAGCTCCGCCCCGCCGCCCTGGACGAGGACGGCCTCACCGCCACACTGCGCAACCAGGTCCGGGTCCTGGACCGCGCGCACGCCGCACACGTCACCTTCACCTGCGACGGTGTACGGGCCCTTCCCGCGGCCCAGGAGGAAGCCGTCCTGCGCGTGGCCCAGGAGGCCCTCCACAACGCCCTGCGCCACTCGGACGGGGAGCGGATCGCCGTCACCCTGACCCGCCGCGAGGCCGGGGGAGCCGTCCTGAGGGTCACGGACGACGGGTCCGGCTTCTCCCCTCCCACCGTCCGCCGGGCCGGCCGGCACCTCGGCCTGGTCTCCATGAGGGACCGCGCGGCCGGCGTCGGGGGCCGGCTCACCGTGCACTCGGAGCCCGGTACGGGCACCACGATCGAACTGGAGGTCCCCGGTGGCTGACGCGTCCGGCCCGAGCGGCCGCACCGGCGGCGGCAGCGGCCGCACCGGTATAAGGGTGCTGCTCGTCGACGACCACCAGGTGGTCCGGCGCGGCCTGCGCACCTTCCTGGAGGTCCAGGAGGACATCGAGGTGGTCGGCGAGGCCTCCGACGGGGAGGAGGGCATCGCCCGCGCGGAGGAACTGCGCCCCGACGTCATCCTGATGGACATCAAGATGCCGGGCACCGACGGCATCGAGGCGCTGCGGAGGCTGCGCGCGCTGGCGAACCCGGCCCGCGTGCTGATCGTCACCAGCTTCACCGAGCAGCGCACCGTGGTCCCCGCCCTGCGCGCGGGCGCCGCCGGATACGTCTACAAGGACATCGACCCCGACGCCCTCGCCGCCGCCATCCGCTCGGTCCACGCCGGTCACGTCCTCCTCCAGCCGGAGGTCGCGGAGACCCTGCTCTCCGAGGACGGCCACCCGCCGTCCCCCGGCCGCGCGGGCTCCCTGACCGACCGGGAACGGGAAGTGCTCCGGCACATAGCGGACGGGCGCTCGAACCGGGAGATCGCCCGGTCGCTGGTCCTCTCCGAGAAGACGGTCAAGACGCACGTCTCGAACATCCTGATGAAGCTGGACGTCACCGACCGCACCCAGGCGGCGCTGTGGGCGGTCAGACACGGACTCACGGAGTGATTCATACGGTCGGGTGTATGTCGCCCACATGGCGCATCCCGTTCGTCGGATGACCGTTCTTCATGACGTGCCGCGGCGGCTGGCCGCGGCAGACGTACGGAGGACCAGAACGTGAAGAACATCAAGAAGGCCACTGCCGTCACCATGATCGCGGGCGGCCTCCTCGCCGCCGGCGCGGGTGTCTCCTCGGCGCACGGCGGTGCGTCGGCGGAGGGCGAGGCCCTGAACTCGCCCGGCGTGGCCGCGGGGAACCAGCTCCAGACCCCGGTCCACATCCCGGCGAACGTCGTGGGCAACACGATCAACGTGATCGGCCTGCTGAACGGCGTCTGGGGCAACACGGGCGTCAATTCCTGATGCGCCCCTCGCACCGCCCCGCAGGCTTCGGCCCGCCGCGCCGGACACCGTCCGCCGGGCAGCCGTCGCCCGCGTAGCGGTGCTCGCACCCGGCCCCGCTTCCCCCCTCTCCCCGGGAAGCGGGGCCGTTGGCCAATCAAGCCCCGCCGCGGTCGCGGGTCAGTCCCGGCCCCGCTCCCGATCCTCGACTGCAGAGTTGTACGCCGCGACCAGCGCCCGCCGGGCGACCCGCTCCACGGGCCGCAAGGCCTCCGCCCGCGCGGCCATCTCCGACGCCGCCACCGCCGCCCCGTGGCCCCGCTCGTACGCCAGCGACACCATCAGGTCCACCCGCTGTGCCAGCGACAGCACCCGTACCGCCCGCGGCGGGTACCCGGGAGCCAGCACGTCCCTGGCCGAGGCCTCCGCCCGCGCCCGGTACGCGGACAGCGCCGCCTGCGCCACCGGCCCGGATCCCGCCACGTCGAGGCGCGTCAGCACCACCGTGGCCTCGCGCAGCGCCTCCGCCAGTTCCCGCTCCGCCTCGCCGAGCGAAGGCACGTCCGCCGGCGGAGCCTCCCGCACCGGCAGGCAGTGCCAGGTCACCGAGACGTGCACGTCCCCCTCGGGCCCGACCTCGTACACCTCGGGCACCAGCCCGACCGCCGCGCCCACCGCGACGACCGCCTCCTCGGCGTCCAGCGCCCTCGCGTTGAACTCCGGCGGCCCGCTCAGCCCCAGCGGATGCCCCGGCGCCGGCAGGGCGACCCGCAGCCCGGTCACCCCCAGCGCACGCAGCCGTCCCAGCGCGAGGGTGAGTCCCACCGGGCCGGTTTCCCCCGGAAGCCCCTCCACCCGGTGCACGGCGTCCTCGCCCACGATCGACACGACGGCCTCGTCGGGCGAGACCAGACCGGCCAGCAGAGCGTTCCCCCAGGCGGCGAGCCGCCCTGAACGTGGTTCGAAAAGCATCCCCCTACTTTACGGATCGCCGCCGGTGACCGGGCTGGCGCCCGGACCCCTCCGTGAGTGGCGTAGGTTTTCCCCTGGGGCTGCGCCTTCCGGTGCACAGACGAACCGAGACTGCAAGGGGAGACAACACGCTCATGAGCGATGTTCTGGAGCTGGTGGACGTATCCGTGGTCCGCGAGGGCCGGGCTCTGGTGGACCAGGTCTCCTGGTCGGTCAAGGAGGGGGAGCGCTGGGTGATCCTCGGCCCCAACGGCGCCGGGAAGACCACCCTGCTGAACCTCGCCTCCAGCTACCTCTTCCCCACCAAGGGCTCCGCCTCCATCCTCGGTAGCACCCTCGGCAAGGTGGACGTCTTCGAACTGCGTCCCCGCATCGGCATGGCCGGCATCGCGATGGCCGACAAGCTCCCGAAGCGCCAGACCGTCCTGGAGACCGTCCTCACCGCCGCGTACGGGATGACGGCCACCTGGCAGGAGGAGTACGAGGACATCGACGAGCAGCGCGCCCGCGCGTTCCTCGACCGCCTCGGCATGACGGAGTACCTCGACCGGAAGTTCGGCACCCTCTCCGAGGGCGAGCGCAAGCGCACCCTGATCGCCCGCGCCCTGATGACCGACCCCGAGCTGCTGCTCCTCGACGAGCCCGCGGCCGGTCTGGACCTCGGCGGCCGCGAAGACCTCGTACGGCGCCTCGGCCGGCTGGCCCGCGACCCCCTGGCGCCGTCCATGATCATGGTCACGCACCACGTCGAGGAGATCGCCCCCGGTTTCACGCACGTGCTGATGATCCGCCAGGGCAAGGTGATCGCCGCCGGTCCCATCGACCTGGAACTGACCTCGCGCAACCTCTCCCTGTGCTTCGGGCTGCCGCTCGTCGTCGAACGCAACGGGAACGACCGCTGGACCGCCCAGGGCCTGCCCCTGCGCTAGGCCGGGGCTCCCGCACCCTGTCCGGACCGCGCCCGCCCGACCTACCATGACCATGTGGACATCGACGCGTGGGTGTGGTGGCTCATCGGCGCGGTCGGACTGGGCATCCCCCTCGTCCTGACCGCGATGCCCGAGTTCGGCATGTTCGCGGCCGGCGCCGTGGCGGCGGCCGTCACGGCGGCCCTCGGCGGGGGAGTGGTCGCCCAGGTACTGGTCTTCGTGATCGCGTCGGTCGCCCTCCTCGCGGTGGTCCGCCCGATCGCCAACCGGAGCCGCAGCCAGAAGCCCCAGCACCGCAGCGGAATCGACGCCTTGAAGGGCCGCAGCGCCGTGGTCCTGGAGCGGGTCGACGGCAGCGGAGCGGGCCGGATCAAGCTCGCCGGGGAGATCTGGTCGGCCCGGGCCCTGGACGCGGACAGCAGTTTCGAACCGGGCCAGTCCGTCGACGTGGTGGAGATCGACGGGGCGACCGCGGTCGTCATGTGAGCAGCATGTGAGCAAGCAGCCGACTCGCGGCCCCGGGGTCTGCGAGACTCCGCTCAACGGGGCAGCACAGACAGCCGGAAGGGCACGGGGAACCGCATGCAACCGATCATCATCGTCCTGATCATTCTCGTGGTTCTGGTCTTCATCGCACTGGTCAAGACGATCCAGGTGATCCCGCAGGCCAGCGCCGCCATCGTCGAACGGTTCGGCCGCTACACCCGCACCCTCAACGCGGGCCTGAACATCGTCGTCCCGTTCATCGACTCGATCCGCAACCGGATCGACCTCCGCGAGCAGGTCGTCCCCTTTCCGCCGCAGCCGGTCATCACCCAGGACAACCTGGTGGTCAACATCGACACGGTCATCTACTACCAGGTGACCGACGCCCGCGCCGCGACGTACGAGGTGGCCAGCTACATCCAGGCCATCGAGCAGCTCACCGTCACCACCCTCCGCAACATCATCGGCGGCATGGACCTGGAGCGGACCCTGACCTCCCGCGAGGAGATCAACGCGGCCCTGCGCGGGGTCCTCGACGAGGCCACCGGCAAGTGGGGCATCCGCGTCAACCGCGTGGAACTCAAGGCCATCGAGCCGCCGACCTCCATCCAGGACTCGATGGAGAAGCAGATGCGCGCCGACCGCGACAAGCGCGCCGCGATCCTCCAGGCCGAGGGTGTCCGCCAGTCCGAGATCCTGCGCGCCGAGGGTGAGAAGCAGTCCTCCATCCTGCGCGCCGAAGGTGACGCCAAGGCCGCCGCCCTGCGCGCCGAGGGCGAGGCGCAGGCCATCCGTACGGTCTTCGAGTCCATCCACGCCGGCGACGCCGACCAGAAGCTGCTCGCCTACCAGTACCTCCAGATGCTCCCGAAGCTCGCCGAGGGCGACGCGAACAAGCTCTGGATCGTCCCGAGCGAGATCGGCGACGCCCTCAAGGGGCTCTCCGGCGCGATGGGCAACTTCGGCCCGATGGGCGCCGCTTCGGGCTTCAACCCGGGCAACATCGGCAACGCGGGCAAGGACGCCGGCGGCGACGCGGCCGACAAGGCCGCCGCGGAGCGCCGCGAACAGCCCCCGATCGACTGAACGGACCGTCCCCTCCTGCATGATTCGGTGAGGCCCCTCGACCTTCATGGCGGGGAGGCGACTCACTCATGCAAAGGGGACGGCTGTGTCTTTTGGGGCTTCCTTCTCGATGTCCCTCTGGGAATCCCTGGCGGTCTTCGCCGCCGGTGTCGGCGCCGGCACCATCAACACGATCGTCGGCTCCGGCACCCTGATCACCTTCCCGGTGCTGCTGGCCACCGGTCTGCCGCCGGTCACCGCGAACGTCTCCAACACCCTCGGCCTCGTGCCCGGTTCGATCAGCGGAGCCCTCGGCTACCGCAAGGAGCTGAAGGGCCAGCGGGCCCGCATCCTGCGGCTCGGAGCCGTCTCCCTCGTCGGCGGACTCGCGGGCGCCGTCCTGCTCCTCGCCCTGCCGTCGGACTCCTTCGACACGATCGTGCCCGTCCTCATCGGCCTGGCCCTCGTACTCGTCGTCTTCCAGCCCCGGCTCGCCGCCGCGCTGCGGGGGCGCCAGGAGGCCGCCGGGGGCGACGCGGGCAACCCCGACGGCGGACCGGCCCTGCTCACCGGCATGCTGCTCGCCAGCGCGTACGGGGGCTACTTCGGCGCCGCCCAGGGCGTGCTCTACCTCGGGCTGATGGGGCTGCTGCTCCGCGACGACCTCCAGCGGATCAACGCGGTGAAGAACGTCGTCGCGGCGATGGTGAACGGCATCGCGGCCGTCTTCTTCCTCTTCGTCGCCGAGTTCGACTGGACGGCCGTCCTGCTCATCGCCGTCGGCTCCACCATCGGCGGCCAGATCGGCGCCAACGTCGGCCGCAAGCTCTCGCCCACCGTCCTGCGCGCGGTCATCGTGACCGTCGGGATCATCGCGATCGTCCAACTGCTGCTCCGCTGAGCGACGTACCCCAGGTACGCCGCCCAGCGCGGCCGTCTACACATCAGGATGAGCGGTCCTAGGCGGAACGCCCCAGCCACTCCGGCAGGGGATCGCGCCCGCCCACCCCCAGCGCGAGCAGCATGGCGTCCGCCGGCGAGGGCACGAACGGCTTCCGGAGGAGCGGCATCCCCGCCTCCTCCGGAGTCCGCGCCGCCTTGCGGTGGTTGTCCTCGGCGCACGAGGCCACCGTGTTCAGCCAGGTGTCCCCACCGCCCTGGGCACGCGGAAGTACGTGGTCCACGGTCGTCGCGCGTTTCCCGCAGTACGCGCACCGGTGTTGGTCCCGGACCAACACACCCCTCCGTGACCAGGGAGCATGTCTTCGGAAGGGCACCCGGACGTACCTGCAGAGCCTGATCACCCGCGGCAGCGGAAGATCCATGGTGGCCGCGCGCACACGCAGCTCGGGGTGCGACTGTTCGACCACGGCCTTGTCCTGAAGGACCAGGACCACGGCCCGGTTCAGGGTCACCGTCGACAGCGGCTCGAAGCTCGCATTCAGCACCAGCGTGTCCCGCATCTCGCCCACCTCCCGTGTGCAGGCCCGCGACCACCATGGCGGCAGGGCCCGCAACCACTCTGGTCGCGCGCGCCACGCGGGACAACGCAATAAAAATGCCCGGTCCTGGACGTCTTTAGACCAGGACCGGGCAAACGCTCGGAGAACGGGAAGCGGAACGATCAGCGTGCGGGGGCCTCGTACTCACCGATCAGCTGCGCCCGCCCCAGGGTGTGGAAGCGCAGATTGAACCCGACGGCCGCCGGCGAGACCTCCGCACCGGGACCCAGCTTCTCCTTGTCCACCGCGTACACGGTGAAGACGTACCGGTGCCGCTCCCCGGCCGGCGGAGCCGCCCCGCCGAAATCCTTGGTGCCGTAGTCGTTCCGCACGTGCACGGCCCCGGCCGGCAGCCCCTCGAACTTCCCGCTGCCCGCCCCGGCCGGCAGCTCGGTCACCGAGACCGGCAGGTCGAAGAGGACCCAGTGCCAGAACCCGCTCCCCGTCGGAGCGTCCGGGTCGAAGCAGGTCACGGCGAAGCTCTTCGTCCCCTCCGGGAACCCCTCCCACCGCAGCTGCGGAGAGACGTTCCCGCCCGAGAGGACCTGGGCGTCCGCCAGATCGGCCCCGGGCCCGATGTCCGTACTCACCACGGAGAAGGTGTGCACCTCGGGGTGGAACTCGTGCGGAAGAGGTGCCCTGCGCTGTTCGGCCACTGTTGAACCTCCGGAATCGAAAAACGCGTACCGGCCGAGCCTAGAGCGCTCCTAGAACCAGTTGCGCTGCGAACCCACGGACGCGATCCACTGGTTCAGGTACGCCGCCCAGTCGGTCCCCTGGTACGAGTGCAGCCCCACCTGGAAGCAGCGGTAGGTGTCGCTGCCCTCGCTGAACAGGCCCGGCTTCTTGTCCATCTCCAGGACGACGTCCATCTCGCGGCCGTCGGAGACGAAGGTCAGCTCGACCTGGTTCAGCCCCCGGTACTGCGACGGCGGCAGGAACTCGATCTCCTGGTAGAAGGGCAGCGTCTGGCGCGTCCCCCGGATGTGCCCGCGCTCCATGTCCGCGCTGCGGAAGGAGAAGCCCAGCTGAACGAAGGCGTCGAGGATCGCCTGCTGCGCCGGCACCGGGTGCACGCTGATCGGGTCGAGGTCGCCGGCGTCCACCGCGCGCGCGATCTCCAGCTCGGTGCTGACCCCGATGTTCATCCCGTGCAGGTGACGGCCGCCGAAGTGGGTGACCGGCGTCTCCCACGGGATCTCCAGCCCGAAGGGCACCACGTGCACCGCACCCGCCTGCACCTGGAAGGCACCGCCGAGGCGCTGCTTGGTGAAGACGATGTCCTGCTTGTACTCCTGGTCGCCGCCCTCCACCTCCACCCGCGCCTGGAGCCCGACGGACAGCCCCTCGATCTGCTGCTCCACGGATCCGCCCTGGATCCGCACCTCGCCCTGGACGATTCCGCCCGGCACCACGTTCG
The DNA here is from genome assembly GCF_042750105.1 of Streptomyces sp. NPDC059443. Lineage (NCBI taxonomy): Bacteria > Bacillati > Actinomycetota > Actinomycetes > Kitasatosporales > Streptomycetaceae > Streptomyces > Streptomyces sp. NPDC059443. The sequence continues at coordinate 1,282 of NZ_JBHYVM010000060.1, read as the reverse complement.
GCTCGGTGATGACCGTGTCGACCGAAGCGCCGCCGGCACCCAGGCTCGCGAACAGCTTCCTGAACCCCATGCTCTGACTCCCCTTGAAGGCTCTGCTGATTACCCCTACAAACGCGGAACCTTAGGCCCCGGTTGCAGGCGTACGTCTTCCACTACGCTCGACCGGATGAGCGCGCGCCCCGACCGTACGCCCCTGGCCCGGTCCTTCTTCGACCGCCCGGTCCTCACCGTTGCCCCGGACCTCCTCGGCCGCACCCTGGTCCGCCGCACCCCGGACGGCCCCATCGAACTGCGCATCACGGAGGTGGAGGCGTACGAGGGACAGACGGACCCCGGCTCCCACGCCTACCGCGGCCGGACGGCGCGCAACGCGTCGATGTTCGGTCCACCCGGACACGCGTACGTCTACTTCATCTACGGCATGTGGTTCAGCCTCAACCTGGTGTGCGGACCGCCGGACCACGCGAGCGGTGTCCTGCTGCGGGCGGGGGAGATCACGATGGGCGCCGAGCTGGCCCGTAAACGTCGGGTTTCGGCCAGAACAGACCGAGAACTGGCCAAAGGCCCGGCCCGCCTGGCCGCGGCCCTGGACGTGGACCGCTCCCTCGACGGCGCGGACCTCTGCGGAGGCCCGGACTCCCCCCTCTCCCTCCTTACGGGGACCTCGACCTCGCCCGACCTGGTGAGCAACGGCCCGCGCACCGGAGTGGGCGGAGCCGGCGCGGCGCACCCCTACCGCTACTGGATCACTCAGGACCCGACGGTGAGCCCGTACCGAGCCCACGCGCCACGCCGCCGCTCAACTTGACTCGGCGAGGGCGGACGCCTAACGTAGCCCGAGCCGCTTGAACGGGGCACTGCTATCAGCAGACCCCCGGAGCGGCCAACCCACACCTACGACTTACCCCTGACGGGGTCTTATTCGGCGTGCCCGAATTCGATTCCAAGCGGCCGATTATGAGCCGCACGGGATAAGCGCTAATGTGGTGGAGCGCCGAAAGGCACAGGCCCTCCAACGGCCACCGAATTCAAATCCAAGTCGGAAACGACAACGGAAATGATCTGGTAGAGTTGGAAACGAAGGAAGCGCCCGGAGGGCCTGGAAACAGGAACAAAGGAAGCGATCGTTCCTTGAGAACTCAACAGCGTGCCAAAAATCAACGCCAAAAGTTGATACCCCGTCCACCTCGGTGGATGAGGTTCCTTTGAAAAAGACCTGTGAGGTCGCAGTTTCGGCTGTGATGCTTGCAGGCAATTACACAGCGAGGACGCAGTGGACGGT
>NZ_JBHYVM010000059.1:22230-25871 GCF_042750105.1 Streptomyces sp. NPDC059443 | reverse complement strand
GACCCGAAAGGGTCCTGGGGGCCTGCGGCGTTCGTACGGTGCTGCGGGATCAGTCCTTGATTTCGCAGATGGTGGCGCCGGAGGTGAGGGAGGCGCCGACTTCGGCGTTGAGGCCCACGATGGTGCCCGAGCGGTGGGCGTTGAGGGGCTGTTCCATCTTCATCGCCTCAAGGACGACGATCAGGTCGCCCTCGTTGACCTGCTGGCCCTCCTCGACCGCGACCTTCACGATCGTGCCCTGCATGGGCGAGGCCAGCGTGTCGCCGGAGGCGGCCGGGCCGGACTTCTTCGCCGCGCGGCGCTTGGGCTTCGCGCCGCCCGCGGCGGCCGTACGGGCCAGGGTCATGCCCAGCGAGGACGGGAGGGAGACCTCCAGGCGCTTGCCGCCGACCTCGACGACCACGGTCTCGCGGCCCGGCTCGTCCTCGGAGTCCTCCACGGCGGGGACCACGAACGCCGGGATCTCGTTGACGAACTCGGTCTCGATCCAGCGGGTGTGGATCGTGAACGGGTCCGCGGTGAAGGCGGGGTCGGCCACGACCGCGCGGTGGAAGGGGATGGCTGTGGCCATGCCCTCCACCTCGAACTCGGCCAGCGCGCGCGCCGCCCGCTGCAGGGCCTGCTCGCGCGTGGCTCCCGTAACGATCAGCTTGGCCAGCAGCGAGTCCCAGGCCGGTCCGATGACCGAGCCGGACTCCACGCCGGCGTCGAGGCGGACGCCGGGGCCGGTGGGCGGGGCGAACTTGGTGACGGTGCCGGGGGCGGGCAGGAAGCCGCGGCCGGGGTCTTCGCCGTTGATGCGGAACTCGAAGGAGTGGCCGCGCAGGACCGGGTCCCCGTAGCCGAGCTCCTCGCCGTCGGCGATGCGGAACATCTCGCGGACCAGGTCGATGCCGGTGACCTCTTCGGTGACCGGGTGCTCGACCTGCAGGCGGGTGTTGACCTCCAGGAAGGAGATGAGGCCGTCGGCGGAGACGAGGAACTCGACGGTGCCGGCGCCGACGTAGCCGGCTTCCTTCAGGATCGCCTTCGACGCCGCGTACAGCTCGGCGTTCTGGGCCTCGGTGAGGAACGGCGCGGGGGCCTCCTCCACGAGCTTCTGGTGGCGGCGCTGGAGCGAGCAGTCGCGGGTGGAGACGACGACGACGTTGCCGTGGGTGTCGGCCAGGCACTGGGTTTCGACGTGGCGGGGCTTGTCGAGGTACTGCTCGACGAAGCATTCGCCGCGGCCGAAGGCGGCCACAGCCTCGCGGACGGCGGAGTCGTAGAGCTCGGGGATCTCTTCGAGGTTGCGGGCGACCTTCAGGCCGCGACCGCCGCCACCGAAGGCGGCCTTGATCGCGATCGGGAGCCCGTGCTCCTCGGCGAACGCGACGACCTCGTCCGAACCCGAGACCGGGTCGGGGGTGCCGGCCACGAGCGGTGCGCCGGCGCGCAGGGCGATGTGGCGGGCGGCGACCTTGTCGCCGAGGTCGCGGATGGCCTGCGGCGGCGGGCCGATCCAGGTCAGTCCCGCGTCGGTGACGGCCTGCGCGAAGTCGGCGTTCTCGGAGAGGAAGCCGTATCCGGGGTGGATGGCGTCCGCTCCGGAATCGGCTGCGGCCTGCAGGACCTTGGAGATGTCCAGGTAGCTGGCGGCCGGGGTGTCACCGCCCAACGCGAAAGCTTCGTCGGCCGCTCGGACGTGCAGAGCGTCCCGGTCCGGATCGGCGTAGACGGCTACGCTCGCGATCCCGGCATCCCGGCAGGCCCGAGCAACGCGGACTGCGATTTCGCCACGGTTGGCGATGAGCACCTTGCGCACGATGGCTCCCTCCTTGAAACAAGCTGAGTTTAGGGACAGCCCACACGGCCTTTCGACCCTTCCCCGGTGGTGACCTTGCCCACACGCAGTGTGATCTGAGTCGACTCGGAGTCGAAAACCCTTGTGACGCCCCACGTCAGGGGGATCCCCGACTGCACAGTAACCCTGCCGTGTGTCCGGGGTCTCTGTCCGCCGGGTCAGCGGGCCCGGGTGATTCTTTGTCGGATCCCTACGAATGATCCTGCGAATGGCCCGGTGATTCCCCGCGGGAGTGCCGCGTCGGCACCGCCCGGCCCTCCCAAGGTAACGAAGGTGCCCCGGCCCCTTGTCCCAAGGTTTACCCGTTAGTAGCCTCCAGGCGTCGAACAGGCTTGTGCTCGTGGGGGATGGGGGCGGGGCGTCGTGGCCGGTGCGGGTGGGGTGGTGCTGCGGAGATCCGTGGCCGGAGCGACCGCGGTCGTACTCGTCGTGGAAGCGGCGGTGCTCGTCTTCGTCCACATCGTCCTGGGACGGACCGCCCGGAACCAGTCGATGTCCATCGCGGGCATGGATCCGGATGTCATGTCCAAGGCAACGTACGCAATGGGCGCCGGCATGGGCGCCTTCCTGCTGCTCTGCGCCGTCCTCCTCGCCGTCGCGGCGATCCGCGACCGGGCCCCCGGCGCCTTCGCCCGCGTGGTCCTCGTGGCCGCCGCCGTCATCCACGGCCTGCTCGGCGCGCTCGTCGTCGGCCTGGTCGGCTGGGGCGCCTTCGCGGTGATGATGCTGATCCTCTGCCTGCTCGTACTGAGCCTGATGCTCTACGCGGCCAAGGGCGCGGGCGGGGGCGCGGGCGGGGCTGCCGACGGCGGCGGGGCGGCCGACGACGTGCAGGACACGCCGCCGGGTCCGCCGCTGCTCGGGGACTTCGGGGACGTCAAGCCCACAAGTCCGTGATCGACACGCCCAGTTCGGCCAGCAGCGAGCGCAGCAGCGGCATGGAGATTCCGATCACATTGCCGTGATCCCCGTCGATGCCCTCGATGAACGGCGCCGACAGCCCGTCCAGGGTGAACGCCCCGGCCACGTGCAGCGGTTCCCCGCTCGCCACGTACGCCGCCACCTCCGCGTCCGTCGGCTCGCCGAAGCGGACCGTCGTGGACGCCGTGGCCGAGACCTGGCGCCCGGTCGCCGTGTCGATCACGCAGTGCCCGGTGCGCAGCACCCCGGCGCGCCCGCGCATCGACTTCCAGCGGGCGGTGGCCTCCTCGGCGTCCGCCGGCTTGCCCAGCGCCTCGCCGTCGAGCTCCAGCACCGAGTCGCAGCCGATCACCAGGGCGCCGGCCGCCTCCTCCTGGGCCGCCACGACGGCCGCCTTCGCCTCGGCCAGGGCGAGGGCCAGGGCGGCCGGCTCGTCGTGGTTCAGCGTGTCCTCGTCGAACCCGCTGACGATCACGTGCGGGGCGAGCCCGGCCTGCCGCAGCAGGTTCAGCCGGGCGGGCGAGGCGGAGGCGAGGACGAGGGCGTGGCGGGCTTCGGCAGTCATGCCCGTCATCGTAGGGCGGGAGGCGGGGTGACCGGGGTCGCCGGGACTAGAAGCCCACGCCCAGCACGTACACCACCACGAGCATCGCGATGACGACGATCACGGTCATCCGGCGGACCATCGCCTGCGCGTCGCGCATGTCCTTGGGCGGCTCGTTCTTCGGGTCTGACCAGAGCATGCCCCGATCCTGGCCCGGGGACGGCAGTGGGGGGGGGGGGGGGGGGGGGCGGGGCGCGCCGCCGCGGCCGCCGGCGAAGAACGGCAGACGCTCCACGCCACCCACCCCGCCTGCCGGGGCGGCGGACCCCCCCC
>NZ_JBHYVM010000059.1:11094-22220 GCF_042750105.1 Streptomyces sp. NPDC059443 | reverse complement strand
GCCCCGAGCGCGGCCGGCGGAGAGCCCTCGGCCGCGCGCGCCCCCCGCCCGTCGGGGGCGGGCGCGGCGGGGGGCCCCCCCCGCGGCCCCCCCCCCCCCCCCCCCCCACCGTCCGTTCATGCCATCTTCACGACCGGTCGGACTCAGCCCTGTCCGGGCCAGTACGTACGGGCCCACGCGCCCGGCCCCGGCTGCGGCAGCGTCCGCCGCGCCACCCGGCCCGGGGCCGCCCACGCATCGGCCGGCCCGCGCGCGCCCGACGGCACCGATGCCAGTGCCGCCGCGCGCGCTTGGACCACCGCCAGTGCGGCGGCCAGCTCCTCGGGGGTCGGGTTCCCCTTGACGACCTTGATCACCACAGGACTGCCCTCCTAGGGCCTAGAGGGGGATGTTGCCGTGCTTCTTCGGGGGCAGGGACTCCCGCTTGGTGCGCAGCTGCCGCAGCCCCTTCACCACGTGCGCCCGGGTCTCGGACGGCATGGTCACCGCGTCGATGTATCCGCGCTCGGCGGCCGTGTACGGGTTCAGCAGCGCGTCCTCGTACTCGGCGATGAGCCGCGCCCGCGTCTCCTCGGCGTTGCCCGCCTCCTCCGCTTCGGCGATCGCCCGGCGGTGCAGGATGTTGACCGCGCCCTGCGCGCCCATGACGGCGATCTGCGCGGTCGGCCAGGCGAGGTTCAGGTCGGCGCCCAGGTGCTTGGAGCCCATGACGTCGTAGGCGCCGCCGAAGGCCTTGCGGGTGATGACGGTGATCAGGGGGACGGTGGCCTCGGCGTACGCGTAGATCAGCTTGGCGCCGCGCCGGATGATTCCGTTGTACTCCTGGTCGGTGCCCGGCAGGAAGCCCGGTACGTCGACGAACGTCAGCACCGGGATGTTGAAGGCGTCGCAGGTCCGTACGAAGCGTGCGGCCTTCTCGGAGGCGTCGATGTCCAGGCAGCCGGCGAACTGCATCGGCTGGTTGGCGACGACCCCGACCGGGTGGCCCTCGACGCGGCCGAAGCCGGTGAGGATGTTCGGCGCGAACAGCGACTGCGTCTCCAGGAACTCGGCGTCGTCGAGCACGTGCTCGATCACCTTGTGCATGTCGTACGGCTGGTTCGCGCTGTCCGGGATCAGGACGTCGAGCTCGCGGTCGTACCCGGAGACCTCGGTGTCGGCCTCCTCGGGGAAGGCCGGGGGCTCGGAGAGGTTGTTCGAAGGCAGGTAGGAGAGGAGGGACTTCACGTACTCGACGGCGTCCTTCTCGTCACCCGCCATGTGGTGCGCCACGCCCGACGTGCTGTTGTGCGTGCGCGCCCCGCCCAGCTCCTCGAAGCCGACGTCCTCGCCGGTGACCGTCTTGATGACGTCGGGGCCGGTGATGAACATGTGCGAGGTCTGGTCGACCATCACGGTGAAGTCGGTGATGGCGGGGGAGTACACGGCTCCGCCGGCGCAGGGCCCGACGATCAGGCTGATCTGCGGGATCACGCCGGAGGCGTGCACGTTGCGGCGGAAGATCTCGCCGTACATGCCCAGCGCGCTGACGCCCTCCTGGATGCGGGCGCCGCCGGAGTCGTTGATCCCGACCAGCGGGCAGCCGGTCTTCAGCGCGAAGTCCATGACCTTCATGATCTTCTGGCCGTAGACCTCGCCGAGGGCCCCGCCGAAGACGGTGAAGTCCTGGGAGAACACGGCGACGGGCCGCCCGTCGACGGTGCCGTAGCCGGTGACGACCCCGTCCCCGTAGGGCCGGGTCTTCTCCAGCCCGAAGTTCGTCGAGCGGTGCCGGGCGAACTCGTCGAGCTCGACGAAGGACCCCTCGTCCAGCAGCAGGGCCACCCGCTCGCGCGCCGTCAGCTTCCCCTTGGCGTGCTGCTTCTCCACCGCCCGACCGGAACCGGCGTGGGTGGCTTCCTCGACGCGGCGCTGCAGATCCGCGATCTTCCCCGCGGTGGTGTGCATGTCGATCGGCTCTGACGGTTGTGACATCGGGGTCGCGGCTCCCTGCGTGGTGTCAACTGCCTGGCAATTCACTGACTACTACTGGCTACTGGTGCGTAGCGTATCGGCGGGCATGGCGCTCGGCAGTGCGGCGTTTGACACACCTGATCTGGGTTGCAGGCCCTCGCCGCCGCCCTTAGGGGGGTGTCCTCATTTCGCGCGCACCGGAACGTCCGTAACGGCTCCGCGGCCCGTGCGTCGGTAGGGTGATCACGGAGCTTGAATGACCGTGCCTCCTCCCCGGTCTGAAGGCCGGGGCCGCCATACGAGGGGAATCCTGATGCCATCAGACGCTTCTGCTTCCGCGGGCCGTTGGTCGAGCCTCGACCGGCCGCCGTTGAACGTCTCCGCGCTCCAACGGAGCCTCGTCACCGACGGAGGGCTGTGGACCTCGCTGGAGGTGGTGCCCGCCACCGGTTCGACCAACACCGATCTCGCCGCGCGGGCCGCGAAGCTGCCGGAGGGGGCCGTGCTGGTCGCCGAGGAGCAGACCGCCGGGCGGGGACGGCTCGACCGGACCTGGGTGGCGCCCGCGCGCTCGGGGCTGTTCTTCTCCGTACTGCTCAAGCCGGGGCCGGACGTGCCGCAGGAGCGGTGGGGGTGGCTGACGCTGCTGGCCGGGGTGGCCACCGCGACCGGGCTCTCGCGGGCCGCCGGGGTGGACACCGCTCTCAAATGGCCCAACGACCTGCTGGTCACCGTGGACGGCGAGGAGCGCAAGACCGGCGGGATCCTCGCCGAGCGGGTCGGCGACGGGGTCGTCGTCGGGATCGGGCTCAACGTGACGCTGACCGACGACGAGCTGCCGGTGGACACCGCCGGGTCGCTGCTGCTCGCCAAGGCCTCCGTCACCGACCGGGACCCGCTGCTCAAGGCCGTACTGCGCTCGCTGGAGCAGTGGTACGAGCGCTGGCGCGCGGCCGGCGGGGATCCGGCGGCCAGCGGGCTCCAGGAGACCTACGCGGCGGGCTGCGCCACCCTCGGCAAGCACGTGCGCGCCGAGCTGCCCGGCGGGCGCACCCTCACCGGGACGGCCGAAGCGGTGGACACGGACGGCAGGCTCGTCGTGCGGACGGCCGAGGGGCAGCACGAGGCCGTGGGAGCCGGGGACGTGGTCCACCTGCGGTCGGTCCGGTAGCCGGGCCGGGCACCGCGCCCGGGTCGGCGGAGTAACGGAGTAGGGGAGTGAGCTACGGCACACCTGCCGTATGGTTTAGGCGATCCCGGTCCTCGCGGTGATCAACCGGTTCGGCAGTGCGCACGGAATGGACAGGAGGCGGCCCTTGACCGTCGACGACCCGCGGTCCAGCGCGCCCGTCCCCGCAGCCGCCCCCGGAGCGGCGGCCGGCGGTGCGCCCGGTCAGGGCAGCCCGGCCACCCCGATCGGACGCGACCAGCACACTCCCCACCACGAGGTCGACCACACGGCGCAGCCGACGGCCGACCCGCTCGCCATCCGCCTGGAGCAGCTGATCCTGGGCGCCGAGCGCCGGTACACCCCGTTCCAGGCGGCCCGTAGCGCCGGGGTCTCGATGGAGCTCGCGTCCCGCTTCTGGCGGGCCATGGGCTTCGCGGACATCGGCCAGGCCAAGGCCCTGACGGAGGCCGACGTACTGGCGCTGCGCCGGCTCGCCGGCCTGGTCGAGGCCGGGCTGCTGAGCGAGCCGATGGCGGTGCAGGTGGCGCGGTCCACCGGGCAGACCACGGCCCGGCTCGCGGAGTGGCAGATCGACTCCTTCCTGGAGGGGCTGACCGAGCCGCCGGAGCCGGGGATGACCCGCACGGAGGTCACGTACCCGCTGGTCGAGCTGTTGCTGCCGGAGCTGGAGGAGTTCCTCGTCTACGTGTGGCGGCGCCAGCTGGCGGCCGCGACCGGGCGGGTCGTGCAGGTGGCGGACGACGAGGAGATGGTCGACCGGCGGCTCGCGGTGGGCTTCGCGGACCTGGTGGGCTTCACCCGCCTCACGCGGCGGCTGGAGGAGGAGGAGCTCGGCGAGCTGGTCGAGTCCTTCGAGACCACCTCGGCGGACCTGGTGGCCGCGCACGGCGGCCGGCTGATCAAGACCCTGGGCGACGAGGTGCTGTACTGCGCCGACGACGCGGCGACGGCGGCGGAGATCGCGCTGCGGCTGATCGAGACGATGGAAGCCGACCCGCAGATGCCGGAGCTGCGCGTGGGCATCGCCTTCGGGACCGTGACGACCCGGATGGGCGACGTCTTCGGGACCACGGTGAACCTGGCCTCGCGGCTGACCTCCATAGCCCCCAAGGACGCGGTCCTGGTGGACGGGGCGATGGCCGAGGAGCTCGGCCGCACGGGCGCGGCGCCGGTCTCGGAGAAGGAAGCCGAGACCGAGGAGGGCGGCGGCTCGTACCGCTTCGCGCTCCAGCCGATGTGGCAGCGGCCGGTGCGCGGGCTGGGCGTCGTGGAGCCCTGGTCGCTGACGCGGCGGAAGCCTAAGATCCCCGGATAACGTTCGTTAACCGGGAGGGCCGCCCTGTGTCTGCATCTGTGTCCGAGTCTGCGTCTGAATCCGCGTCCGTGTCCGAGTTCGTAGAGGTGCGCCGGCACGCGGACGGGGTCGCCGAGCTGGTCCTGGACCGGCCGAAGGCGATGAACGCGGTCTCCACGGCCATGGCGCGGGCCATCGGTGCGGCGTGCGCCGCGCTCGCGGCGGACGCCTCGGTACGGGTGGTCGTGCTCTCCTCGGCGGCCGAGCGGGCCTTCTGCGTCGGCGCCGACCTCAAGGAGCGCAACTCCCTCTCGGACGCCGAACTGGTGCGCCAGCGGCCGACCACGAGGGGCGCGTACGGGGGCGTGCTGGAGCTGCCGATGCCGACGATCGCGGCGGTCCACGGTTTCGCCCTGGGCGGCGGCTTCGAGCTGGCGCTGGCCTGCGACGTCATCGTGGCCGACGAGACGGCCGTGGTGGGCCTGCCTGAGGTGTCGGTCGGCGTGATCCCGGGCGGCGGCGGTACGCAGCTGCTGCCGCGGCGGGTGGGCGCGGCCAGGGCCGCCGAGCTGATCTTCACGGCCCGCCGGGTGGAGGCCGCGGAGGCGCTCGCCCTGGGGCTGGTGGACTCGGTGGTCCCGGCGGGCTCGGTGCGCGGGGCCGCGCTGGAGCTGGCCGGGCGGATGGCGGCGAACTCCCCGGTCGGTCTGCGGGCGGCGAAGCGGGCGCTGCGGCTCGGGCACGGGATGGACCTGACGGCCGGGCTGGAGATCGAGGACGCGGCGTGGCGCGCGGTGGCCTTCTCCGGGGACCGGGCGGAGGGCGTGGCGGCGTTCAACGAGAAGCGGAAGCCGGCCTGGCCGGGGGTGTGACCCCGCTCCTCACCGCCTGCGCCCCGTCGCCGCCCGCAGCCTCGTCACCACCCGTGATCTTGGCGGTACGGAATGTCGTGCCAATTGTCACTAAATCGGACAAACCCCCTAACCTGGGGTGATGGGTGTTGATGGACGGCTGCGAGCCGTCGTGGGCCTCGCGCAGGCCATGGCGGCCGCGTGCGCGCCGCGGGACAGTCTGCGGGCCGCGGCGCGGGGGGCGAGGCTGGCGATGGACGGCTCGTTCGCCGCGATCTCGGCGTGGGAGCGCGAGCGGGGGCGCCTGCGGGTCCTCGTGAACGAGGGTGAACGCCGGGCCGGGGAGGAGGAGTTCCCCGAGGACGAGTCGTACCCCGTCCACGATTTCCCCGAGATCACGGAGTTCCTGCACGAACGCTGGGCGGGCGGCGGCGGCCCCCACGCCTGGGTGGAGAGCGCGGTCGGCGACCGGCCCGGCAGCCGCGGCGAGGTGCTGCGCCGGCGCGGCCGGGGGACGTGCGTGGTCGCACCCATCGTGCTCAGCGGACGGGCCTGGGGGGAGCTGTACGTCGCGCGGGACGAAGGGCTGCCGGACTTCGACGAGGACGACGCGGAGTTCGCGACCGTCCTCGCGGCGGTGGTCGCGGCCGGGCTCGCGCAGAACGACCGGCTGGAGGAGGCCCGGCGGCTGGCCTTCACCGATCCGCTGACCGGGCTGGCCAACCGGCGGGCCGTGGACATGCGGCTGGACGAGGCGCTGGAGGAGCACCGTCGGAGCGGCGGGGCGGCCGTGGTCAGCCTGGTCGTCTGTGACCTGAACGGCCTCAAGAAGGTCAACGACACCCTCGGTCACGCCATGGGCGACCGGCTGCTCGAACGGTTCGGCTCCGTCCTCAGCCGGTGCGGGGCGATGCTCCCGGGCGCGCTCGTCGCCAGACTGGGCGGAGACGAGTTCTGCCTGGTCAGCGTGGGGCCGTCGGCGGACGAAGTGGTACGGGTCACCGAGGAGGTGTGCCTGCGGGCCGCCGAGCTGGAGCTCGGCGAGGGGGTCGCGTGCGGGGTCGCCTCCACCGGGGACCCGATCGGGCCGGTCAAGTCCTCGCGGCGGCTGTTCCGGCTGGCGGACGCGGCCCAGTACAAGGCGAAGGCGGCCCGCTCGCCGAAACCGGTGGTGGCGGGCCGCGACACGGCCGTCGTCCGCCTGGCCGACGCGGCGTCCGGGGGGCCGGGGGAGCGCCGCCGCTTCCGGGGCCGGGCGTAGGCGATCCCCGCCGCGCCGGGCCACCGCCGGGCCACCGCCGGACGGAGTCCGGCGCAGCGGTGCGAAGCCGGGGAGGCCCGCCAGGGCCGAGCCGTGCGAGGGGCGCGTGGAGAGGGGTGACATGAAGGGATTCAGTCCGTAGGGTGCTGAATATGGATATGCACACTGTCGTGGTGGGAACGTCCGGGACCACCGCCGAGGACGTGATCGCCGTCGCTCGGGGCAACGCCCGCGTCGAGCTTTCCGCCGAAGCCGTGGAAGCCCTCGGCCGCGCCCGCGAGATCGTGGACGCCCTCGCCGCCAAGCCCGAACCCGTCTACGGGGTGTCCACCGGTTTCGGGGCGCTCGCCTCCCGGCACATCAGCCCCGAACTGCGCGCGCAGCTCCAGCGCAACATCGTCCGTTCGCACGCCGCCGGCATGGGCCCGCGCGTCGAGCGGGAGGTCGTGCGCGCGCTGATGTTCCTGCGGCTGAAGACCGTCGCCTCCGGGCACACCGGCGTCCGGCCGTCCGTCGCGCAGACCATGGCCGACGTACTGAACGCCGGGATCACCCCGGTCGTCCACGAGTACGGGTCCCTGGGCTGCTCCGGAGACCTCGCCCCGCTCTCGCACTGCGCGCTGGCCCTGATGGGCGAGGGCGACGCCGAGGGTCCCGACGGGACCGTCCGGCCGGCCGGCGAACTGCTCGCCGAAGCCGGGATCACGCCCGTGGAGCTCCGCGAGAAGGAGGGCCTCGCCCTCCTCAACGGCACCGACGGCATGCTCGGCATGCTGTGCATGGCCCTCGCCGACCTCGGCAAGCTGTTCACCTCCGCCGACATCACCGCCGCCCTGACCATGGAGGCGCTGCTCGGCACGGACAAGGTCCTCCAGCCCGAGCTGCACGCGATCCGCCCGCACCCGGGCCAGGGCGCCTCCGCCGCCAACATGGCCGCCGTCCTCAAGGGCTCCGGGCTCATCGGGCACTTCCAGGAGGAGTCCGCCCCGCGCGTCCAGGACGCCTACTCGGTGCGCTGCGCCCCGCAGGTGGCCGGCGCGGGCCGCGACACCATGGCGCACGCCGCCCTCGTCGCCTCCCGCGAGCTGGCCGCCGCCGTGGACAACCCGGTGGTCCTGCCCGACGGCCGGGTGGAGTCGAACGGCAACTTCCACGGCGCCCCGGTCGCGTACGTCCTGGACTTCCTGGCCATCGCCGCCGCCGACCTCGGCTCCATCGCCGAGCGCCGCACCGACCGCCTCCTCGACAAGAACCGCAGCCACGGCCTGCCGCCGTTCCTCGCGGACGACGCCGGCGTGGACTCCGGGCTGATGATCGCCCAGTACACGCAGGCCGCCCTGGTCAGCGAGATGAAGCGGCTCGCGGTCCCGGCCTCCGCCGACTCGATCCCCTCCTCCGCCATGCAGGAGGACCACGTCTCCATGGGGTGGTCGGCCGCGCGCAAGCTCCGTACCGCCGTCGACAACCTGACCCGGATCATCGCGATCGAGATGTACGCGGCCACCCGCGCCATCGAGCTGCGCCACGGGCTCACCCCGGCGCCGGCCAGCCGGGCCGCCATCGCGGCCGCGCGCGCGGCGGGCGTGGAGGGTCCCGGGCCGGACCGGTTCCTCGCCCCCGACCTGGCCGCCTCGGACGCGTTCGTCCGCTCGGGCGGGCTGGTGGACGCCGTGGAGTCCGTGACGGGCCCGCTGGCCTGAGGCAGGCGTAACGCGCAACGCGCAGGGAAACGGGCCGCGCCCGGGGTGAGGACCCCGGGCGCGGCCCGTTCCCGTACGCGGGCGGGTGCGTACGTACGCGTAGGTACAGCTCCGCGCGGGCTCAGGCCGCCCGGTCGCCGGAGTGGCGCCGCGCCCGCCGCAGCGCGGTGTGGACGAGGCAGCCCGCTCCGGCGCCGACCGCGTACCAGAACAGGTCGGGCGCGTTGAAGGTGGAACCGAGCACGAGCCGGGCGAGCGTGCTGTGCCGGGAGAGCTCCGCCGGCACCGGGCCGAGCTGGAGGAATTCGACCGCCCAACTGACGGCCAGCGCGATCGCGGCGGCCCTCACGGGCGGGATGCGCGGCGCGGCCGCGACGACGAGGGTGAGCAGCAGGACGGTGTACAGCGCGTCGCCGCCGTACTTGGCCACGTCCCCGGCCGCCACGGTCCTGAGCCCCAACCCCGCGCCGATGGTCAGCCCGGCGGCCGCCACCGCCGCCGTGCGGGTGCGCGTGTGCCTGCGCACCGCCTAGAACGCGCGCGAGCGGCGCACCGAGAAGGTCACGGAGGCGGCCCCGAGCCCCAGGCAGAGCGTGCCGCCCAGCAGGTACGGGGTGGTGTCGACACCGCCGGTGTCGGCGAGTGCGAGGGAGTCGTCGGCTGCCGAGAGCGCCGAGACGGCCTCGGCCCGGACCTGCGCGCTCGCCGAGGCGGGTGCTCCGGCCGCGCCGCTCGCGTGTCCCGGTGCGGTGGCGTTGGCCGAGGGGACGAACCAGAGGGCGGCGAGGAGGGTGGTCGCCCCGAGGGCGGTGAGCGTCGATCGTCGTGCGGACACGGTGCGATCCCCCTTGTGGCAGCAGCGAATTGGCCGTGTGGAGTGATGCTACATCCGTACTGCACCGGAGTTCGGTCCGCTGGAGAAGGCCCGTGGGGGATCGGGCGGGTCGTGGGAAACCCGCGGCTGCGCCGGGATTACTCTCCGTCGTATGACCTCTTCTGAGACATCACGATACGTACGGCTTCGGGTGGATTTGGTGCTGGAGGTGCCGGATCTGGACGCGTTGACCGGGGCCGCCCTCGCGCACATCAAGGCCGACGAGTTCATGCCGGACGAGGAGCGCGGTCACGCCGAGGCGGCGGTCCGGGAGGACGAATCGGAGGCTTTGGCCTACTTGGTGGACCCGACCGGCCTGGTCGCCGACATCCCCGGGGTGGAGCTGGCGCAGGCCTCCTGGAGCAGCGAGCCCGTCGAATACGACCCCGAGTCCATGGAGTGGGACCTGGACGAGGAAGATGGAGACCTCGACGAAGAGGCTGACAACGCCTGACGGTGGGGTTGACCACATTCGAACGGAATGTGGATCCGATCCGGGGCGTTAACGCGTTGTCAGGAAGGAGGCAGGGGGGTCATTCCCCCCTGTCCGGGGAGTTCCTGCAACGATGGAGTGGCGTGTGAGGACGGACAGCAAGCGTCGGAGAAGGTCCCTGGTGGCCGTATCCGCCGTACTCGGTGGCGTACTGGTGCTCGCGGGATGCAACGACGCGGGCAGCGGCGGTGGGGCGGACGCGCCGAAGGCCAACGGGGAGGCGTCGGCCAAGGCCGATGTCGACGCGGCGGCGGCCAAGGACACCTCCAAGGCCCGAATAACGATCACTCCCAAGGACGGCGCCACCAACGTCGGCCTGAACGACGCGGCCAACGTCACCGTCGCCGACGGCACGCTCACCGCCGTCGAGCTGAAGACCTCCGAGGGCACGGCGGTGGCGGGCAAGATAGCCGCCGACGGCAAGAGCTGGAAGCCGGACGCGGCGCTGAAGCGCTCGACCAAGTACGCGCTGTCGGCCTCCGCGAAGGACGAGGCGGGCCGCGAGGCGCACGAGAACGCCTCCTTCACCACCATTTCCCCGGAGAACAGCTTCGTCGGCTCGTTCGTCCCGGACGAGGGCGAGACCGTCGGCGTGGGCATGCCGGTCTCGATCACCTTCAACAAGCCCATCAAGGACAAGAAGGTCGTCCAGGCGGGCATCACGGTCACCTCCAGCAGCGGTCAGGAGGTCGTCGGCCACTGGTTCAGCACGCAGCGGCTGGACTTCCGCCCGGACAAGTACTGGACGGCGAACTCCACCGTCACGCTGAAGCTGGCGCTGGACGGGGTCCAGGGCGCCCCCGGCGTCCAGGGCGTGCAGAACAAGACCGTCACCTTCAAGATCGGCCGGAGCCAGGTCTCCACGGTCGACGCGAAGACGAAGAAGATGACGGTCGTACGGGACGGCGCGGTCCTCAAGACCATCCCGATCTCGGCGGGCTCCCCGGCGAACCCGACGTACAACGGCCAGATGGTGATCTCCGAGAAGTTCAAGGAGACCCGGATGAACGGCGCCACCGTCGGCTTCACGGACGGCGACGGCAAGGGCGAGTACGACATCAAGGACGTGCCGCACGCGATGCGCCTGTCGAACTCCGGCACCTTCGTCCACGGCAACTACTGGGGATCGGACTCGATCTTCGGCAGCGTCAACACCAGCCACGGCTGTGTCGGCCTGAACGACGCCAAGGGTGCCAACGACCCGGACCAGCCGGCGGCCTGGTTCTACGACAACTCCCTCATCGGAGACGTGGTCACGGTCGTCAACTCCCCGGACAAGACCATCACTCCGGACAACGGCCTCAACGGCTGGAACATGAGCTGGGCGGACTGGAAGGCCGGCTCGGCCGTCTGACGTGCCGACAGGCAGACTGATTCGGTAGAGGGCCGAACTCGGTAGAAGAGCGAACTCCGCACCGGACGGGGGGGGGGGGGCCCCACCGGGGGGCGCGCGCCCCCGGGGTTGGGGGTAGGTTTAACTATGTTAACAGCACCAAGCCCGCGCCCGC
>NZ_JBHYVM010000059.1:0-11084 GCF_042750105.1 Streptomyces sp. NPDC059443 | reverse complement strand
CCCCGCCCCACCCCCACCTCTTTGGCGTTGGCCCCCTCACCCCGAAACCCCCCCCCCCCCCCCCGCGGCGGGGGGCCCCCCCCCCCCGGGCCCCCCCCCCCCGTCCGGTTATGGTCCGAAGATGACGATGATCACCGAGCTCTCCGCGCCTCCGGCCGACATCGAGGTGGACGACTGGTGGGCGGTCCTGACCGCCGCCCGGACGGCCGACCTGCCGCGGCTGCCGCCACCCTCCCGTGCGGAGGTGGCCGGCCGGCTGCGGGTGCCGCCCGTGCGCGGGCGCTCCGTGCACTGGGCGTCGCAGGAGGGGATCGCCTCCCTGCTCCTCTTCGCGGACGGGAGCAACGAGCACACCGCGCACCTGGACCTGCTGACGGTACGGCCGGACGCGCGCCGGCGGGGCGTGGGCGCGGCCCTGTGGCGGCGGGTCCGGGCGGAGCTGCTCGCGCAGGGCCGGACCTCGGTCTCGGCGGAGGTGGACCTGGGCGGTCCGGGCCAGGCGTTCGCAGAGGCGCTGGGCTTCGAGAACGTGCTCCCGATGGCCTGGTACGTCCAGGACGTACGGGAGGCACGCGCCCGGCTCGGCGCCCGGGCCCCGGCTGCGACCCCCGCCCCGCCCGGCTACGAGCTGCTGTGCTGGCCCGGCCCGGTCCCCGACGCCTGGGCGCGGGCGGCGGCCGTCACCCACGGAGCCATGGAGGACGCCCCGAGCGGGGACCTCGACCAGCGGATCCAGACCTGGACGGCGGAGCGCCTGCACGCCACCCACCGGCTGATCCTGGCCCGCGGCGGCGCGCTGACCACGGTCGCCGCGGTCACCCCGGAGGGCGAGGTGGCGGCGTACACGGAGCTGGTCCTCCCGGACCCGGCCGGCCCGCGCGCCCTCCAGTACGACACGGTGGTCGCCCCCGCCCACCGGGGCCACGGCCTGGGCCGCACGGTCAAACTCCGGATGCTCGCGGAGACCGCCGACCGCCACCCGTCGCTGCGCCACATCGCCACCTCGGTGGCCGACGACAACACCCCGATGCTCGCGGTCAACACCGCCCTCGGCTACGCGCGTGAACGCGCGGTGGGCTACTTCCAGCTCACGCTCTAGCCGTCTCCGGAGGCGGGGCGGGGAACTGGGCGGACGGGGCGGACGGGGCCGACGGGGTCGGGGCGGCCGGGGCGGCCGACCAGGAGGACAGGAGGCGCAGGGCGTCGGCCGAGGGGGAGCCGGGGGGTGCGTGGTAGGTGACCAGGAACATCGCCGGGTCGCCCGGCAGGGCCAGGGTCTCGAACGAGAGGCTGAGCGCCCCCACCAGCGGGTGGCGCAGGCGCTTCACGCCGTGGATCTTGTTGTCCGCCACCGTGTGGGCCGCCCACAGCTGCCGGAACTCCTCGTTCTTCACCGACAGCTCGCCGACCAGCGCCGTCAGCCGTTCGTCGTCGGGGTACTGGCCCGCGTACACGCGCAGGTTGCTCACCACCTCGCACGCCCGGCACTCCCAGTCCGCGTACAGGTCGGCCGTGGCCGGGTCCAGGAACACCAGCCGAACGAGATTGCGCTCCTGCGCCGGCAGCGCGCCGAAGTCGCCGAAGACCGCCGCCGCCAGCCGGTTCCAGCCGATCACGTCCTGCCGCCGCCCGACCAGGTACGCGGGCACCCCGTCCATCGCGTCCAGCAGCGTCCGCAGCTCCGGCCGGACCTGCTGCGCGCGCTGGGACTGGCGGCGCTTGCGGGGCTGCGGGCCGGCGAGGTGGCTCAGGTGCTCGCGCTCGGTGCCGTCCAGGCGCAGCGCCCGGGCGATGGCGTCGAGGACCTCCGCGGACACGTTCTGCCCGTGGCCCTGCTCCATCCGCGTGTAGTACGCCACCGAGACGCCCGCCAGCTGCGCCAGCTCCTCGCGGCGCAGCCCGGGGACCCGGCGGTGGCGCCCGTAGTCGGGTAGGCCCACGTCTTCGGGGCGCAGCCGAGCGCGCCGGGAGCGGAGGAATTCGCCGAGTTCGGCTCGCTGGTCACGCTGGTCCATTGCTCCAGTATTACCGCGCGGACGCGCAGGCCGGACGGTTGTGCCTGACCCCGCCAGTACTAGGTTCGCCAGTCCTAGGCAGGACAGGGGGATGGGCAGACGGCGCGCGGGCGGGCAGGCTGGTGCCACCGAAGATCAGCAGCACCGCGTTACGAGGAGCCCCACCGTGTCCGTCACCGAGTCCGTTACCGAGCCCGTCACCCAGGTCGCCGCCTACGCCGCTCCCGCGCCGAAGGCCCCGCTGGAACGCATCACCGTCCCGCGCCGCCCGGTCGGCGCGCACGACGTGCTCATCGACATCAAGTTCGCCGGCATCTGCCACTCCGACATCCACCAGGTCACCGACGGCTGGGGCGAGGGCATCTACCCCATGGTCCCGGGCCACGAGATCGCCGGTGTGGTCACCCAAGTCGGCGCGGACGTCACCAAGTTCGCGGTCGGCGACCGCGTGGGCGTCGGCTGCTTCGTGGACTCCTGCCGCGAGTGCGAGCAGTGCCTCGCGGGCCAGGAGCAGTTCTGCGCCAAGGGCATGACCGGCACGTACAACTCCCTGGACAAGAACGGCGAGCCCACGTACGGCGGTTACTCCACCCACGTGGTCGTGGACGAGAACTACACCGTCCGCATCCCCGAGGGCCTCGCCCTCGACGTCGCCGCCCCCCTGCTGTGCGCCGGCATCACCCTGTACTCCCCGCTGAAGCACTGGCAGGCCGGCCCCGGCAAGCGGGTCGCGGTCGTCGGCCTCGGCGGCCTCGGCCACATGGGCGTCAAGATCGCCCACGCGCTCGGCGCCGAGGTCACCGTGCTCTCGCAGACCCTGCGCAAGAAGGAGGACGGGCTGAAGCTGGGCGCCGACCACTTCCACGCCACGAACGACGAGGCCACCTTCAAGGAGCTGGCCGGCCGCTTCGACCTGATCGTCTCCACCGTCTCCGCGCCGCTCGCCCTCGACGCCTACCTGGGCCTGCTCAAGGTGGACGGCGCGCTGGTGAACGTCGGAGCCCCGGAGGAGCCGGTCTCGCTCAACCTGTTCTCCGTCATCGGCGGCCGCAAGACCCTGGCCGGCTCGATGATCGGCGGCATCGCCGAGACCCAGGAGATGCTCGACTTCTGCGCCGAGCACGGCCTCGGCGCGGACATCGAGGTCATCCGCGCCGACGAGGTCAACGAGGCCTACGAGCGCGTCCAGTCGGGCGACGTCCGCTACCGCTTCGTCATCGACACCTCGACGATCTGATCCCGGCCGGGCTCACGCGCCGTCGGCCGGAGCCACACCGATCGGGCAGGAGACGCCCGTGCCGCCGATGCCGCAGTAGCCGCCGGGGTTCTTGTCGAGGTACTGCTGGTGGTGGGCTTCGGCCGGCCAGAAGGGGCGCTCCGACGCCGGGAGGACGGCCGTGGTGATCTGGCCGTACCCGGACGAGGTCAGGACCCGCTGGTAGGCCTCGCGGGAGGCCTCGGCGGTGGCCTGGTCGGCGGGGGAGTGGGTGTAGACCGCCGAGCGGTACTGGGTGCCGACGTCGTTGCCCTGGCGGAAGCCCTGGGTGGGGTCGTGGGACTCCCAGAACAGCTTCAGCAGGGCCTCGTAGGAGACCAGCGAGGGGTCGAAGACGACCCGGACGACCTCGGTGTGGCCGGTGCCGCCGGAGCAGACCTCCTCGTAGGTCGGGTTCTCGGTGAAGCCGCCCTGGTAACCGGCCAGGGTGGTCCACACCCCCGGGGTCTGCCAGAACTTGCGCTCGGCCCCCCAGAAACAGCCGAGGCCGAAGTCCGCGACCTGGAGGTGGGCGGGGTAGGGGCCCGCGAGGGGGTTGCCGAGCACGGTGTGGACGGCGGGCAGCCCGAAGAGCGGCTCAGCGCGGCCGGTCAGGGCTTCCTCGCGGGTGGGGAGCTCGGGCGTGCGGCGGTACGAGAACATGGATTCCCTCCTTGTGGTCTACCGGTAACGGGGAACGGCGGGCGGGGATTCCCCCGGCCCGCCGTTCGCCGTTACCGTTCCGCCGTTCCGCCGCCGTTCCGCCGCTGTCCGGCCGGGGTCAGAGCCCCGGGGTGGTCACCCGTACCGCCCAGTTGCGCGCGGTCAGGTAGCGGGTCTTCGGCGACCCGGCGTAGGACCAGGGCATTGCGCCGACGTACCCGTCGATGTGCCGGAACTGCTCCACCGCCTCCGCGTCCCGGTCCTGCCACCACAGCAGCCAGGCGAGGATGTGCCGCAGCCTCATGGCCCGCCGGTCGGCCGGATCGGCCGCGGCCAGGTCCGCCAGTGCGGCGTCCACCGCGGCCACGGCGGCCGGTTCCGTGAAGAAGGCCGACGGCTTGAGGTCCTTCTCCCACGACTCCTGCTCGATGAGCGCGATCAGCGGGAGGAGGGTGAGCAGCTCGCCCGGGCTCGCGCCGGCCGCCGCCTCCTGGGCGAAGGCCATGGCCAGCTCGTGCGAGCCGCGCCACTTCTGCGACCAGTACTGCTGTGCGGTGGCGTGCGCGCCCAGGTTCTTCGGGTCGCGGGAGACGACCTCGGCCCACAACTTGCGGTACTCGTCGTGGGAGTAGCCGAGGCCCTGCGCCATGGGCTGTTCCACCACGTACGGAACCGGGTCGGCCGGGTCGGCCAGCCGCTGGGCCTCGTGCGCCGTCTCGCGCGCCGTGAGCAGCAGCTCGCGGAACAGCCGGAACTGCTCCTGCGTCGTGCGGCTGCCCGCCTGGCTGCCGCGTACGTTCCAGGCCACCATCACGGCGGTGTCGGCGTTGACCAGCGCCGCCGTCGGGTCGGCGGGCCGGCCGGCCCGCCAGGCCAGCAGCCACGCGTCGTCCTCGGCGGCAGCCTCGGACAGGACGCGGACGCGGTGCCAGCGCAGCTCCCACTCCCGGCCGGCCGCCTCGACGTAGTCGGCGCCCGCCTCCCAGTCGCCGGCCCGGACGGCGGCGAGCGCCGCCGTGTCCTCGGGCAGCACGGGCTGCGAGTTCTCGGTGTCGAGGTCCGCCTCGGCGACGTAACCGAGGGCGACGACCGCGGCCGCCTCCCGCGCCTTCTTCTCCGCCTCCTCGGCGGCGGTACGGGCCTTCGCGGACCCCGTGCCCGCCTCGGCGGCGGCGACCCTGCCCTGGAGGGTCTTGGTGCGGGCCTTCATGAACCGGTAGGCGGCCCCGCCCAGCAGGAAGAGGCCGAAGACGATGAGACCCAGCATCAGAGGAGCACCAGCTTTCGCAGGGGGTCGGTGTCGGGGAGGTCCGCGACGGCGGAGTCGAGGGCGGTCTTGAGCCGCTCCTCGAACCCGTCGGCGGGGTAGCGCAGGGTGGCCGAGTCGGTCCAGGACAGCTGCCAGCGGGCGGTCCCGCGGGCCGTGAGCTCGGCGGTGACCAGCTGGTTCAGGGCGCGGCGCAGGACCGGGCGGGCGAACTCGCGGGCCGCGCGGCCCGTCGCGGCGGCGGCTTCCTCGGACTTCGGGAACCGGTCGGTGAGCCGCCAGCGCACGGCCGGGTCGGCGTCGATGGCGTCGAGGAGCGAGGAGAGCGAGGCGGGCGCGGCGCCCGACGGAAGGTCCGCAGCCGCAGCCGCACCGGCAGCCGCACCCGCCCCCGCCAGCTCGGCGGCGACGGCCTCGCGGATCTGCTCCGCGCCCTCGTCGACGTACCGGGTCATGCTCGTGTGGACCAGGTCCTCCCAGTCGAGGCGCTCCATCGCGAAGGCCTCGGGCGTGAGGACCGCCCGCTCCAGTGCGGTGAGCGAGGCCTCGGCGTCGGTGAGCAGCTCCAGCGCGGGGCGGGCCGGCTGGGCGGCGCGGCCGTCGTCGGGCAGGGCCTCGATCCGGGCCACGCGTTCGGCCAGCGCGGGGTGGGAGTCGTACGGGGAGGCCGGCTTCTGCGGCAACTCGGTGCGCAGCTCGTCCAGTTCCTCGGCGCGGGCGTCGAGGAGCCGGCGTACGCCGCCGAAGACCTGCCCGGGGCGGGGCATCAGCCGGGCGTCGACGCCGAGGGTGGCGTACCGGTCCATGTAGAACTCGTGCGCCGGGCCGAGGGCGTTGAACTCGCGCAGCGCGGAGGCGGCGGAGTCCCGGCCGGCGACGCGGACGGAGGCCAGGTCGGCGGCGAGCTCCTGGCGGCGGGCACCGGCGAGGGTGGCGCGCTGGTAGAAGTTCCCGTACCCGGCGTAGATCTTCGCCATCGCGCGGTACATCGCACCGTCGCCGGAGGTGTCGACCGCCTTGGCCTTCTTGCCGGCCGCGATCCGTCGCTGGGCCTTCTTCTCCTGCTTCGCCCGCTCCTTGGCCACCGCGGCGTCGGCCCGGTCGTCGAAGTGCTTCACGGTGCGCAGCAGTTGGACGCGGCCGCGCCGGATCAGCGGGGTGAGGCGGGTGTCGAGGTTGGCGTAGTGGCCCATCTCGTGGGCCAGGACGGCGCGCAACTGCATCTCGTCCAGGCCGGACATCAGCGGCAGCCCGACGAACAGCCGCCGGGTGCCGGGCAGCAGCCCGAGCAGCCGGGCGTCCTCGCCGACGGCGGCGTTCACGTCCGCGATGAGTACGATCTCGTCCGGAGCCCGGGTTCCGACCTGCTCGGCGATCTCCCGGACCGTGCGCCACAGCTCGGGTTCCTGCCGCTCGTCGACGGGGACACCGGGCAGCGGATCGCCCTTGGGCATGCGGAGCATGAACATGCCGCGCACGATCGGCACGGAGAGCACGACGGAAACGATGACCAGCTTGGCCAGCCCCGGCCCCCGCAGCCCGGCGCTCCAGGCGGCGAAGCCGATGCCGGTGAGTGCGGCGATCAGTACGAGCCCGAGCAGATAGAAGCCGGCGAGCAGGACGAGGGCGCGCAAAGCGCGCAGTGAAGCGCCCATATGGACAGATCCCCCCACGGGATGAATATGCAAAGCGATATCGCTTACGCGAACCTTATGTGAGTGGTCGGGGGTGGGGGAGGCGGGGGCGCGGTCGGAGTGGGTCCAGGGCGGTGGATCGCGTCCGGGGGACGAACCCCTGGTCCGGATTGCGGTGCCGCGGAGCGCGGTCAAGCCGCCGCCAAAGGGGGCGGAGTGCAGGACCGGGCTGAGGGCAGGGTGGTGTGAGTGTGCGGTGACGGCCGCCGACCGGTGCGGCAATCCGGTGCCCGTACAAGTACGCCGCGCCCCGCGGCCCGAACCGCTCACGGCCGACGAAGCCCGCCAGTCCCTCGCTGCCGCCCGAAATGCCGCCTGTTCGCGCTGAACAACCTCGCTCTCCACACCGGACTCCGCAAGAGCGAACTGCTCGGCCTCCAGCGGTAAGACCTTGACCTCGTCAACGGCAAAGCCAGCATCCGCCGCACCCTCCAGCGCACCCAGACCGGCGGGCTGACCACGCTGCCCACCAAGACCCGAGCATCCGAACGTCGCATCGCCCTACCCAGCGAGTGCATCCACTCGTTCAAGGAACACCGTGAGGTACAGGAAGCAGAACGAGAGGCGGCAGCGGACGACTGGAGGGACAACGGCCTTGTCTTCAGCACGCCGGCAGGAGGGCCGATCGATCCAGCGAACCTCAATCGCAGCTTCCGCGCCCTCCTCGATCGGGCAGGGCTCCGCCGCATCCGCTTCCACGACCTCAGGCACTCAACCGCCACCCTCCTCTTGGAGCAAGGCGTCGAACTCGTCGTGATCAAAGAACTCCTCGGCCACGCCCACATCGGCGTCACCGCCACCGTGTACGCCCACGTCCGGCTGCGACTCCAGCGAGATGCCATCGATCTTCTCGGCCACACCCTCCGGCACTCCGGCGAGACCAGCAGGCATCCCAACGGCCGCGGCGAACCGTCGCCCTGTGCATCACCCGTCCGCTGACGTTGCCGTCAACTACTGCCGTCAGACATCCCAGCACATGCCAGAGGCCCCACCGGAAATCAACCCGGTGGGGCCCCTCACATTTCTCTGCTGTTCAGTCGGATATTTCCCGAGGAATTCCCTTCAATGCATCCGCCCACAGCTGCTACTGAATCTAGACAACCGAGCGCCCAGGTAGCCTGCTATCCACCAAAACGCGCTCTTGATCATCGCTGAAACTGATAGCAGGAGAGGCTCACCCCAGGGCGCGCTTACAACTGTCCGCTGTAAGGATCAAGCAACACTTCCCGGGAGCTCCCTGAACGCCGAGATTGCATTATTGAGCTCAACTTTAAGAGCTTCGCGATTCGACTCTAGATTTCGGCGAATCTCCTCACTGGGGCCGTCCTGTTCGGCGGACGTCTTGAACCGATCCCATGCTTCGTACGTGCGCCGCGTGTGTCGAGTGAGCACATCCGAAAGCAGTGCCTGCTCCCGGAATCCCAATCCCTTTCCGGGCGGGCGGAGATAGAGCAGAGAGTGCTCTGCGATAAATCTACCTACAAGCACCGAGACCTCGTGTCCCAGGAAGTCACAGGAGAGCATCGCGATGGCAAGGTTGGATGGAGTTGACCTAGCAGGCCCCCGCAGGGAATCCGGAACCTCCCACTGCTCTCGCGGCTCGTCCAGCCACTCCCAACCATCAGGCCGAGACATGGTTTACCTCCCTCTCGTCACCCATATCGCTGAATCAGCCAGGCTTGCGCCTCGTGATTATTCTTTGGAATTCCAGCGATTCCGCCCGCCTCCAACACTTGCGCACAATAAGTCACGCATGCTTGATTCGGCATGTCGTATGCGGGGTAGACCCCGCGCTGCGTCTTAGCCATTGCCGACTCGGCATACGCCATAGCGGCTTGAGGATTAGGCAAGGAAATCCTCAGGTTGATCGTGATGGCCGGCAGTTCAGCGGCAGTGAACTCAGTCACTCCGTTGTCCGGGTTGCCGAGGCTGCCATACTGGTGAGTGCTGAGAACCTCATCGCCATCCCGAACCGTGATCAACGCATGCTGCCTGCCATCCGGGTAATTAGCCAAGTGAACTGTGGCTTCACCACCGCAGTTATGAACCAGGACTGGCGTCGCACCAGCCAGCACATAGTACGTGTGCTGGCAGCCCCTTCCCCAGCTGCTTTTATGCAGGTGGGGAAGGGTTTCGCGGTCCGCCTAAGTCCGCGGTTATGCGCCGGAATCCGTGGCTGTTGCCGTCGCTACTGCCGTCAGGAGCTGGGGTTCTCAGGCGGGGCGGGGATACGTTCGCCGCGTGACTCGGCGACCCGGAGTGCGTCGGCCAGGGCTTCGGTCAGCCGGCAGGCGAGCCACCGGTATTCGACGGCCGACTGCTCCTTGGCTCCGGGTGCCACGACCTGGCGGGCGTACCCCAGGAGTTCCTCTCCCATGTCGAGTTGTACCTCTTCGATGCTGTCAGCGAGCGAGGAGAGGTAGCCCCTGCCATCGGTGCTGAGGTAGCAGGGGTTCCCGTCCTGAGTGGTCCATGGCAGTAAGCGAGGGCCGGTCACGCCTGCTGCCGCGTCGTGGAGATCTCTGCGGCGCATGCGGTCCGCGTCGGTCCTGGATGTGCTCACCGTGCACCCCCACCTGGGTCGCCGAATGGAATACGGCGACCGTAGGAGCCGACTGCCTGTCATTCCATCCATGAGGCATGCCAGTTGGCGACGGAGGGTGTCGGAAGTATTGCGTTGCGTGGCACCTATCCGACGACGGCCAGGTAGGAGGCCATGTCGCGCATCTCGGCGGTGAGGGTGCGCTTGCGCTTCTTCAGGATCTCCTGCATGGTCTCGGCGGCCATCCGCTGATGCCTCAGCCACTCCGGGGATGCACGGCGGACTCCGGTCAGCTCGTCCATCGCTGCGGACAGGTCGTTGGTCCGGGCGTGCGCGCGGGCCACGTCCAGGCGGTGGCGGTTCCAGTTTTCGCCGCTCGGCCGCCCGGCGCTCTTCCACGCCTTGGGTGACATGGCGTCCTCGCCGGATTTGCGAACGACCGCGCGAGCGTCTCCCACGACCATGTCGTCTTCCACGCCCTTCATGCCGACGGTGAGCGGCCCGAAGGTCGTCCAGTGCCGGAAGAACGAGCCGGTGTACTCCCGTCCCACGGCGGATGCCGCCGTGTTCGCGACGCGGTGGTAGTGGCGGGCCTCCTGGGGCCGGTTGTTGCGGCCTGCGGCAGCCGCGGCGCGCAGTGCCAGCCATCCCCATGCCGCGCATTCGTCCGGCGTCGCTCGGGACAGTCTCGGTTCGATCAGGTCGGCGGTCTGGGAGGCGAGCTGTTCGGCTTCGTCCAGCCGGCCCTGGCGCAGGAGTAGCCAGCACATCCCGATCACGCCGGATGCCCCGGTGAGTGTCTCCCCGGCCTGGCGTGCGTCGGTGATCGCGCCGGCCAGGGCGGTGTAGGCGAGGTCGTACTGCCGTACCTGCGTCAGGTATCGCCCGGCCAGCTGCAATGCCTCGGCGCGGGCCAGGAGTGCCTGGCTGTGCTCCTCGCCGCTGTCGAAGTGGGCGACCGCGCTGTTCGCGTCCCGCAAGAGCGCGGGCAGTTGGGATGCGACGCTCTTGTAGCTGTCGGAGTGGTAGAGCACCGCACCGTCGTGGACCGTGCGGCGGAAGCGGCGCAGGTTCGGCTCCTCCTCGGCGTTCTCGCCGTCCGAGTCTGTGAGTCCCACTGGTGGGGTGAGGGCTGCGCGGAGTTGGATCAGGTTGACGCGGTTCGGGTCCTCCGAACGGCCCACGGGCTCTGGGGCGTCCGGCGCCAAGAGTGTTGCTGTGGTTACGCTCAGCGCGCGGGCGAGGGCGTGAAGGGTTTCCATGCGGACCGTTCCGCCCTGCTCGACCTTGCGCACTGTGCCCGGCGAGACGCCTGCGGCGTGGGCCAGTTCTTCCTGGCTCATCCCGGCCCGACGCCGGTACTTACGGACGTTGTCCGCCAGTTCCGTAGTCATGCTGACCACCTCCAGCGCCACGGTACGCCGGTCCGACGAGTCAACCGAGGGCTATCCGGGAGATACCCGCCCGGAGCGGTGACCCACCACCACGCTTGGTGCCGAGCAGGTGGCCAGCACCAGGCAGGGCCGAGGCGCCAGCAGAATTGGGGCCTGAGCGGGAGGGGTCCCTCGTCGGTCGGGCAGCTTCGCCGTACCAGGGTTCTCCGGGGGCCGCCAAGGCTCACACCGTGACGCTAGCGCCTGGCCTTGGC
>NZ_JBHYVM010000058.1:12490-27503 GCF_042750105.1 Streptomyces sp. NPDC059443 | reverse complement strand
CTTCGCGCCGTAGCGCTTGCTGAGTTCGTGTACTTCGATCATGTGGACAACACTGCCGGGAGGGCCCCCGCCCGGTCATGGGGCCGCGGGATGCACTGTGCCGGCGGGGTTCACCCGGGGACGTACGCCCCCGGGCGAAGGCGTACGCCCACGGGCCGGTCGTCCCCGGGCGGATGCCGCCTACGCGAAGACGACCGTGCGCGTCCCGTTGAGGAGGACGCGGTGCTCGCTGTGCCACTTCACCGCGCGCGCCAGCGCCTGGCACTCCACGTCGCGGCCGATCGCCACCAGCTGCTCCGGGGTGACCTCGTGGCCCACCCGTTCCACTTCCTGCTCGATGATCGGGCCCTCGTCCAGGTCCGCCGTCACGTAGTGGGCGGTCGCGCCGATCAGCTTCACGCCCCGCGCGTGCGCCTGGTGGTACGGCTTCGCGCCCTTGAAGCTCGGCAGGAACGAGTGGTGGATGTTGATGATCCGCCCGCTGAGCTCCTTGCAGAAGGTGTCCGACAGGACCTGCATGTAGCGGGCGAGGACGACGAGCTCGACGTTCTCGGAGCGCACCAGTTCCAGGACCTGCGCCTCGGCCGCCGCCTTCGTGTCCTTCGTCACCGGGACGTGCACGAACGGGATCCCGTAGGAGCCGACCAGTTCCTCGAAGTCGGTGTGGTTCGAGACCACCGCCGCGATCTCCACGGGCAGCGCGCCGATCCGGGTGCGGAAGAGCAGGTCGTTCAGGCAGTGGCCGAACTTCGAGACCATCAGCACGATCCGCATGCGCTCGTCGGAGCGGTGGATCTGCCAGTCCATCCGGAAGGTGTCGCCGATCGCGGCGAAGCTGGCCCGCAGCTTGTCCACGGTCACCGGGGCGTCCGCCGTGAAGTGGACCCGCATGAAGAAGAGACCTGTGTCACGGTCGCCGAACTGCCGGCTGTCCTCGATGTTGCACCCGGTCATGAAGAGGTAGCTGGACACCGCGTGCACGATGCCCTGCTTGTCGGGGCAGGAGAGGGTCAGTACGTACTGCTGGGAGGCCGTGGTCTGCGGCTGCGGGTCATCGCTCATGACCCCGTAGCCTTTCACATCCCGCGGCTCACACCGCGCGCGTGAGGATCCTCAGCACGTGCAGCGAGCTCGGTCGCGCGTCCGGGTCCTCCCCGTCCGCCGTCGCCAGCCGTACGTGGGCCTCGCGCGCGGCCCGTACCGCCTCCGGCCAGGCGTGGTGCTCCAGGTAGCCGGAGACGGGGGCGTCGGGGCCTATCTGGTGCATGATCCGCAGCACGCGCAGCACGGCGAGGTCGACCACGGCCGCCTCCTGCGAGTCGCGGAAGATCGTGCCGACGTACTTCTCCGCGGACCAGCTGTCGAGCCAGGTGTCCTCGACGAGCCGGTACACGGCGTCGGTGACGTCCCCGTACCCTTCGGCGCCGGCCAGCCAGGTGTCCTCCTGGAAGACGGGGTCGGAAAGCATGTGCAGCGCCGAGCGCACGTTGCTGCGCCAGCGCCACCACGGCATGTCGTTGAGGGGCATGCCGCCCATGGTGGAGGAGCGGCCGCCGCGGCGGGAAGAGTTCTTCGAACCTTGGGCGAATGTCACGCTTTCGATCGTACGTTCCCGTCTTGCGCGATCTTGCAGCACCTGTGCGTGCTCCGCTCCGGCTCCCCGTACGGGCGCCACCCGTAATTCACCTCGACGTCACCAGATGTTGTGTACACCTCACTCTTCAGTTACCCGCGGCGCGGAATGGTGCATGAACATGACCACCCGGCGACGCGTAGCAACCCTTTCCCGCTCCCTCCTGACCACAGCTCTGGGAGCGTGTCTCGTCGCCGGCTGCGGGGTGCTCCCCGGAGGCTCGGGGGGCTCCGGGGGCACCGGTTCCACGCTCACCGTCATGACCTTCGCGCCGGAGGGCACCAAGGCGACGAACATGCCCGGCATGACCGGCATGGCCAAGGCCTACGAGCGCTGGATCAACTCCAAGGGCGGCGTCAACGGCCACAAGCTCCGCGTCCTGACCTGCAACGAGCACAACACGCCCAGCGGCGCCGCCGACTGCGCCCGCAAGGCGATCGCCGAGAAGGCCGTCGCCGTCGTCGGCTCGTACAGCCAGCACGGACGCGCCTTCATGGCCCCGCTGGAGACCGAGGGCATCCCGTTCATCGGCGGGTACGGGGTCTCCTCCGAGGAGTTCGCGTCGCCGCTGTCGTACCCCGTCAACGGCGGCCAGCCCGTGCTCCTCGCCGGCGCCGGCCACCAGCTCGGCCGCGCCTGCGCCAAGGTCGCCCTGGTCCGCCCCGACACCCTCGCGGGCGACGCCCTGCCGGTCCAGCTCAACGCCGGGCTCAAGGCCAACCAGATGGCCGAGGCCAGCGACATCCGGGCCGCCGAAGACTCCGCGGACTTCTCCGCGCAGGCCCGCGAGGCGCTGACCGACTCGTCCCCGTCCGCCTCTTCGAAGGGCGGAGCCACCGCCGTGAAGGACGGCGGCAAGGACAAGGGATGCGTCGCGGCCGTGCTCGGCGAGCGCACCGAGACGTTCTTCGACGCCTTCCGTCGCGCCGACACCCAGAACCGCAAGCCGCAGATCTCCTCGGTGCTCGGCTCGGTCAGCCAGGCCCTGGTGGACCGTACCGGCGGCAAGGAGAGCCCCTTCGAGGGTGCGTACGTGACCAGTTGGTACCCGGTGGCCTCCGACCCCCTCTGGGCGCCGATGCAGCGGGTGATCACCGAGCAGGCCTTCGGCGACGACACCGTGGACATCGACGACAGCGGCGCCCAGACCACGTGGATCGCGTACTCCGTGCTCACCGAGGCGGTGAAGCGGTTCAAGGGCGACGAGGAGATCACGGCCCGCAAGCTCGCGCAGAAGCTCAACCAGGCCGAGCCCATCAAGACCGGCGGCCTCACCCCCGACCTCAGCTGGCGCTACCAGGACATGCGCGCCGTCGCGGGCTTCCCCCGCATGGTGAACGGCCGGGTCACCTTCCAAGTGGTCCAGCAGGGCCGCCTGGTGGCCCAGCAGGGCGAGCAGTCCATGGACATGACCCGGACCCTGGAACAGGCCCCGCGTTCGAGCTAGTACCGCGTCAGGGCCGGCCCGCGCGGCCGGCCCGCGCGCCGGCCCGCCGGCTCAGAGCTGGCTCTTGTCCCGCTTGGTCAGGCCGTACTTGCCGGCGATCGCGTTCCACATGCCCGAGGCCGACTCCTTGGCCTTGGTGGCGTCACCGCTCGCCTTGTTGCCGTCCGAGGCGTTCCCGGAGTTCTTCGCCTTGCCGTCCTTGCACTTGTCGCCCTCGCCCTTCATGTCGTCCGCCCAGGCCGCGTAGCTGTTGTCGGCCTGCGCGGAGGACTTCCAGGCCTGGGTGAGGGCCGCCGTCAGCTTCGCGTTGTCCGGGAGCTTGTCCACCTTGAGCTCCTGGAGCCGGGTCACCAGCTCCTCGCGCTGACGGGCCGCGTCGCGCAGGTCGTTGCCCGCCTGGTCGAGGTTGCGGCAGCCCTTGATGTCGTCGACGGCCTTGATCACCGAGGCCCGGCTGTCGTTGCTGTCCGCGAGGAGCTTGTCCAGCTGTACGGCCTGGGGTTGGGCGGGATCGAGCGGCGCCTCCCCGCCGGCGGCCGCGGAGCCCTTGCCGGTGGGGGTGGCGGTCGAGGCACCGGGGTCGCTGTTCTGCGCCTTGTCGTCGCTGAGCAGCGCCCCTACGCCGAGCCCGGCGACGGCCAGGCCGATGACGACGGCGGCGATGATCCCGGGCGAGACCCTGCGGGTTGCCGGCGGCGCGGGGGGTACGTGGGGCGCTTGGGGCGCCTGGTGCTGGAACTGCTGCGGCGGATAGCCCTGTTGGGGCGGCTGCGGCTGGCGGTGCGGCTGGTGCTGCTGATGCTGCTGCGGCGGGTAGGGGCGCGGCGGCGGCTGGCGGAGCACCGGCTCCTGTACGGGCGGCAGGTGCTGGGTGTCTCCCCGGAAGAGCCCGTCGAACCCGGCGGCCGGATCGGCCGGGGCGGCCGGAACGGGCGGGATGAACTGCGTGGCGGCCTCGTCGTGCGTGTGCGTGTGCGACGGCGCGGCGGGGACCGGTGGGATGTACTGGGTCGCGGCTTCGTCGTGCGAGGGCGCTGCCGGGACCGGTGCCATGAACTGCGTCGCGGCCTCCTCGTGCGAGGGGGCTGCCGGGACCGGTGCCATGAACTGCGTCGCGGCCTCCTCGTGCGAGGGCGCTGCCGGAACCGGCGGGATGTACTGCGTGACGGCCTCGGGCAGCGGCGGATAGCCGTAGCCGTGCGGTGCACCGGGCCCCTCGTAGCCGGGGCCCACGACGTGCCCCTGCGGGGGATAGCCGTAGGCCGCTCCGCCCGCCGGGGGATCGCTCGGGCCCGGATAGCCGGGCGCGGGGTAGCCGGGTTCCGGGTAGCCGTAGGCGGGCTGACCCGGCGCGGGCTGTCCGTACGCGGGCTGGCCCGCCACCGGCTGACCGTACGCGGGCTGACCTTGCTGGGACTGGCCGTGCGCAGGCTGCCCCGGCAGGGACTGGCCGTACGAGGGCTGGCCCTGCGCGGGCTGCTCCGGCGAGGACTGGCCGTACCCGGGCTGGCCGTACCCGGGCTGGCCGTACGAGGGCTGGCCTTGGGGGGGCTGCCCCGGCAGGGACTGGCCGTACGAGGGCTGCCCCTGCGAAGACTGGCCGTGCAAGGGCTCCGGCTGCTCCGCGTCGGGCCGTGCGGGCGGCTGCGTCGGGGGCTGCGCCGGCATGGGCGGGCCCCACGGCCCGCCTGCCTGTGGGCTGCCGCCCTGTCCGCTCTCCGTCACCGGGACTCCCTCTCCGACCTCTCCGAACATTCGGAACGTCGGCTCACGCTACCCGGTCACCCCCTTCCCCCGTCAGGCCCTCCCCGGACCCGCCCGGCCCCCACCCCCGCCCTTCACTCAACGTGACGGAGTGGCGGTCTCCAGCGGGCCAGTGGAGTGACGCTCCGTTTCCCCGGATCTTGCGTGGCGTTGGACTTGCCGACGCGCACCGAATTCGTCGCGTCGTCCTGAGATCCATAGGAGTAGTCATGCGTATGCGTTCTGCCCTGACCGCCTCTGTCCTCGCCGCGGGCATCCTGCTCGGCGGCGCCGGGGCCGCAATGGCCGACGGTGACGGTGGCGCCCTCGTGCAGTCCACCGGTTCGCGCGGGGGCGAGAAGACCGACTCCTCGTCGTTCGCCGGCGTCCCGGCCCACTTCGGCCCGATCTACGGCTCGACCGGCTCGACCGAGAAGTTCTGGGACCGCGAGACGTTCCAGGGCATCTTCGGCTTCTGAGACACCGGCGTCACCGCCGGGTGAAGCTCCGGGCCCGCGGCGACGCCGTACGGGGCGGCCGACATCACGTCGGCCGCCCTCGCGGTCCGTGCGCGCCGCGGTGGCCTTCGCTCAGGACACCGCCTCCAGCCGGGCCCCGAACTCCCGTACCGCCGGCTCCTCCCGGTACGGCTCGACCCGGGCCCGGAAGTCCTCCAGGTACACCGCCCCCCGCGTCGAGCGGAGCCCCGACAGGGCCTCCGCCGCCTGCGCGGCCGTCTGGCAGGCGGCTTCGATCTCCCGCTGCTGCACCCGCGCGGCCGCCAGCAGCAGCAGGCCGATGGCCCGGCGGCGCGCTTTGGCCGCCGGGAGTTCCCGTAGGGCCTCCTCCGCCCGCTTCGCCGCCGCGTCCGCCTGGCCGAGGTCCCGGTGGCAGTGGGCCAGCTCGTCGGCCAGGTACGCCTGGTCGAAGTGGCGGATCCACGTCGGGTCGTCGCCGGATTCCGGTTCGGCCCGCTCCAGCGCGGTCACCGCCCGCGAGGACAGCACCGCCGTCGCCCGGCTGTCGCCCAGCAGTGCGTGCCCGCGCGCCTCGGCGGCGTAGAACATCGACTCCACCCGGGGGGTCACCTGTCCGCGCGTACCCTCCTGCGCGGCTCTCGCCAGCTGTGCGATCTCCCGCGGATTGCCCAGCTCGGCCGCCAGGTGGCTCATGGAGGCCGCCAGCACGTAGCCCCCGTACGCCCGGTCGCCGGCGGCCTGGGCGAGGCGCAGCGCCTGGATGTAGTAGCGCTGGGCCAGGCCCGGCTGGCCCGTGTCCACCGCCATGTAGCCGGCGAGCTCGGTGAGGCGGGCGACCGCCGCGAAGAGGGCGCGCCCCACCGGTTCCCGGTACGAGCCGCCGATCAGCCCGGAGACCACCGAGTTGAGGTAGTGCACGACCACCGGCCGGACGTGCCCGCTGCCGAAGCGGTGGTCGAGTTCCTTCAGCGCCTCGGTGGTGGCCTGGACGGCCTCCACGTCGGACATCCCGACCCGCGAACCGCCGCTGCGCGCGACCTGCGCGTCGGCCCCGGTGATCAGCCAGTCGCGGCTCGGCTCGACGAGCGCGGAGGAGGCCACGCTCGACCCGGACAGGAAGTCGCGCCGGCCCACGTCGCTGCGCCACAGCTCGCAGACCTGCTCGATGGCGCCGATGACGGTGGGGGAGAACTGCAGGCCGACGCCGGAGGCGAGGTTCTTGCCGTTGGCCATGCCGATCTCGTCGATGGTGACGGTCCGGCCGAGTTTGCGGCCGAGCGCCTCCGCGATGATTCCCGGGGCCCGGCCGCGCGGCTGCTGTCCGCGCAGCCAACGGGCCACGGAGGTCTTGTCGTAGCGAAGGTCGAGACCGTGCTCGGCCCCGCACATGTTGACGCGCCGGGCGAGCCCGGCATTGGAGCACCCGGCTTCCTGGATGAGCGCCTGCAGCCGTTCATTCGGCTGGCGGGCGACGAGAGGCCTGGCTGCCATTGAAAACCCCCAGTGGCCGCGGGTGGTCGGGTGACCGTTGGAATGATCACTTCCCGCCTGATGTGCGGGGAATCTTCCCCATTGCGTCCTCTCGCTACCCACCTCCGGCGCCCCGGTCTCCTACGCGCCCCCCGCGATGCACCGATGCGCCCCGTATGCAGGATCGATGCTCCGGTCCTCGGCGGGTTTACGCCCGTAACCCCGGCTGACCGCAAGAGTTGTGTTGCACGTGGAAGAGACCATCGGAGTCACGGAGACCGCGCCCATCCCCCTCCAGCGCAGCGAGCCGCTGCTGGACCATGCCGTGCGGTACGCGGAAGAACGGCACTGGGATGTCTTCGCCGGCACCTGGCTTGAGTCCGCCGACGGGCGGGAGCAGTGCTCGTGCGGGGCGGCGGACTGCCCGGCGCCGGGTGCGCACGCGGCGGGGAAGGACTGGGCCTCGCAGGCCTCGGGCAGCGCCGTGCAGGTGCGGCGGCTCTGGGGCAGGAACCCGAAGGCCTCCATCCTGCTGCCGACCGGCCGGACCTTCGACGCCCTCGACGTGCCGGACGCGGCCGGGTTCCTGGCGCTTGCCCGACTCCAGCGCATGCAGCGCACCCTGGGGCCGGTGATCGCCACCCCGGCCGGCCGGATGCTGTTCTTCGTCCTGCCCGGGGCCGGCGCGAAGGTCCCCGACCTGTTGCGCAAGCTGGGCTGGCAGCCGCCCCAACTCGACCTGGCCGCCCGGGGCGAGGGCGAGTACGTGGCCGCGCCGCCGACCCGCATCGGCGGGCGCGGCTCGGTGCAGTGGGCGCAGGCGCCGACGGCCGCGAACCGGTGGCTGCCGGACGTGGAGGAGCTGATCGACGCCCTGGCGTACGCGTGCGGCCGCGAGGCGGCGGCGGAGCGGGCGCGGCGGAATCCGTGACGGGGCACCTCGTGAACTGATGACATTCGTAACTGCTCCGCCCTCTCCCCCTCCTCCTATCGTGAAGGAAGCAAGACCACGGGGAACAGAAGAACGAGAGGCAGGCGCATGCCGGACCAGGGCGTTGCGACGGGCGGGGCGGACGGAGCGGGCAGGGCGGACGGAGCGGGTGGCGGCGCGCGAACCGCGCCGCCGGCCGCGGCCGCCGTGCGGGTAGAGGGCTTGTGGAAGCGGTTCGGCGAGCAGATCGCCGTCGCGGGGATCGATCTGGAGCTGCCCGCCGGACAGTTCATCGGCCTGGTCGGCCCGAACGGCGCCGGCAAGACGACGACGCTCTCGATGGTGACCGGACTGCTGCGCCCCGACATGGGCCGCGTGTTCGTCGCCGGGCACGACGTGTGGGCGGACCCGGTGGAGGTCAAGTCCCGCATCGGCGTCCTGCCCGAAGGGCTGCGGCTCTTCGAGCGCCTCTCCGGACGCGAACTGCTCGGCTACATGGGCCGGTTGCGGGGGCTGCCGGGCAAAGAGACGGACAGCCGGGCCACCCAGCTGCTGGAGATCCTGGACCTGGCCGGTTCGCAGAACAAGCTGATCGTCGACTACTCGACGGGCATGCGGAAGAAGATCGGCCTGGCCGCCGCGCTGCTGCACAACCCCGAAGTCCTGTTCCTGGACGAGCCGTTCGAGGGAGTGGACCCGGTGTCCGCGCAGACCATCCGCGGAGTGCTGGAACGTTACACCTCCTCCGGGGCCACGGTCGTCTTCTCCTCCCACGTCATGGAGCTCGTCGAGTCCCTGTGCGACTGGGTGGCCGTCATGGCCGCCGGCCGGATCAGGGCCGCGGGCCCGCTGGCCGCCGTACGGGGCGACGCGCCCTCGCTGCAGGCCGCGTTCCTCGAACTGGTCGGGGCGCAGGGCCGGACCACGGGCGAGACCCTGGATTGGCTCGGCGGCGGCAACGGGTCCGGCCACGGGGCGGGCAACGGGGCCGGGGGCCTGCGATGAGCGCGGCCACGACCGCACCGTCCGTGCCCGTGGGGACCGCGACGGTCCCCCTCACCCCGATCTTCATCCGGCTCAAGCTCTCGCTCCTGAAGAACGGCCTCAAGGGCTCCTCCAAGCGCAAGATCGCCTACTTCGGCGCGCTCGCCCTCGCCCTCGTCGCCGCGTTCTTCGTCACGCTCGGCCTCGCCCTGCTGCGCGGCAACGACCACGCGAGCGCCGTCGTCGTCCTGCTGGCGGCGGTCCTCGCCCTCGGCTGGACCTTCATGCCGCTGTTCTTCCCGACCGGGGACGAGACCCTCGACCCGAGCCGGCTGGTCATGCTCCCGCTGCGCCCGCGTCCGCTCGTACGGGCCCTGCTGGTCTCCTCCCTCATCGGGACGGGACCGCTGTTCACCCTGTGCCTGGCCACCGGCTCGGCCATCGCCCTCGCGCACGGCGCGGCGGGCGTGGTGGCCGCCGTACTGGCGGTGCCGCTCCTGCTGCTCGGCTGCGTCGCACTCGCCCGCACGGTGGCCACGGCCAACGTCCGGCTCCTGACCAGCCGCAAGGGGCGCGACCTCGCGCTGCTCAGCGGCCTGCTGATCGCCATCGGCGCGCAGGTGGCCAACTTCGCCGGCCAGCGGCTGTTCCACAGCGGCGGACTGGAGAAGCTCCAGCCCGCCGAGGAGATCGTCCGCTGGCTGCCGCCCGCGTCGGCGATCGGCATGGTGGACTCCGCGAGCGAGGGCTCGTACGGCATCGCGGCGGGCCAGCTGGCCGTCACCCTCGCCGCCCTGGCCCTGCTGCTCTGGTTCTGGGAGCGCAGCCTGACCAAGCTCATGGTCACCCCGGACGGTTCGACGATCGCGGCGGCCCAGCCGAAGAAGGACCGGGGCGCGGGCGCCGGGGGCGGCCTCTGGTCCCTGTTCCCCGACGACCGTACGGGCGCGGCCATGCAGCGCTCGCTGCGCTACGTCGTCCGCGATCCGAAGACCAAGGCGGCCTGGGTGTCGGCCCTGGCGGTCGGCCTGCTCGTGCCCGTCGCCAACGCCCTCCAGGGCACCGGCTCGGTGTACCTGGCCTGCTTCGGCTCGGGCATGATCGGCGTCCAGATGTACAACCAGTTCGGGCAGGACACCTCGGCGTTCTGGATGGTCGCGCAGACCATTTCGAGCACGCGTGACGCGTACGGGGAACTGCGCGCCCGCGCCCTGGCCCTCGCGCTGGTCACCGTGCCCTACACGGCCGTGGTCACCGTGGTGACCGCCGCCCTGCTCGGCGACTGGCCCGGCCTCCCCGGCGGGCTGGGCCTCGCGCTGGCCCTGCTCGGCTCGATGCTGTGCACGGGAGCCCTGGCCTCGGCCCGCTTCCCGTACTCGATCCCGACGGACGGCGCCTTCAAGAACGTCGCCCCGGGCCAGGGCGCCCTGGCGTGGATGGGCATCTTCGGCGGCCTGATCGCCTCGGCGCTGATCTGCGCCCCGGTGATCGTCCTGACCATCTACCTCACCGCCACGGACCAGCACTCCCTCACCTGGATCCTGCTCCCGGTGGGCGTGGCCTGGGGCACGCTGGCCACCTGGGCGGGCCTGCGCCTCGCGGCCCCGACGGTGGCCCGCAGGCTCCCGGAGATCCTGACGGCGGTCAGCAAGGGCTGAGCCCCGCACCCTCGCGGCCTACGGCCTCCGCTCCCGGTGGGGAGCGGAGGCCGTTCGCGTGCCGGGGCGCAGGCGGGACCGGACCCAGCCGGCGAAGTCGGCGCACCAGGCGTGGGCCGTGACGCCGCCGCTACAGCTGTCGGTCTGGTTGGGGCCGCCGTCGTAATGGCGCGAAAGGAAGTGGGGTGGCGCTGCGGGCTGCGCAGCAGGGCCTGGTGAGGGCCGAAGATCGGGGGCGCGCCGGTCGGGGTGGTGCGACGGGCGGGCTCTGGCGATGGGTCAGCCAGGCGGTGTGGCGGTGGTGGTGCGGGTCGTGCGGGTCCCGCCGGTGGTACGGGTCCCGCCGGTGGTACGGGTCCTGCGGGTCGTAGGGGTCCTGCAGGTCCTGCTGAAGTTCGTGG
The DNA here is from genome assembly GCF_042750105.1 of Streptomyces sp. NPDC059443. Taxonomy (NCBI): domain Bacteria; kingdom Bacillati; phylum Actinomycetota; class Actinomycetes; order Kitasatosporales; family Streptomycetaceae; genus Streptomyces; species Streptomyces sp. NPDC059443. The sequence goes on along the minus strand of NZ_JBHYVM010000058.1, from coordinate 16,757 downwards.
GACGCGACGGGGTGGCGCTGTGGGCGCTGCTCCCCCGGCGGCGGGGTCGGCTACTCCCAGGCGGTGGTGTTCTTGCCGACCGGGGCGGTCTCCCAGGCGGTGGTGGCGGTGACCCGGGTGTCGGAGGTGCCGGTGGTGTGGGCGGCGACTGCCGGGGCGACGACGGCGAAGGCGAAGGCGAGGGAAGCGACCGCGGCGGCCTTGGCGAGACTGATGCGAAGCATGGGAGTGGTCCTTTTCGAGAGCTGGGGCGACTGGCCTTTTCCGGTCTCACGTCCCGCGGTGACGTTTCCTCCGGTGTTGCCTTCGGGGCGGTGTTCCCTTCCGGCGATCACTACTTTCGTCGCAGGTCACAGCCGGTGGAAGAGCTTTCAGCTGGACGGAACCGGACCTGGCCCCTTCCGTCCAGGCAGTCCGGAAGTGGCCACCAGGAGCCGCTCGTAGTACGGCGTCACCAGAGGTACGCCGACGCGCCCGACCGTCCAGCCCCGCAGCGCCGGCACCTCCTCGAAGGCGCGGCGGCAGAGCACCTCCGTACGCCGCTCCGCCTCGTCCAGGCTGTCCGCGATCAGATACACGCCGAGGGTCGGACCCGGCAGCGCGCGCGGATGCGCGGAAACGTGCTCCACCGGGCCAAAGGCGCCGCCATCGCCCCGGCGGTCGGCATGGGCGTGGGCATCGACATCGGCATCGACGTCGGCGAACGCGCGGACGAGTTCCCCCGCATGCGAAGGGAGTTGAGCGCCCGCCGATGGCGCTCGGAGGGCGGCGTGGATGAGGTACATGGACGCCACCCTTCCGAACACTTCACATCGGGCAAATAGCATGAAGGTGGACGGTTGAGGCCCTGACCGGAAGCGGCCAGGCGGGACCTCCTTGCCCGGATCCGGACACGCCGTGCAATGATCAACTTCGCCTTGATCACGGGTGTACACGGGGGGAACCGCTGTGCTGGCAACTCTAGGCCTCGATGCGACCGCAGAGGCTCTCTACCGCACCATGCTCGCGCGCCCGCGAGACGGAGTGCGCGCGCTCGCCGACCAGATCGGCACGTCCGAAGCGGAGATCCGGCGCAGCCTGGACCTGCTCAGCGAACTGGCCCTGATCCGACCGTCCTACGAACAGGCGGGAGAGCTCCGCGCCGTGCCGCCCGAGGTCGGCATGGAGATCCTGATGGCCCGCCAGCAGGCGGAGCTCGCGGCCCAGCAGCTGCGCATCGAGGCGTCGCGCGCGGCCGCCGCCCAGCTGATCTCGGAGTTCGCCGACCTGAGCCCGGCCGCCTCCGGCCCGGGCATCGAGCAGCTGGTGGGCCTGGACGAGATCCGGACCCGGATCACCGGCCTGGCGCACGGGGTCCAGAACGACCTGATGACGTTCGCCCCCGGCGGGGGCCAACGCCCCGAGACCCTGGAAGCCTCGAAGGCGAGCGACCTGGCCCTGCTGGACCGCGGGGTGCGGATGCGGTCCCTGTTCCAGGACAGCGTGCGCAACAGCCAGACCACCGTGGCCTACGCGAGCTGGCTGGGCGAGCTCGGCGGCGAGGTCCGGACCGCCCCCGACCTGCCGACCCGCCTGATGATCTTCGACCGGACCACCGCCGTCATCCCGGTCAGCAGCGACGACAGCGCGGCGGGCGCGGTGGTCCTCACCGGCCAGGGCACCCTGACGGCCCTGTGCGCGCTCTTCGAGAACGTCTGGTCCACCGCGCAGACCCTCGGCGGCGCCCCGGAAGAGCGGCACGAGGACGGGCTCAGCCCCCAGGAGACCACGGTGATCCGGCTCCTGGCGCAGGGCCTGACCGACGAGGCGATCGCCAAGCGGCTCGCGGTCTCTCCCCGCACGGCCCGCCGCCTGGCCAACGGCCTGATGGAACAGCTCGGCGCCGCGAGCCGCTTCGAGTTCGGCGTCCGCGCGGTCCAGCGCGGCTGGCTCCCCGGCACGAATTAGCGAACCTGCCGCCATCGGGCGGGTGGTACCGCCGACGAGCCCGGTTACCAGTTGGTGCCGATCTGGGTGCGGTTGCCGAGGCCGCCGCTGCCGTTGCCGGGGTAGAAGTACAGGGCCCCGGTCGCGTCGGCAGGGGCCTGGACCGCGTCGAGGTCGCCCTTGCCGTCAGCGTTGAAGTCAGCGCCGACCAACTGCCGCATGCTGTCCCAGTTCGTACCGAGCTGCGCGCGGGAGCCGAGGGTGTTCATCCCGCTCAAGGCACCCGTGGAGGGGTACTTCCACAACGTCCCGCCACCATCGATGGCCACGAGGTCGGCCTTGCCATCGGAATCGAGATCGCCCGGCACGGTCAGCTCGGTCATCGCGCCCCAACCCGCACCGATCTGCACCCGATCACCGAACGTGTTGCTGCCGTTGAGCGAACCCGTTCCCGGATAAGCCCACAGGGCACCGGCCGTATCCATGGCCAGCAGATCCGCCTTGCCGTCCTTGTTCACGTCCAGGGCGGTCAGTTCCCGCATCCCGCCCCAACCCGAACCGACCTGCACCCGGTTGCCGAGCGTGCTCATCCCGGACGCGCTACCCGTTCCCGGATATACGTACAAGTTCCCCGACGCGTTCTCCACCGCCAACAGGTCCGGCTTCCCGTCACCCGTGTAGTCAGCACTCGCGAGCTCGCTCATCGCACCCCAGCCCGAACCGATCTGCACCCGGTCACCGAACCCACCAGCACCGTTGCCCGGGTACAACCACAACTTCCCCGTCCCCGACTCCACACCAGCCAGATCCTGCTTCCCATCACCCGTGAAGTCCGCCGCCGCCAACCGCACCATGCCCACTGGCGCGGTGGCCTTGGGCCAGGGGGTGTTGACGACGACGCGCTCGCCGGGGGATTCGTTGATCACCCAGAGCTGGTCGCTCCCCGGCCAGTAGGAGAGGTTCTCCGGGTTCTCCGGGATCCGCGTGACGAGCCGTACGGCTTCGCCCGGGCGGGCGTCGTAGAGGCAGCCCGGGAACTGGCGGATGTTGTTCTGGTCCGGCTGGTGTTCCGCGGGGACGAATTCCGGGCAAGGTCCGGAGAAGACGAGGCGGCCGTTGTTCATGGCGACGCCCTGGGTGCCGCCCATGGGCGACGCGAAGGCTTCGGAGGCCTGGACGCGGCCTGCGGCATCGGCCTTGAGCAGGCCGGTGGCCGGGTCGAGGGGCCAGCGGACGACGGGGGCGGCGGCCTTGCCGAACTCGCCTTCGACCTTGCCGGGGTCGCCCTCCGCGGTGACCAGGGCGGGCTGGGAGCCGGTGAGGTCGAGTGAGGCGGCGGTGATGCACGGGCGCTGGGGAACGCCGGCGTAGGCTCCGCAGCCGGTGCCCTGACCGGTGTATTCATAGGTGCCCTGGCGCGGCAGTACGTAGGTGTGGCCCGCTCCTTGGGCCTTCCCGTCGGTGCCGAGGCCGAAGCCCGTGCCGGTGGTGACGTCCATCTTCCATATGTTGTTCAGGTCGAAGACGTCGAAGCTGCTGCCGGTGGAAGCGACGTAGAGCTTGCTGCCGGCCCAGACCACCGCGTGGGCGTGGCCTCCGAGGAGGGGGGTGTAGTTGTCGCCGGCGCTGTTGAGGGTGGCGAGCTGGAGGTGCCGGTAGGTGACGTGGGCGGGGTCGCTCACGTCGGCGAGGGTGATGCGCTCGCTGCCGCCGGCTCCGTACCAGCTGGAGATGAGTACCTTGCGGCCCCCGACCAAGGCCTGTGACTGGGGGGATTCGCCGGAGCCGCTGAGGCCCTGGGGAGTCCAGGCGCCGGTGGCGTCGTCGGTGGTGTTCCAGCAGAAGCCCTGGGCGCCAGCGATGTTGGACGGGTGGCAGAGGTCGCGGCCGGTGACCGCGCCGTCGGGGGCGGCCAGGACGTCGGCGGCCTTGACCCGCCGGAGCGCCGGGTGGGCGGACTCGAAGGCCGAGATCCGGCCTGCCTCGCGGCCCGTGTCCGACTGGAGCCCCATGCCGTCGGCGCTGATGCGGGAGACCGTGTTGGTGGTGGCGACGGCGCCGCTGGGGACGGTATCGGCACTGGCCGCGGTGGCCGTCAGGCAGGCGAGTGCCACGGCGGCGGCGACCGCTGCGGCCCGTCCTCGGATACGGGGCGTGCGGAGTGGGCGGCGGCGGTTCATGGCAGTGCTCGGTCCTTTCGGCGTTGCGCGGTCGGGTTGGCGTACCGGGGAAGGGGACGGGGGGGGCGCGCGCGCGCGGGGGGGTGTGGGGCCCCGTGGGGGGTTGGGGCGGGGGGGGGGGGGGTGTGTCGGGGGCCCGGGGGGGGGGGTTCACGCCCGGG
>NZ_JBHYVM010000058.1:7381-12480 GCF_042750105.1 Streptomyces sp. NPDC059443 | reverse complement strand
GCGCGGGCGGGGTGGGGGGCGGGGGGGGGGGGCGGGGGGGCGGGGGGGGGGGGGGGGCGGGCCCCCCCCCCCCGCCCCCCGCCCGCCCCCCCCCCCCCCCCCGGGTGGGGATGTGGGGCCGTGGGGCGGTGCGTTGACGCGGTGCCCGGTGGCGGGGCTACCAGCCCGTGCCGATCTGGACGCGGGCGCCGAGGGTGTTCGTGCCGTTGATGGCGCCGGTGCCGGGGTAGCTGTAGAAGGTGCCGGTGTCGCTCGGCGAGGCCTGGACCGCGTCGACGTCGCCGATGCCGTCGCCGTTGAAGTCGCCGCTGACCAGGTCCGTCATGGAGCCCCAGCCGGTGCCGATCAGGACGCGGTCGCCGAGGGTGTTCATGCCGCTGATGGACCCGCTGCCCAGGTAGGCGTAGAGGTTGCCGGTGGCCGCTTCACGGGTGACGAGGTCGGCCTTGCCGTCCTTGTTGAGGTCGCCGGGGCTGACGATCTGGTCCATGGCGTTCCAGCCCGAACCGATCTGCACGCGGTCGCCGAAGGTGCCGTTCCCGTTGCCCGGGTAGATGTAGAAGTTGCCGGTGGACGTCTCGACGGCCGCGAGGTCGGTCTTGCCGTCCTTGTTGAGGTCGATGCCCGCCAGGTCGTGCATGCCGTCCCAGCCGGTACCCGCCTTGATGCGGTTGCCGAAGGTGCCGTTGCCGTTGCCCGGGTAGATCCACAGCGCGCCGTCGTTGTCGACGGCCGCGAGGTCCAGCTTCCCCGAGCCGGTGAAGTAGCCGGACGTCAGCTCGCTCATGGTGTTCCAGTTGGTGCCGATCTGGACGCGGGCGCCGAGCTGGCCGCCGCTGGTGCCGGGGTAGTAGAAGAGGATCCCGGTGGTGGCCTCGACCGCCACGACGTCGGCCTTGCCGTCGCCGCCGAAGTCACCGCCGGCCAGGCTGGTCATGCCGGCGGCGGTCGGGGTCGGCGTGGCCTCGACGACCTTGTTGTAGCGGTAGGGGCGGTAGCCGTGACCGTTGAGGTAGCTGCGGGTGTAGTAGGAGGAGTCGATGCGGGCATTGGTGCCCGGGCGGGCTTCCTCCCAGATCTTCGCCGTGGTGTGGCCGGCGTCGGCCCAGCCGCCGAAGAGCACGACGTGGGAGTCGATGTTGTCGAGCATGTCGCCGGGCTGCAGGTCGTCGAGGCTGGACAGCTGGGTGGCGACGTTGGGCAGGGTCCAGGTGGTCAGGCTGGTGTTCAGGTGCCAGGCCATCGAGATGAGGCCGGAGCAGTCCTGGCGGTAGTCGCGGCCCTGCGGGTCCGGGTCGTAGTCCGACTGGCTGTACGGAACTCCGCGGTCGACCCAGTACTGGGCCCGGGACATGATCTCGGCGGAGGTGATGGCGCCGCCGACGGAGGAGGTGCCCGTGGCCTGGGAGGGGGCTGTGGCCAGGCCGGTGACGGCAGCGGCGGCGACCAGCGTGGCGACGGTGGTCTTCTTCAGGTTACGAACAGACATGGACATGACAGGACTCCTGAAAGGTGAATGTGGTTCTGGAAGTTTTTGTGGACGGCGCGGTCTACAGCCGTGCGGGAGAAAGGTGACGCGGAAGCGTGAAGGGCAGTGGCCCGGTTACCAGTTGGTGCCGATCTGGGTGCGGTTGCCGAGGCCGCCGCTGCCGTTGCCGGGGTAGAAGTACAGGGCCCCGGTCGCGTCGGCAGGGGCCTGGACCGCGTCGAGGTCGCCCTTGCCGTCAGCGTTGAAGTCAGCGCCGACCAACTGCCGCATGCTGTCCCAGTTCGTACCGAGCTGCGCGCGGGAGCCGAGGGTGTTCATCCCGCTCAAGGCACCCGTGGAGGGGTACTTCCACAACGTCCCGCCACCATCGATGGCCACGAGGTCGGCCTTGCCATCGGAATCGAGATCGCCCGGCACGGTCAGCTCGGTCATCGCGCCCCAACCCGCACCGATCTGCACCCGGTCACCGAACGTGTTGCTGCCGTTGAGCGAACCCGTTCCCGGATAAGCCCACAGGGCACCGGCCGTGTCCATGGCCAGCAGATCCGCCTTGCCGTCCTTGTTCACGTCCAGGGCGGTCAGTTCCCGCATCCCGCCCCAACCCGAACCGACCTGCACCCGGTTGCCGAGCGTGCTCATCCCGGACGCGCTACCCGTTCCCGGGTATACGTACAAGTTCCCCGACGCGTTCTCCACCGCCAACAGGTCCGGCTTCCCGTCACCCGTGTAGTCAGCAGTCGCGAGCTCGCTCATCGCACCCCAGCCCGAACCGATCTGCACCCGGTCACCGAACCCACCAGCACCGTTGCCCGGGTACAACCACAGCTTCCCCGTCCCCGACTCCACACCAGCCAGATCCTGCTTCCCGTCACCCGTGAAGTCCGCCGCCGCCAACCGCACCATGCCCACTTCGGCGGGCGGGGTGGCGGGGTAGGGGTCGGCGTGGTCGCCGCCGAGGCCGGCTCCGGCGCCGCAGCTGCCCCAGGCGCCGGCGCCCTGGCCGGCGAGGATCTTCTCGGCCGTCAGGATCTGCTGTTGCTTGGTGGCCTGGTGCGGGTAGGCGGCGTACTCGCGGCCCCCGTAAGCGTTCCACGTCGACAGGACTATCTGGAGGCCGCCGTAGTAGCCGTTCCCCGTGTTGATCTGCCAGTTCCCCGTGGACTCGCACTGGGCGACCTTGTCCCACGTGCTGACGGAGGCGGCGTCGGCGGGGGCGGCGGACAGCAGTCCGGCTGCCAGGCCGGCGGCGGCCAGTGCGGTCGCGGCGGCGGTCTTCGTGCCGATACGGCGCTGGGTACGGGGTATTTCGGACATGCGGAACCTCACAAGGGCGGGGCGGACGAGGAGTGAGCGTCGGCGCGGGGAATCCGCTGCCGGGTGGTGCGAAGCGTGTGTGCCGGCTTCGGACCCGGCCGTGGGCCGGCGCCGGTGGGGTCCGTGGGCCCCCGGACGGGGCCTTGGCCACCTGACAGCTGCCCTGCAGGAGCAGCTGGGAGGCAGGGTCGGACGGACCTGCCGGGGCTAGGACCAGCCCCTGGTCTGCGTGCCGGCGGTGGGAGCGGCCCCGAGGGAGGCGGCGTGCACGACGACCACGGCGGGGGCGAGGAAGGAGGAGGAGGAGGAGGAGGCAAGGCCGGTGACCGCGGCGGCCTGGGCGAGACGGGTGCGAAGCATGATCGTGGTCCTTTTCTGACGTGTAGTCCGGTGCCCTGAGGCGGCCTGCGTCCCGCGGTGACGCTGTCCGGTACCTCTCCTGCCGGGCGGTGTTCCCTGCTGGCAAGAACTACTCTCGCTGCTGGTCAGACGGGGTGGAAGAGGATCTGCCTGGACGCAAACGGCCCTGACCCGTTCCGTCCACGCGCTCCGCCGCGAGGCCGAATCCGGTCGGCATCGACTCGTAGAACAGGGCGACCGTGGGTACTTCCGCGCGAGGACCAGCGACCAGTCGGCGAACTCCTCCCGCTCCAGGACCCGTCGGCAGAGCCGGGCCGCGTGCGACTCGGCCGCCGTGGGGTTGTCGGCCCGGACGTAGAGACCGATCACCGGGTGCGGCAGTGCACGCGGATGAGCGACGACGTGCTCAATGCCGGCGCCCTCATGGGCTGTTGCGAGGGGGCTACAACGTGCTGACCGCAGTGGGACTCAACGCCGTCCCGGAATCCGTCCACCGAGTCACCCGAAAGAGACGGCCTAGGGCCACACCGGCGAGCCAATCGCCAAGCGCATCGGTGTCTCCCAGTGCACGGCGCGGCGCATCGCGACGGACCTGCTGGAACGCCTCGGCGCACGCAGCCGGTTCGAGGCAGGCGTGCGCTGCGCACCGGAACCACGGGCCGTACGGGGACAGCGGTTGCACCAATGACCTGGGCAGCGCCACCGGCACCGGCGCCGCCGACCGCCTCGGCTACGCCGACGCCTTGATGCCGTCCAGGAACGGCTCGACCGCTTCGCGCCAGGCCGTCGGCTGGTCGTAGTGGAGGTAGTGGCCCGCGTCGGGGATCTCCGCGTACTGGCCGGCCGGGAGGACCCGGACCATCTCCTGGGCCTCCGCGCGGCCCAGCTCGCCGTCCAGGCCGCGGACGACCAGCGTCGGGCAGCGGACCTGGGCGAGCTCCTCCCAGTGCGCGTCGTGGACCCAGGTCTCGCGCGCGGTCAGCATCTGACGGCGCGAGAACAACGGGCGCCAGCCGTCGTCGGCCTCGTGCATCACCTCGGCGAAGAACCGCCCGCGCCCGGGATCCGGGCGCTCCACGCGGGGGTCGTCCTCGCCGAACCAGCGGCGGGCGGCGTCCTGCGTTGGGAACGGCAGCGGCCAGCGGCGGAACCACTCCTCCCACTCCTGCTGCGAGGCCTCCCCGAGCGCGGAGGCCCGCATGTCGCAGATGACCAGCGCCGCTACGAGGTCGGGGCGGCGGGCCGCGAGCTGCCAGGCGGTGAGGGCGCCCATGGAGTGGCCGATCAGGGTCACCGGGGCGAGTCCGAGCTGTTCGATGGCGGCCTCGGCGTCGGCCACGAAGGCTTCGCGGCCGTAGCGGGTCGCGCTGTCCGAGCCGGCGGGCGGGTGCTCGCTCTGGCCGTGGCCGCGCTGGTCGAGGGCCACGACGCGGCGGCGCGCGGAGAGCCAGCGGGCGGTGCCCGCCCAGTGGAACGCGCGGCCCATCAGTCCATGGAGTAAGAGCGCGGCGGGCTCCCCCGACGCCGACGACTCCGCGACGGGCGGCTCCGCGGCCGGTTGCCGGAACTCCCAGGCAGCCAGGCGTACGCCGTCGGCCCCTGTCACATCGAAGCGCTGTACCACCGCAGATGCACCCCCTTCGCTCCCGGCCACAGTATCGAACCCGTATTCGAAAATAGGGTTCCCGCCGACAACACCGCTCTTTCGAGTGACCTTGCTCAAGGATTGGCCGCCGCTGCCGATGGAGATCCTTTCAACAGGGAGGCGGGCCGCTCGGGGAAGACGGTCCGAAGGGGATGACCTTGAGAGCTCGGGGCTCCAGGTCAAACAGGGGAGGACTGGTCCCCCGGCCGCCGGGGCACCGGCTCCAACCAACACGAACACCCCAGCGGCCAACCCAGACCCGCCACCCGAAGGGGCGAGGCAAAGACACAG
>NZ_JBHYVM010000058.1:0-7371 GCF_042750105.1 Streptomyces sp. NPDC059443 | reverse complement strand
TCCACTCCCCCCGCGGGGGCCGCCCGGCCCGACCAGTCCCGCCTCGGAGCCCTCCCGCGCTCTCGCCCGCGCCCCCAGCACCCGCGCCGCCGCGCCCCCCCCGCGCCCCCCCCCCCGGGGACCATCCATACCTATCCACCACCGCTTCACACCAGTCGACCCACCCTTACGGGCGACGGAAGCGAACATCCGTGCGTCAGCGCGTCAGTGCTTCAGCTCTTCGGTACGCCGCCGCGTCAGCGCTTCGCCACGAACACGTGGGAGGCGACGTCCGCCTCCAGCTCCGCGGCCTCGCCCCCACTGCCGACGAGGACGCCGCCCGGCGACTCGGTCACGCTGACCACCGAGCCGGGCTGCACGCCCGCCCGGCGCAGCGTGTACATCAGCTGCGCGTCCGTCTGGATCGGCTCCCCGATCCGGCGGATGACGACGGTCTTGCCCTCGGCGCCCGGGTCCAGCTCGGCCAGGCTGACCATCCCCTCCTCCAGGAACGGGTCCGCCTCGGCCTTCTCGCCCAGCTCTTCCAGGCCGGGGATCGGGTTGCCGTACGGCGACTCGGTCGGGTGACGCAGCAGCTCCAGCACCCGCCGCTCCACCGCCTCGCTCATCACGTGCTCCCAGCGGCAGGCCTCCGCGTGCACCTGCTCCCACTCCAGGCCGATGACGTCGACGAGCAGACACTCCGCGAGCCGGTGCTTGCGCATCACGCGCGTCGCCAGCCGCCGCCCCTCCTCCGTCAGTTCCAGGTGCCGGTCGCTCGCGACGGACACCAGCCCGTCGCGCTCCATCCGCGCCACGGTCTGGCTCACCGTCGGGCCGCTCTGGTCGAGCCTCTCGGCGATGCGGGCGCGCATGGGGACCACACCTTCCTCTTCCAGCTCAAGGATGGTGCGGAGATACATCTCCGTGGTATCGATCAGTCCGGACATTCGTGCCCCTCGGCTATCGTGCGCTGGCCCTGCACCCAATTCTGACGCATCACGCCGACAACCGTCCCGTGCCGGACGTCAAGGCCCGTTCCGGACGTCTCCCCGGAACCGTCCCGCGCGTCTCATTACACCTCCCACCGGGCCTTTCGTCCCTTGGATTGACGTTCGTATTGACACGCCCTTGGTCCAGACCGCACGGTGAGCGGCGAACACGGACGACACCCGCACCCGGCACCACACCGGCACCACCCCGACACCGCACCGAACACCGCACCCGAAAGGCCTTCGGCGTATGAGCGAGAGCAAGCTGGCCGGTCAGTTCTTCGATGCAGCGATCGGCCTGCTGGAGCGGGTGCGGGACGAGGAAGCCGCGCACATCGGCGAGGCCGGCCGGGCCATCGCGGACGCCGTCGCCGCCGGGAACAAGCTCTTCGCCTTCGGCGCCGGACACTCCTCGCTCCCCGCCCAGGACGTGGTCTACCGGGCCGGCGGACTCGCCCTGATGAACTTCCTCGCGGTCCCCGGCACCACGGGCATCGACATCATGCCCGCCACGCTCGGCAGCGCCCTGGAGCGCGTCGACGGCCTCGCCGGAGCGGTCCTGGACAGCAGCCCGGCGAGCGACGGCGACGTCCTGGTGATCATCTCCCTCTCCGGGCGCAACGCGCTGCCCGTCGAGATGGCCATGAACGCCCGCGCGATCGGCCTCAAGGTCATCGGCGTGACCTCGGTGGCGTACGCGACCGAGACCAAGTCGCGGCACGTCTCCGGCACCTTCCTCAAGGACCACTGCGACATCGTCCTCGACAGCAAGATCACGGTCGGTGACGCGGAGCTGACCCTCGACGGCATCGACGCCCCCTTCGCCCCCGCCTCCACCGTCGTGACCAGCGCGATCATGCAGGCGGTCATGGCCGCCGCGGCCGGCGAGCTCGTCGACCGCGGGGTCGAACCGCCGCTGCTGCGCTCGGGCAACGTCGACGGCGGCCACGAGTGGAACGGCCGCGTCATGCAGGAGTACGGCGACCGGATCTTCTTCCGCCACTGAGCGCTACGGGGCCGCGCGGTCCCCCGTGCAGCCCGCCGCCAGGTCCAGGTCCGCCGCCACCCGGGCCGCGACCTCCTCCGCGTACGCCGCGTCCGCCCGTTCGAAGGCGGCCCGCGAAGCCCCGCGCAGGAACGTCAGCGTCCCCAGGCTCCGGCCCCGGCTGCGCAGCACCGCGCACAGTGCGTGCGCCGCGCCCTCCGGCCAGCGCCGGGCGCCCGCCCACTCCGCGTCCGCCTCCCCGCGCGGCGCACTGGTCCGCACCGACCCGGCCCGGTCCAGCGCCTGCAACACCGGGTGCCCGGCCTCGTAGGGCACCGGGATCACCCCGGGCTCCGGCAGCCCCGGCAGCCCGGGCGGGGACGCCGCCCAGCGCAGCAGCCGCGCCCGTGCGCCGCCGCCCGCTGATTCCCGTACGCCCGCTTCCCGTACGTCCGGCTCCAGTACGTCGAGCAGCGCGTGCTCGGCGAAGCCCGCCAGCGCGAACTCCAGCCGTACCGCCGCCGCCTCCGCCGGGTCCTCGCACTCCGCGGCGGCCCGACCGGCCCGGTACAGCTGGTGGGAGCGGAACCGCAGCTGCGCCGTGTCCAGCCGCTCCTGCCGGGCCTCGGTGACGTCCTGGAACAGCAGACCGACCCCGAGCGGTACGGGTTCCTCCGCGAGCGGCGACGCGAGGCGCAGGAACCCGCACCGCCAGCACCGCCGCCGTACGCCCTCGGGGGTCCGTACGGACACCCACAGCTCCACGGGCGCCGGGGGCGCACCCTCGGCCAGTACGTGCTGCAGGGCCCCCTCCAGCTCCTCCACGCCCTGGGCCAGCAGCTCCCCCAGCGGCCGCCCGAGCAGCGCGGTGCGGCCGGAGCCGAAGGCGCGGGCGGCGTGCGCGTTGACGACCGCCGGGCGCAGGTCCACGTCGACGAGGACCACGCCCCACGAGGCGTCGTCCATCAGCGATTCGCTCAGCGCGATGGAGCGTTCCAGGTCGATCTGCGCGTGCACCTCGCTGAACGCGCAGTACACCCCGGCCGGCTTCCCGTCCGCGCCCGGCACCCCGGCGGACTGGGTGCGCACGAGGATGCGCCCGCCGTCCTTGGTGAGCAGCGCGAACTCGTGCACCTGCCGTCCCTGCACGTCCTGGGCGGCCATGAGTCTGTCCTGCACGTCGTGCGCGTCGGCGGCCCGTACGGCCCACCCCGCGAATCCCTTGCGCCCCACGGCTTCCGCCGCCGACCACCCAAGGATCCGCTCGGCCTCGCGGTTCCAATGGGTGATCACGCCGTCGGCGTCGAACGCGCACAGGGCGGCGTCCATCCCGTCCAGCAGCGCTGCGAGCAGATCGTCGGCGGTCTCGTTACGTCCGGAAGCAGTCACCTGGGCCCCCTGCAGGTGTTCGCGTGTGCGGCACGTCACGTCATTGAACTGGAACGTGACGCAGCCCACACCCGCTTCTCGCAATCATCCCGGAATGTCCCGCTGTGGACGCCCCCGAGGCGCCCCCGGGACGGCTCCGGGAAACCTCCGAATAAATGCCTTGAGGGCCCGGGGAGGGAGTCGTAGGCTCTGCCGTACACGAGAAGGGAGGTGGTTGCCGCAATGTACGGAAACCGGACGCGTGAGGTGGCTGCGGGCTAAAGCGCCCGCTGTCGCACGCACCCAGTGCGGCGCCAGGCGGAGTCGCCGGCGCCAATCCCAAGCAGTCACCCGACCCGCGAGCTCGCCGGTACGTCCGGCCGGCTTCCCCCACTGCAGGGGGGAAACCCGAGCTCGCGGGTCGCCTGCGTTTCAGGCCCGCCTCACGGCTAAGGGCAGAGGCGCTCCACGCGCCACTTCTCCCCGTCCAGGACGTACTTCAGCCGGTCGTGCAGCCGGTTCTCGTGCCCCTGCCAGAACTCCACCGCGTCGGGGACCACGCGCACGCCGCCCCACTCCGGCGGGACCGGGACCTGTTCGCCCTCCGGATAGCGCGCCTCCAGCTCCGCGTAGCGCCGGTCCAGCTCGGCCCGCGAGCCGATCACGCTCGACTGGTCGCTGGCCCAGGCGCCCAGCTGGGAGCCGTGCGGGCGGGAGCGGAAGTACGCCGCCGTCTCGTCGCGGCCGATGCGCGAGGCGGTGCCGGTCACGATGACCTGGCGGGCGATGGGGTGCCAGGGGAAGAGCAGGGAGACGAAGGGGTTCGCGGCGAGTTCGCGGCCCTTGCGGGAGCCGTAGTTCGTGAAGAAGACGAAGCCGCGCTCGTCGAACTGCTTCAGCAGCACCGTGCGGGAACTGGGACGGCCGTCGGGGGTCGCGGTCGACACGACCATCGCGTTGGGTTCGAAAACGTGCGCCTCGGCCGCATCCTTGAACCAGTGGGCGAACTGGCCCATCGGGTCCTCGGCGAGGCCCTCCTCGTCGACGAGGTGGGAGCGGTACTGCTTGCGCATGACGGCGGGGTCAAGGTGCTGATCGGTCACGCGGCCATCCTGCCCCAGCAGGGCCGCATGGGGTGTGCCGTATGTCACGCTTCCCCGCGCCATGGGGAACGGACAAAATCTTGGGGCCGGTCCGACGGTCCCGTACGGGTGACCATCGGCCGTGCCGGGCATCAACGGGGATGACCGCGCCGGAGACCGCGCCGGACCGCGAATCACGCCGGGAGCCGCGCGTGTTCGCACTATTTGAGGAGCCGCCTGATGTCCGACTTCGTACCCGGGCTCGAAGGAGTCGTCGCGTTCGAGACGGAGATCGCCGAACCCGACAAGGAGGGTGGGTCTCTGCGCTACCGGGGCGTCGACATCGAAGACCTCGTGGGCCACGTCTCCTTCGGGAACGTCTGGGGTCTGCTGGTCGACGGTGCCTTCAACCCGGGCCTGCCCGCAGCCGAACCCTTCCCGATCCCTGTGCACTCCGGCGACATCCGCGTGGACGTCCAGTCCGCGCTCGCCATGCTCGCCCCCGTCTGGGGTCTGAAACCGCTGCTCGACATCGACGAGCAGACCGCGCGCGACAACCTGGCGCGCGCGGCCGTGATGGCCCTGTCGTACGTGGCCCAGTCCGCCCGCGGCCAGGGCCGGCCGATGGTCCCGCAGAGCGAGATCGACAAGGCCGAGTCCGTGGTCGAGCGGTTCATGATCCGCTGGCGGGGCGAGCCGGACCCGCGTCACGTCAAGGCCGTCGACGCGTACTGGACCTCCGCCGCCGAGCACGGCATGAACGCCTCCACCTTCACCGCCCGGGTCATCGCGTCCACGGGTGCCGATGTCGCCGCCGCCCTGTCGGGCGCGGTCGGCGCCATGTCGGGGCCGCTGCACGGCGGGGCGCCGTCCCGCGTCCTCGGCATGATCGAGGAGATCGAGCGCACCGGCGACGCCGTGGCCTACGTGAAGAAGGCCCTCGACAAGGGCGAGCGGCTGATGGGCTTCGGCCACCGGGTCTACCGCGCCGAGGACCCGCGCGCCCGCGTGCTGCGGCGCACGGCCAAGGAACTGGACGCCCCGCGCTACGAGGTGGCCGCCGCGCTGGAGAAGGCCGCCCTGGAGGAGCTGCACGCGCGCCGCCCCGACCGGGTGCTCGCGACCAACGTGGAGTTCTGGGCCGCGATCATGCTGGACTTCGCGGAGGTCCCGGCGCACATGTTCACCTCGATGTTCACGTGCGCCCGTACCGCCGGCTGGTCGGCGCACATCCTGGAGCAGAAGCGCACGGGCCGCCTGGTCCGTCCGTCCGCCCGCTACACCGGGCCCAGCCGGCGCAACCCGCGCGAGATCGCGGGCTACGCGGACATGGCCGATACGGCCTGATCCGGCCGACGGGTCCGCCGATCAACCGGCTGCCACCGCACAGGGCCGCCGCGAGCACAGCACAGGGCGCCGCATCCCATCCGGGGTGCGGCGCCCTGTGCGCTTCTCAGATCAGCACAACCTCAGGTCAGTACCGCGTCCAGGATCCGGGCCCACTGGGCGACCACGCGGGCCCGGCGGGCGGTGTCGTCGGTGATGACGTTGGCCAGGCCCAGGCCGCGGGCCATGTCCAGCAGACCCTGCACGGTCTCCCGTACGCCCGGTACGGACTCGTCCGCGCCCAGGAGTTCCACGGCGATGCGGTGGGTCTCGCGGCCCACCCGGGCCTCCAGCTCGGCGACGCGGGGGCGCAGCTGCTCCTCGTGGGAGGCCGCGACCCACAGCTGGAGGGCGGCGCGGAACATCGGGCCGGTGTACATGTCGATGAGCGCCGCGACCACGTCGGCGCGGTCGGCCCCGGCCGCGCCGTGCGGGAACAGGTCCCGCAGCGCGGTGGATCGTTCCTCGGCCATGTACTCCACGGCCGCCGTGAACAGCTCCTCCCGGGTGCGGAAGTGGTGCTGGGCGGCCCCGCGCGAGACTCCGGCGCGCTCGGCGACCACGGCGACGGTGGAACCGGCCCAGCCCTGTTCGGCCAGGCAGGAGACGGCCGCCTCCAGCAGGTGGCGGCGGGTGACCCGGCTGCGGGCCTGCTTGGGGCCGCTCGGGGCGCTCGGGGCGCTCGTCGTGGTCACCGCAGCCATGACGGGTCCCGGCGCTCGAAGCGGGCGGTGATGCCCTCCCGGGCCTCGGCCGAGCCGAAGTGGCGGGCGGACAGCTCGGTGAGCGCGGCTCCGTCGCGTTCCAGGGCGGCCCGTACCGGGGCCGTGACCAGCTGTTTCGTGGCGGCCAGAGCCTCGGGACCGGCCTTGCGCAGGCCTTCGAGGACGGGGGCCAGCACCTTGTCGACATCCTCGCCGTGCAGGGTGAGCAGGCCGATCCGGGTGGCTTCCGCCGCGTCGAAGGCCTCGGCGGTGAGGAAGTAGCGGGCGGCGGCGCGGGGGTCCAGGCGCGGGAGCAGCGGCGCGGAGATGACGGCCGGGACGACGCCGAGGTGGGTCTCGGTGAAGGCGTACGTGGACTCGTGCCCGGCGGCGGCGATGTCGCAGACCCCGAGCAGCCCGAGGCCGCCCGCGCGGACGTGGCCGGTGACTCGGGCGACGACCGGCTTGGGGAGCTCGGCGATCTCCCGGAGCAGGGCCAGGAAGTCGGCCGGGTCGCAGGGGGACTTGAGGTCGGCGCCGGCGCAGAAGGTGGTGCCGGTGTGGGTGAGGACGACGGCCCGGGCCGCCGGGTCGGCGGCCGCTGCGGCGAGGGCGGCGCGGAGCTCTCCGACGAGGTCGGCGGAGAGGGCGTTGCGGTTGGCCGGGGAGTCCAGGGTGAGCGTGGTGACGGTCGCTGGCGCGGCGTGGACCAGTGGGGGCATGTCTCCTCCGGAGGGGGTGTTCGGTCGGGCGGTATCCCCTCCGGGGAGGGTATGCGGGTCGCCTGCGGCGGGCGGGTGGGGGGCCGCTGCGCGGAGCCGTCCCCTACCCGCCCTTCCACCGTTCCCTGGGGCTCCGCCCCAGACCCCGCGCCT
>NZ_JBHYVM010000057.1:16180-29603 GCF_042750105.1 Streptomyces sp. NPDC059443 | reverse complement strand
CTGCAGGGGGGACCCTGTGGGAGAGTAGGACGCCGCCGAACAATCATTGTAGAGAGCCCCGTACCAGGGAACTGGTACGGGGCTTTTCTGCGTTTGGGGCCCGGTCCGTTGAGGACTGGGCCGGGGGCTACCAGTCGGCGGGGTAGCTCTTGAGGCTGCTCGTGTCGAGGGTCCAGCGGCCGGCGACGACGGTGTCCCCGAAGGCGTACGGGACCTTCTTGCGGTAGCGGATGCCGTCGGGCCCTTCAGAGGGGTCGCTGTGCACTGTGGCGCTCTTCTTGTCCTTGCGGGGGTCCACCACTACATAGACCGGGACCCCCATCCTCGGATAGTCGTGAAGCTTGTCTCGGATGTCGGTGAGGGAATTCGTACGCGAGACGACCTCGATCACCATCAGGACATCACGCGCGTTGACGACCTTCGCTGTGTCGTCGGTGTCTTCCTCGGCGATGACCATGAGGTCGGGGACCTTGGTGAGGCCGGTCACCGGATCGCCCATGTTCGTGTCGTTGAGGGCCACGACCTCGGGTGTCTGGGCCTCGATCTGGCGGCGTAGCCGCACCACGTTCAGCCCGTGGGGAGCCGTGGGGCTCATCATCGTGAGGAAGATCTGGCCGTCGGTGGTCTGCACCTTCCAGTGGTCTTCCTGGTGCTCGGCCAGCTCCGCGAGCTGCTCCGCGAAATCGTGCATGCGGCGCATCTGCTCCGCGGTGAGGTCAGCCATGGTGTCCTCCTGGTGGGTACCCGACCAGCGTATCCAGTCGGGCACCCGCTAGAGGCGGCCCGCGGCCTTGAGGGAGAGGTAGGCGTCGGCCAGGGCGGGGGCCAGGGTGTCCGGGGTGGCGTCGACCACGTGGACGCCGTGGCGGGTGAGCTGGTCCGCGGTGCGGCGGCGGGCCGACTGGGACTGGGTGGCGGCGGCCGCTTCGTAGACCGCTTCGATCGTGCCGCGGGACGTGCTCATCTCCGCGATGCGCGGGTCCGCGACCGAGGCCAGCAGGACGGTGTGGCGCTGGGTGAGGCGGGGGAGGAGCGGGAGCAGGCCCTCTTCGATGGGGGCCGCGTCCAGGCTCGTCAGGAGGACCACCAGGGAGCGGCGCGGGGCGCTGCGCAGGATGGTGGAGACCAGGGTGCGGGAGTCGGTCTCGACGAGCTCCGGTTCCAGGGTGGCCATGGCGTTGACGAAGGCCGGGAGGGTGTCGGCGGCCGAGCGGGCCTGGACCTGTGCGCGGGTGCGGCGGTCGTGGGCCAGTAGGTCCACGCGGTCGCCGGCGCGGGTGGCCAGGGCCGTCAGGAGGAGGGCCGCGTCCATCGCCGAGTCCAGGCGGGGGGCGTCGCCGACGCGGCCGGCCGAGGTGCGGCCGGTGTCGAGGCAGATGAGGATGTGGCGGTCCCGTTCCGGGCGCCAGGTGCGGACGGCCACCTTCTGCTGGCGGGCGGTGGCCCGCCAGTCGATGGAACGGGTGTCGTCGCCGGGTACGTAGTCCCGCAGGCTGTCGAACTCCGTGCCCTCACCGCGCGTCAGGACGCTGGTGCGGCCGTCGAGTTCGCGCAGGCGGGCGAGGCGGGACGGGAGGTGCTTGCGGCTTGCGAACGGCGGCAGGACGCGGACCGTCCACGGCACGGTGTGGTGGCCCTGGCGGGCCAGGAGGCCGAGCGGGCCGTAGGAGCGGATCGTGACGCGGGCCGCCTGGCGGTCGCCGCGGCGGGTGGGCCGCAGGCGGGTGGTCAGGCGGCGGCGTTCGCCGGCCGGGACCGTCAACGCGTGGCGGGAGGCGGCGACTTCGGTGCCGGGTACCCAGCTGCTGGGGGGCCAGGCGTCGCGGATCCGGGCGCGCAGGGGGCGCGGGGAGGGGTTGGTGACGCTCAGGTGCACGTCGGCGGGCTCGCCGAGGCGCACCGAGGTGTCGCCGGAGCGGGCCAGGTGGAGCGTGCGGACGGGCGCCGCGAGGGCGTAGTCGACGGCGCAGGCCAGGGCGAGGGGGGCGTTGACCGCCAGGATCCCCGTCCAGCTCGGTTCGAGGATGCCGACGGGGAGGCTGCCGAGGGCCGCCAGGAGGGCGGCGCGTCCGGTGAACGCCATCAGCGGGGTACGGGGACGTGGGAGAGGATCGCGGTGATGACCGCGTCGGCCGTGACGCCCTCCATCTCGGCCTCGGGGCGCAGCTGGACGCGGTGGCGCAGGGTGGGCAGGGCGAGGGCCTTCACGTCGTCGGGGGTGACGTAGTCGCGTCCGACCAGCCAGGCCCAGGCGCGGGCGGTCGCCAGCAGGGCGGTCGCGCCGCGGGGGGAGACGCCGAGGGTGAGCGACGGCGATTCGCGGGTGGCGCGGCAGATGTCGACGACGTACGCGGCGATCTCCGGGGAGACGCTGGTGGCCTCGACGGCCTTGCGGGCGGCTTCGAGTTCGGCGACGCCCGCGACCGGGCGGATGCCGGCGGAGTGCAGGTCGCGCGGGTTGAACCCGGCGGCGTGGCGGGTCAGTACGCCGATCTCCTCCTCGCGGGAGGGGAGGGGGACGGTGAGCTTGAGGAGGAAGCGGTCGAGCTGGGCCTCGGGGAGGGGGTACGTGCCCTCGTACTCGACCGGGTTCATCGTGGCGGCGACGAGGAACGGCTCGGGGAGCTTGCGGGGGGTGCCGTCGACGGTGACCTGGCGCTCCTCCATCGCTTCGAGGAGGGAGGACTGGGTCTTCGGAGGCGTGCGGTTGATCTCGTCCGCGAGGAGGAGGTTGGTGAAGACCGGGCCGTTCTGGAAGGAGAACTCGGCGGTGCGGGCGTCGTAGACGAGCGAGCCCGTGACGTCGCTCGGCATCAGGTCGGGGGTGAACTGGACGCGCTTGGTGTCGAGTTCGAGGGAGGCGGCGAGGGCCCGTACCAGGAGGGTCTTCGCTACGCCGGGGACGCCTTCGAGGAGGACGTGGCCGCGGCACAGGAGTGCTACGACGAGACCGGTGACGGCGGAGTCCTGGCCGACCACGGCCTTTCCGATCTCGGTACGGAGCGACTCCAGTGCGGAGCGGGCGCTGCTGTCCGTGGTGGCCGTCATGAGGAGCGGACCTCTCTTTCGAGGGCGTCGAGTTGGTCGGCGAGCGCGACGAGCGCCGCGTCGGTGGTGGGGGCGGTGCCGAAGAGCAGGGCGCCCAGGTCGTGCGAGCCGTCGGTGAGACGGGCGGAGACGGCGGGCCCGAGGGCGACGGGGTCGTGGGCCAGGGAGGCCGGTACGCCGACCAGCGCGGCCAGGCGTTCGCGGGAGGCGGCGCGCAGCACGGTGGCCGCGCGGTCGCGGGCTCCGGCCTTGGCGTACAGGCGGGCGCGGCCCTCGGTGGCCTCGGAGGCGGGGACGAGGACGGGCAGCCGTTCGGTGACGAGCGGGCCGAGGCGGCGGGCGCGCCAGAGGGCGGCGAGGGCGGCGGCGAGGAAGAGCTGGAGCAGGGCCCAGCTCCAGCCCGCGGGGATCAGGGCGAGGAAGTCCTTGCCCTGTCCCTCGGCGTCGTCCGGTCCGGAGTCGGCGAGGGAGGGCATGTACCAGACCAGGTGGGGCCGGGAGCCGAGGAGTTGGAGCGCGAGGGAGGCGTTGCCCTCCTTGGCGAGGGCGTTGTTGAGGAAGACGCGCTCGGAGCCGAGGAGGACGGTGTCGCCGCCGTGGGTGGTGGTGGGCAGGACGAGGAGGGTGGGGCGGCCGCCGCTGGGGTAACAGGCGGTGGCCTTGGAGGTGTCGGTGGTGTAGCTGTAGCCGCCGCCGGTCGCCGCGCGGCCCGCGGAGGTGGCGGCGGGCAGTGCGCAGCCCGGGTCCAGGTTGGTTTCCTTGCCGGCGCCGCCGGGATGGGCGCGGGTGCCGGGGGCCAGGGCGGGGAGGCTGAGGGTGCTCGGGGCGAGCAGTACGATGCGGCCGCCGGAGAGGTCGATGGCGGACCGGATCACGCGGAGCCGGCTGTCCTCCAGCCGGTCGGGATCGGTGACCAGCAGGGTGGTGCCGGGCCCGGCCGCGGCGGCGGCCTCGTCGGCGGTGGTCACGACGCGGGTGTCGATCCCCCGCTCCTTGAGCAGCTCGGCCACGGCCCGGCTGCCGAAGGGGTCGGCGGAGCGGGGGTCCAGGTATCCGTGCCGGGCACCGGAGTTCAGGGCGGCCAGGATCAGCCCGGCGGTGAGGAGCAGGGCGAGCGCGATGAGGAAGCCGCGGGCGCGGGTCCACAGGATGCCGGGGGTGAGGGGCGCGGCGGCGGTTGTTCCGGCGGCTGCTGCGGCTGCGGCTCCGGTTCCGGCTGTCGCTGTGGCTTCGGCGACCGCACCCGTAGGGGCCGGGGCCGGGGCGGGCGGGACGCTGGGGTCCTGGGGGCGGGTCATGGGGTGGGGCCTGTCAGGAGCGGCTTCGTGCGGGTCAGGGCCAGGTCCAGGTCGCGGAGGGTGGCGTACATGGTCGCGTTGGCCGGGCGTGCGCCGTAGGTGACCTCGTCGAAGGTGCGGGCCGCGGCGCGCAGGCCGGCCGCGTGGTCCGGGAGGGACACGGCGGCTTCGGCCGCCGCCTCGTCGGCCGTGCGGCCCGGGCGGGGGTCCAGGAGGGTGCGCTCCTCCAGGGAGCGGACGACGGCGCGCATGCGCTCCTGGACGGCCTCGTTCCAGCGGCCCTCGGCGGCCAGGGCCTCGGCGGCCGTGCGGTGGTCGGCCGCGCTGCGGACTCCGTCGTCGAAGAGGGCGCCCGCTGTGGTGGGGGGGGCGCGCGGGGGGGGGGGGCCGCGCCACCCCCCGGCGCGGGGGTGGTGGGGCTGCACGGGGGGGGGGGGGGGGGGGGGGGGGGGGGGGGGGGGGGGGGGCGGGGGGGGGGGGCGGGGGGTGGGGGGGGGCGGGGGGGGGGGGGGGGCGGGGGGGGGGGGCCCCCCCCCCCCACCACAGGGCGGCGATGACGAGGACGACGAACACGGCGATGGCCAGCAGGCCCAGCGTGCCGCCGGGGGTCGAGGCCGAGGCGTGGTCGAAGAGGCTCCCGACCCATTCCCAGAACCGGTTCCAGGCGCGCTGGAACAGCCCCGGGTCGTTCTGGTGGTACACGGGCTTGGACAGCTCGTGCCGGGCCGCCTCGCGGGCGGCGTCACGGCCGATCGTGACCGGCGGCGGTTCCGCCGCCGATGGTGATGTGGCCGCTGTCGCCGCCGCCGTCGTCTTTGCTGCGAGCAGGCCCCCCGTGCCCTTCATCGCCCGTCAGCCCCCGGTGGGCGGCGGGGCGTTGCCCGTGCCGTAGTTCTCGATGCCGGCCGCCCGCGCGAGCTCCAGGTCGAGGGCCTCGCGCCGGATGCGCTGGTCGACGTAGAGCAGGACGGTGACGCCCGACTGCATCGGGAGCGTGATCGTCAGGCCGATGATCCCGCCGATGCCCGTGAGGATCAGGAAGCCCCAGCTGAGGGTGCCGGTGCCGCTGGCGAGGCCTTCGAGGCCGCCGCCGAACAGGGCCGCGCCCAGCAGGGTCAGCGGCAGGACGACGACCCCCGCGACGATGCTCGTGATGATGGAGGTGACGACGGTGATGCCGAGTACGCGCCACCAGGAGCCCTTGACGAGCTTCGAGGAGCGGGAGAAAGCCTTGAAGACGGAGGTCTTCTCCAGCATCAGCGCGGGCGAGGCCAGGGTGAAGCGGACCCCCAGCCAGATCGCCAGCCCGAGGGCCGCGAGACCGCCGAGGACGCCGAGGCCCACGCTCTGGGCGAGGATGCCCGGCAGGATCAGTACGAAGAACAGGAGCAGCGCGCCGACGCTCAGGAGCAGGGTCAGGCCGAGCAGCCGCGGCAGCTGCGAGCGGGACTCGCGCCAGGCGGCGCCCACCGAGGAGGAGTGGCCCAGCACGGCGCGGCTGAAGACCATCGTGAGCATCGCGGTGGCGAAGATCGTCCCGATGAGCTGGATGAACCCGTTAGCGAGGCTCAGCGCCAGGCCCGAGCCGAGCGCGTTGAGCTGGTCCTGTAGGGGCGTGGCGGCCGAAGGGTCGAGCTTGAGCCCGCTGAACGCGAGCTTCTGCGTGAGCACGGAGGCCAGCTGCACGACGACGGCCACGGCCAGGGAGATCGGGAGCACCGCACGCCAGTGCTTGCGCATGGTGGTGACCGCGCCGTCGAGGATCTCGCCCAGACCCAGCGGGCGCAGCGGGATCACACCGGGCTTCGCCGCCGGGACGTGGTTGCCCCAGTAGCCGCCCGGGCCGCCGGGGGCGGGCGGCGGGTAGCCGCCGGGACCGGCGCCGTACGAGCCCCAGCCCTGCTGCGGCGGCTGCGGCGGTACGGGCGGCTGCTGGCCGGGCTGCTGCGGCGGGTTCTGGCCGGCGGCCGGGCTCGACCACTGGCCGGGCGGCGGCTGCTCGGCGGACCACTTGGGGTCGCCGCCGTTGCCGCCGGAAGGCTGCGCGGGAGGCTGCGTACCGTGGGAGCCCTCACCGTCGGACGGGGAGGATCCGGGCGTAGCCCAGCCCGGAGAGTCGTTCATCGTCGCTCCTTCACGTGCACTGCAGAGTGCGGGGCGCTTGGTCCGGCTGCCATCGTGCCATGTGACAACCTCGAACGGACCAGGTGTCCCCTGGATCCCGGGCCGTTCGCGCCTTCATTTGTCGTGCGGATCCGGGGCACACTGGGCGCCTTGATCTCCATCGGTAAGTCCACGTGGCAGTCCACGGGGAACCCACGCAGGTCCGAGGGGCGATTTCCAGCCCCTTTGGCTGTGGGACAGCTCACCGCCAGGTAACGATTAGCTAATGGGATGATGTCAACCATGAAGGGACGCGTCCTTGTCGTCGACGACGACACCGCGCTGGCCGAGATGCTCGGCATTGTGCTGCGGGGAGAAGGTTTCGAGCCGTCGTTCGTAGCGGACGGTGACAAGGCACTGGCTGCCTTCCGGGAGGCGAAGCCGGATCTGGTCCTGCTGGACCTCATGCTGCCCGGACGGGACGGCATAGAGGTGTGCAGGCTGATCCGTGCCGAGTCCGGCGTACCGATCGTCATGCTCACCGCCAAGAGCGACACCGTGGACGTGGTGGTGGGCCTGGAGTCCGGGGCCGACGACTACATCGTCAAGCCGTTCAAGCCGAAGGAGCTGGTGGCCCGCATCCGCGCCCGCCTGCGCCGCTCGGAAGAGCCGGCCCCCGAGCAGCTGGCCATCGGTGACCTGGTCATCGACGTGGCCGGGCACTCGGTCAAGCGGGACGGCGCCTCCATCGCGCTGACCCCGCTCGAATTCGACCTGCTGGTCGCACTCGCCCGCAAGCCCTGGCAGGTCTTCACCCGCGAGGTGCTGCTGGAACAGGTCTGGGGCTACCGCCACGCGGCGGACACCCGCCTGGTCAACGTGCACGTCCAGCGACTGCGCTCCAAGGTCGAGAAGGACCCGGAGCGCCCCGAGATCGTCGTGACGGTGCGCGGTGTCGGCTACAAGGCCGGACCCAGCTGACATGCAGCCCGGCAGGCCCCGGAGCGGCTCCCGCGGGGGAGCGCTGCGGGGCGGCCGGCTGTTCCACGGCGGAGCATCCGGCAGCCCCGTGCTGCGGCTCTGCGTACGCCTCGTACGCCGGCCGCTGCTCCCGGCTGTCCGGCTCTGGCGGCGCAACATCCAGCTCCGGGTGGTCGCCGCCACCCTCCTGATCTCGCTCGCCGTGGTCCTCGCCCTGGGCTTCGTCGTCATCGCCCAGGTGAGCAAGGGCCTCCTCGACGCGAAGGAGGAGGCCGCGCAGAGCCAGGCCGCGGGCGGGTTCGCGGTCGCACAGGAGAAGGCGAACACCCCGTACACGGTGGACGGAACCGACGCCTCCGACAACAAGGTCGGCCGCGACGCCAGCACCTGGATGAACTCCCTCGTCAAACAGCTCGCCAGCGGCGGGCAGAGCGCCTTCGAGGTCGCCGCCCTGGGTGCCGGCACCGGCACCGGCGAGGAACAGCCGCCCGGCCGCGGCGCGCTCGGCGTCCGCGGAGCCCGCGCCTCCGGCAACGTGGACCCGACCGCCAGCGTCCCGCTGGACCTGCGCCGGGCCGTCAACCACGCCACCGGCGCCTTCAAGACCTTCTCCCAGGTCCGCTACACGGCCGGCGCCGGCGCCAAGGCCCCGCAGCCCGCGCTCGTCGTGGGCAAGCGCCTCACCGACATCAACGGCGACCCGTACGACCTGTACTACCTCTTCCCGCTGACCCAGGAAGAGGAGTCCCTCAACCTGGTCAAGGTCACCATCGCCACCGCCGGACTCTTCGTCGTGGTCCTCCTCGGCGGCATCGCCTGGCTCGTCGTGCGCCAGGTCGTCACCCCCGTCCGGATGGCCGCCGGGATCGCCGAGCGGCTCTCCGCGGGGCGGCTCCAGGAGCGGATGAAGGTCACGGGCGAGGACGACATCGCCCGCCTGGGCGAAGCCTTCAACAAAATGGCCCAGAACCTCCAGAACAAAATCCAGCAGCTGGAGGACCTCTCCCGGCTGCAGCGCCGCTTCGTCTCCGACGTCTCCCACGAGCTGCGCACCCCGCTGACCACGGTCCGCATGGCCGCCGACGTCATCCACGACGCCCGCGCCGACTTCGACCCGGTCACGGCGCGCTCCGCCGAACTGCTCGCCGGACAGCTCGACCGCTTCGAGTCGCTCCTCGCCGACCTGCTGGAGATCAGCCGCTTCGACGCGGGCGCCGCCGCCCTGGAGGCGGAGCCGATCGATCTGCGCGACGTCGTACGCCGCGTCATCGACGCCGCCGAACCGCTCGCCGAACACAAGAACACCCGGATCCGCGTCCTCGGCGACACCCAGCCGGTGATAGCCGAAGCCGACGCGCGGCGCGTGGAGCGGGTCCTGCGCAACCTCGTCGTCAACGCCGTCGAACACGGCGAAGGCCGGGACGTGGTGATCCGGCTCGCCTCGGCGGGCGGGGCCGTCGCCGTCGCCGTGCGGGACTACGGGGTCGGGCTCAAGCCCGGCGAGGCCACCCGCGTCTTCAACCGCTTCTGGCGGGCCGACCCGGCACGGGCGCGCACGACCGGCGGTACGGGCCTGGGCCTGTCCATCGCCGTCGAGGACGCCCGGCTGCACGGCGGCTGGCTCCAGGCCTGGGGCGAGCCGGGCGGCGGCTCCCAGTTCCGCCTGACCCTGCCGCGCACCGCCGACGAGCCGCTGCGAGGATCGCCGATCCCGCTGGAGCCCGAGGACTCCAGGGCCAACCGGGCCAGGGCCGCCGCGGAGGGCTCGCTGGCGCCCGAGTCGTCCCGGGAACCCGCGGGCCGGCCCGACCGGTCGCCGATCCCGCCGCGGTCGGCGGTGGCCGGAGCCATGCCGGTGCCGGCCGACCCGACGGCACTGCCGGGCAGCGGGGCCCGGGTCGTGACCCGGCCCGCCGAGCAGCCGGGGGCCGGCGCCGGAGCCCCGGGCGGGCCGCCGGGAGAAGCAGACCGAGAGGGTGGATCGCGTGGAGCCCGTGGATCGGACGGAGCCGGTGGGTCGGATGGGTGCTGAACCGGGGACGGGGCCGGGGACGGGGACGGGCCTCGTGAGGGCCGGCCGATCGCGGTCGGGCCGATCGCTGCGCACGCTCCGGGCCTACGCCTTCGGTGCGGCCGGGCTGCTGCTGGCCGGCTGCGCCTCGATGCCCGACCATGGCGAGATCCGGCCCGTGCAGGTCTCGCAGGGCGTCGACTCCCAGGTCCGCGTCTTCGGCGTACCGCCGGCCGACCACGCCAGCCCGCAGGAGATCGTCGACGGCTTCCTGGAGGCCATGACCAGTGACGATCCGCAGCTCCAGACCGCCCGCAAGTACCTCACCGAGGACGCCGCGAAGAACTGGAAGCCCGGCGCGGCGGTCACCGTGCTCTCGGCCGGCCTCGACCGGTTCTCCGTACAGGGCGAGAAGGACCCCGCCGCTCCCCGCTTCAAGGTCGCCGGGAAGATGCTGGCCACCGTGGACGAGCGCAGCGCGTACCAGCCCGAGACCGGCGGCAAGCGCTACGAGGAGTTCCTCCAGCTCAGGGAGGAGAACAAGCAGTGGCGGATCGTGACCCCGCCCAGCAGCCTGGTCCTCAGCGAGTCCGACTTCCAGCGCATCTACATGCCGGTGAACAAGTACTACTTCGCGGGCGGCACGCTCGTCGCCGACCCCGTCTACGTGCGCCAGCGCAGCGACCCCGACTCCCGGATGGACCCCACCACCCAGACCGTCAAATCGCTGCTCGCCGGCCCTTCCAAGTGGCTCGGGCCGGTGGTCGCCTCCAGCTTCCCCACCGGTACGGAGCTGCGCGAGGGCACCAAGTCCCTTTCGTACGACGGCCAGAACACGCTGCGCGTACCGCTGAACGACAAGGCCGACAACGTCACGCAGCCGCAGTGCCAGAAGATGGCCACCCAACTCCTGTACACGGTCAAGGACCTGACGGCTTCCCGGGTGGACCGGGTCGAACTCCTGGCCGCCGACGGCAAGTCCTCGCTGTGCTGGGTCACCGAGGCCGCGGCGGCCGTGGTCGCAAACCGGCCGCTCTCGCCGGGCCACCAGTACTACGTGGACAACGAGAGCCGGCTCCAGCGGATGACCCTCGACCCCAACCGGGACGACCAGCAGGACCCGCCGTCCCCGGTCCCCGGTCCCCTGTCCGGGAACCCGCCCTTCAAGGTCGGTTCCGCCGCGATCACCTATGACGAGAAGCGCGCCGCGGTCACCTCCGAGGACTGGCACTCGCTGTACGTGGTCAACCTGACCACCGCCGGACCCATGCCGCAGCCGCTGCTGACCGCCAAGGGCTCCAAGCCGGCCGGGTTCACCGCCCCCTCGTGGGACGCGGCCGGAGATCTGTGGATCGCCGACCAGGACGATCAGGCCCCGACGTTGTGGCGGCTGCCCCGCGGTACCGGGACCCCCCAGAAGGTGGAGGTGTCCGGGCTCGACGGCGGCCGGATCACCGGGCTGAAGACCTCGCCCGACGGGGTGCGGATCGCGCTGCTGGTGGAGAAGGCGAGCCGCAAGAACCTGTTCATCGGGCGGATCGAGCGGCCCGACAACAAGGGCGACGGTCCGGCGGTCTCGGTGCGCGAGCTGCGTCCGGCCGCCCCGCAGCTGGCGGACGTGACGGCGATGAGCTGGGCGCCGCGCGGCCGGCTGCTGGTGGTGGGCCGCGAGAGCGGCGGGGTCGTGCAGGCGCGGTACATGCTGGCCGACGGTTCGATGGTCGGGGCCGGACTGCCGGGCGCGACCGGGCTGGAGGCGATCGCGGCGAGCGAGGACGAGAAGAAGCCGGTGGTCGCGTTCTCGGGCGAGGACGGGATCGTGTGGCTGCCGCCGGGGGCGCAGTGGCGCACGGTGGCGGCGGGCGGCCGGTTCCCGGTCTACCCGGGCTGATCCCGGGCTGACCCCGTTCTGGCCTGGTCTGACCTGCGCTTTTCCCCGCTTGTGCGGTGCCGTCCCCGGTTGTCCACAGGGGTGGCCCCGTGCTGCCCCGCCCGGCAGAGTTGACCCATGCGGCAGGGGCGGGGGCAGCGGTGGCCGGCACTGACGGCGGGCTTCGCGGCGGGCCTCGTGTCGGAGCTCGCCGGGCTGGTCCTGCCGGTCGGCTGCGTCGGCTGCGGTGCCGTCCGGGTGGCGCTGTGCGGAGCGTGCCGGTCGGCGCTCAGTGGGGCCGGGACGGGCCCGGTACGCCCGTCTCCGAGCCCCGCCGGGCTACCCGTGGTGTATGCGGCCGCCGCGTACGAAGGGGCCGTACGAGCCGTCGTGCTGGCCCACAAGGAGCGCGGCGCGCTCCCGCTGGCCGCCGCCCTGGGAACGGCCCTGGCGGCGGCGGTCCGGGCAGAGGTCCGGGCGGGCGGTGGGGTGTGTGGGGAGGGCGGGGCGGGGGAGGGGGAGGTGGCCCTGGTTCCCGTCCCCTCCGCCCGGCAGCGGATCCGGGCGCGCGGCCACGATCCGGCGCACAGGATCGCGCTGGCCGCCTCGGCGCGGCTGCGGCGGGCGGGTGTGCCCGCGCGGGTGGCTCCCGTACTGCGGCTGCGGCGGGCCGTGGCCGACCAGGCGGGTCTGGGGGCACTGGAGCGCCGGGAGAACCTGGCCGGGGCCCTGGAGGCCCGGCGGGGCGCCGGACGGGTGACGGCCGGGGCGGCCCGGATCGTCGTCGTGGACGACCTCGTGACCACCGGAGCCACGCTGGCGGAGGCGGTACGCGCGCTGCGCGCGGCCGGGATCGGCCCCCTGGGCGGGGCCGCGGTGGTGGCCGCGGCGGCGGACGCGTTCGTACGAATCCGGTCCGCAACTCATACAGAGCAAAAAACTTGTGAATAGATTTGGAACTGGCGGGGAAGGCGCATCGTTGCAGGTAGTAAGAGGGAACGGCCACCTGAACGGAGGTACGTACCGGTAGCGGGTGCCGACAACCGGCATAGAGGGATATGTTCGGTTGTAAGGAATTGGCGAGCCTGGGGCCCCACGCATCGGAGCGCACGTTTCGAGCGTTTGTACGTTTCGGAACCTTCGTGTCAGAGGTTGTCTCTCGACTCCGAAGTCGGTGGGGTGTAGATCTTGCCGATGGGGGAGGAGGAGGTGGAAGTCGCCAAGTCCGAGGCTCCGGTGTTCACCGGAGTCTGGTGCGAAAGGGAGACGCTTCGCCCCTGGGGCGGAGCTATCCGGGAACGGAGTTCTGCGTGGACATCGTCGTCAAGGGCCGTAAGACCGAGGTGCCCGACCGGTTCCGCAAGCACGTGGCCGAGAAGCTGAATCCGGAGCGGATCCAGAAGCTCGACGCCAAGGTGATCAGCTTGGACGTCGAGGTGTCCAAGGAGCACAACCCGCGCCAGGCCGACCGTTCCGACCGCGTGGAGATCA
This sequence comes from Streptomyces sp. NPDC059443, assembly GCF_042750105.1. NCBI lineage: Bacteria > Bacillati > Actinomycetota > Actinomycetes > Kitasatosporales > Streptomycetaceae > Streptomyces > Streptomyces sp. NPDC059443. The sequence goes on along the minus strand of NZ_JBHYVM010000057.1, from coordinate 16,801 downwards.
CCCTGCGTTCGCGGGGCCCGGTGATCCGTGCCGAGGCCGCCGCCGCCGACCCGTACGCGGCGCTCGACCTCGCTCAGGACAAGCTGGAGGCCCGGCTGCGCAAGCAGCACGACAAGCGCCACACCCGTCGCGGCAGCGGACGGCTCTCGGCGGCCGAGGTGGCCGACGTGGTGCCGAACGCCGCGACCCTCAACGGCAACGGCGAGCCGGTCAGCGGCGAGAAGGCGGACGCGATCCCGACCACCCGGATCGGATCGCTGGAAGTGCAGGGCGAAGGCCCGCTCATCGTCCGCGAGAAGACCCACTCGGCCGCACCCATGTCGCTCGACCAGGCTCTGTACGAGATGGAACTGGTCGGTCACGACTTCTATTTGTTCGTCGACTCCGACACCAAGATGCCCAGCGTCGTCTACCGGCGCCACGGCTACGACTACGGCGTGATCCACCTCGATTCCTCCGACGCCGCCTCCAGCTCCGGTGAGCTCGACGGCGCGGGAGCGGGCGGCGCGCTCGGCGGCTGACGCCGCGCATCCCGGATGTCCGTGCGGTGGCCCCCCGGCCGCGGCGGGGGGGGCGGGGGGCCCCCGCGGTGGGGGTGGGCGGGGATAAAAGGCCGGTAAA
>NZ_JBHYVM010000057.1:0-16171 GCF_042750105.1 Streptomyces sp. NPDC059443 | reverse complement strand
CGGGCGCGCGCGCGCGGGGGGGGGGGGGGGGGGGGGGGGGGGGGGGGGCCCCCCCCGCCCGCGGGCGGGGGGGGGGGCCCCCCGGCCCGCGGGGGGGGGGGGGGGGGCCCCCCCCGTCTGTGGGGATGGCCGGGAATCATCGGCCTGTAATCGTCTGCCCCCGCCCGGTTACCTGGGCATGGAATCATGTCGGGCAGTCAGCCGACGGCCGCTCTCGTCGGATTGACCCAGCAGCTCAGCACATGCGGTGCAGGGGGAGGAACGATGGCGGACAGCTTCGGGCCGGTGCGCGTTGACGACGGTGCGGGCTGCCGTGAGGAAAACCGGGCCGCAGAGCCGATCCGGGTGCTCGTGGTCGACGACCACGCGCTGTTCCGGCGCGGACTGGAGATCGTCCTCGCGCAGGAGGAGGACATCCAGGTCGTCGGCGAGGCGGGTGACGGTGCGGAGGCCGTGGACAAGGCGGCGGACCTGCTGCCGGACATCGTGCTGATGGACGTACGGATGCCGAGGCGCGGCGGGATCGAGGCGTGCACGTCGATCAAGGAGGTGGCACCCTCCGCGAAGATCATCATGCTGACGATCAGCGACGAGGAGGCGGACCTCTACGACGCGATCAAGGCCGGCGCCACGGGGTACCTCCTGAAGGAGATCTCCACGGACGAGGTCGCCACGGCGATCCGGGCGGTGGCGGACGGGCAGTCGCAGATCAGCCCGTCGATGGCGTCGAAGCTGCTGACGGAGTTCAAGTCGATGATCCAGCGGACGGACGAGCGGCGGCTGGTGCCGGCGCCGAGGCTGACGGACCGGGAGCTGGAGGTCCTGAAACTCGTCGCCACCGGGATGAACAACCGTGACATCGCCAAGGAGTTGTTCATCTCCGAGAACACGGTGAAGAACCACGTGCGGAACATCCTGGAGAAGCTGCAGCTGCACTCCAGGATGGAGGCGGTGGTGTACGCGATGCGGGAGAAGATCCTGGAGATCCGCTAGGGCGGGCCCGTCGCGGTGCGGGTGGGTTGCCCTGCGGGGCTGTCCCCTACCCGCCCTTCCACCGTTCCCCGGGCTGTGCCCGGAACCCTTCTGGGGCTCCGCCCCGGACCCCGCGCCTCAAACGCCGGCGAGGCTGGATTCGTCACAGCGCTGACAGTTCCGCTGTGACCGCAGCCGCCTCCGCCGGGGAGCTCGCCTGGTCTATGCGGATCGCGTCGCAGCCGACCCAGGACGCCGCCTCCCGGAGGGCTTCCGCCATCGGGCGGGCCGCCTTCGGGGTGGTCAGGGAGAGCTGGCGGGCCACCAGGGTGGTGCCCTCCCGGGCCGGGTCCACCCGCCCCTGGAGGCGGCCGCCCGCCAGCAGCGGCATCGCGAAGTAGCCGTGGATCCGCTTCGGCTTGGGGACGTACGCCTCCAGCCGGTGCGTGAAGCCGAAGATCCGCTCCGTGCGCGGGCGTTCCCAGATCAGGGAGTCGAACGGGGAGAGCAGGGTCGTGCGGTGGCGGCCGCGCGGCGCCTCGGCGAGGGCCGCCGGGTCGGCCCAGGCGGGCTTCGCCCAGCCCTCCACCTCCACCGGCACCAGACCGGAGTCGGCGACGACCGCGTCGAACTGCGCGCCCGACAGCCGGTGGTAGTCCGCGATGTCGGACCGCGTGCCGACGCCCAGGGACTGCCCCGCCAGGACCACCAAGCGGCGCACGCACTCGCGGTCGTCCAGGTCGTCGTGGAGGAGATGGCCGGGGACGGCGCGCTCCGGGAGGTCGTAGACCCGCTTCCAGCCCCGCCGCTCGGTGCAGACGACCTCGCCGATGTCGAGCAGCCACTCGACGGCGATCTTCGTCTCGGACCATTCGAACCATTCCCCGCCGTTCTTGGCGCCGCCCAGCTCGGTGGAGGTGAGCGGGCCCTCCGCGGCGAGGCGGTCCAGGACGGTCTTCGTCGAGCGGTCCTTGTCCGCCAGGACGTGCCAGCGGTGGCCGCGCGCTTTGCGGGCCCGGCGGCGGAAGGCGAAGTGCGGCCACTCCTCGATGGGCAGGATGCAGGCCGCGTGCGACCAGTACTCGAAGGCGTGCTGCTCCGACCAGTACGCGGCTTCGACGGCGGAGCGGCCGACCGCGCCCAGGCGCGCGTACGGGATGAGCTCGTGGGAGCGGGCCAGTACGGAGATCGTGTCGAGCTGGACGGCGCCGAGGTGGCGCAGGACTCCGCGTACCCCGCCGCGCCGGTCGGGCGCCCCCAGGAACCCCTGCGCGCGCAGCGCGATGCGGCGGGCCTCGTCCGCGGACAGCGAGAGGGGGGACAGGGGGGAGGGGGTGGCGGTCGTCATGGACCGCACCCTAAACGCGCCCGCTGACAGCCGAAGGCGACGGCAGGTACGGCAGACGGCTCGGCAGGGACAGGTCCGAGGGCAGCAGGGCGCCCGTCCAGCAGTCCCGAAGGGTCCCGCGGTGTTCCATGCCCGCGCGCGCGATGCCCTCGACGACGAAGCCGGCCTTCTCCGCGACCGCGCGGGAGGCGTGGTTGCCGACGGCGGCCCGCCAGATCATCCGGACGCAGCCGGCCTCGGTGAAGGCCCAGCGCGCGACGGCGGGCAGGGCCTCGCTCAGGTAGCCGCGGCCGCGGTGTCCGGCGACGGTCCAGTAGCCGACCTCGTGGGCGTTCGCGCCGCTCGGGGCGAGGCCGATGGTGGCGACGAGCGGGCCGTCGGCGCCGAGGCGGACCGCGAAGTTGTACTCGGAGTCGTCCTGCCATCCGCCCGGGACCCTGGCCACGTAGGTCTCGGCGTCGGTGCGCCCGTACGGGACCGGTACGGAGATGTAGCGCTGGATGAGCGGGTCCTGGCACGCCGCGTGCACCTCGTCGATGTCCGAGGGGAGGTGCGCGCGCAATATCAGGCGTTCGGTGGTCAGGGTGATCGGGTCCATGGGACGGATTCTGCTGCCGAGGGACGGGCCCGGCGAACACTTTTCAGGTGAGAGGGGCTGGTCACACCGGCACCTTCGGCGCCCCCCGCACGTTCTCATTTCCGGGCAGTCCTGCCCCGCGGATGGTGCGGGCCTCCCGACGCGACCGCGTCCTCGCTTACGATGGCCGTTGCGGTGGGGCCCACCCTCCGTGCCCGTGTACGAACCAGTGCCAGGCCCGACCGGCAAGGAGACAAACCTCGGTGTCCGTCTTCAACAAGCTCATGCGTGCAGGCGAAGGCAAGATCCTCAAAAAACTGCACCGCATCGCGGACCAGGTCAACTCCATCGAAGAGGACTTCGTCAACCTCTCCGACGCCGACTTGCGTGCGCTCACGGACGAGTACAAGCAGCGTTACCAGGACGGCGAGAGCCTGGACGACCTGCTGCCCGAGGCCTTCGCCACGGTCCGCGAGGCCGCCAAGCGCGTCCTCGGCCAGCGCCACTACGACGTCCAGATCATGGGCGGTGCCGCCCTGCACCTCGGCTACGTGGCCGAGATGAAGACCGGTGAGGGCAAGACCCTCGTCGGCACCCTCCCGGCGTACCTGAACGCGCTGTCCGGCAAGGGCGTCCACCTGATCACGGTGAACGACTACCTGGCCGAGCGCGACTCCGAGATGATGGGCCGGGTGCACAAGTTCCTCGGTCTTGAGGTCGGCTGCATCCTGGCGAACATGTCTCCGGCCCAGCGCCGTGAGCAGTACGCCCACGACATCACGTACGGCACGAACAACGAGTTCGGCTTCGACTACCTCCGCGACAACATGGCGTGGTCCCAGGACGAGCTCGTCCAGCGCGGCCACAACTTCGCCGTGGTCGACGAGGTCGACTCGATCCTCGTCGACGAGGCCCGTACCCCGCTGATCATCTCGGGCCCGGCCGACCAGGCCACGAAGTGGTACGCGGACTTCGCGAAGCTGGTCACCCGCCTGACCAAGGGCGAGGCCGGCCAGCCGCTCAAGGGCATCGAGGAGACCGGCGACTACGAGGTCGACGAGAAGAAGCGCACCGTCGGCATCCACGAGACCGGTGTCGCGAAGGTCGAGGACTGGCTCGGCATCGAGAACCTCTACGAGTCGGTGAACACCCCGCTCGTCGGTTACCTGAACAACGCCATCAAGGCGAAGGAACTGTTCAAGGCCGACAAGGACTACGTCGTCATCGACGGCGAGGTCATGATCGTCGACGAGCACACCGGCCGCATCCTCGCCGGCCGCCGCTACAACGAGGGCATGCACCAGGCGATCGAGGCGAAGGAAGGGGTGGACATCAAGGACGAGAACCAGACCCTCGCCACGATCACCCTCCAGAACTTCTTCCGCCTGTACTCGAAGCTGTCGGGCATGACCGGTACGGCCATGACCGAGGCCGCCGAGTTCCACCAGATCTACAAGCTCGGTGTCGTCCCGATCCCGACCAACCGCGACATGGTCCGCAAGGACCAGGCGGACCTGATCTACCGCACCGAGGTCGCGAAGTTCGCCGCCGTCGTCGACGACATCGCGGAGAAGCACGAAAAGGGCCAGCCGATCCTCGTCGGTACGACGTCGGTCGAGAAGTCCGAGTACCTCTCGAACCAGCTCTCCAAGCGGGGGATCCCGCACGAGGTGCTGAACGCGAAGCAGCACGAGCGCGAGGCCTCGATCGTCGCCCAGGCCGGCCGCCGCGGCGCCGTCACGGTCGCCACGAACATGGCCGGCCGCGGTACCGACATCAAGCTCGGCGGCAACCCGGACGACCTCGCCGAGGCCGAGCTGCGCCAGCGCGGTCTGGACCCGGAAGAGCACATCGAGGAGTGGGCGCACGCCCTGCCCGAGGCGCTCACGCGGGCCGAGGCGGCCGTGAAGGCGGAGTTCGAGGAGGTCAAGGAGCTCGGCGGGCTGTACGTGCTGGGCACCGAGCGCCACGAGTCCCGTCGCATCGACAACCAGCTGCGCGGCCGCTCCGGCCGTCAGGGAGACCCGGGCGAGTCCCGCTTCTACCTGTCGCTGGGCGACGACCTGATGCGCCTGTTCAAGGCGCAGATGGTCGAGCGCGTCATGTCGATGGCGAACGTGCCGGACGACGTGCCGATCGAGAACAAGATGGTCACCCGTGCCATCGCCTCGGCGCAGTCGCAGGTCGAGACCCAGAACTTCGAGACGCGCAAGAACGTCCTGAAGTACGACGAGGTCCTCAACAACCAGCGCACGGTCATCTACGCCGAGCGCCGGCGGGTGCTGGAGGGCGAGGACCTCCAGGACCAGATCCGTCACATGATGGACGACACGATCGACGCGTACATCACGGCCGAGACGGTCGAGGGCTTCGCCGAGGAGTGGGACCTGGACCGGCTGTGGAGCGCCTTCCGGCAGCTCTACCCGATCAAGGTCACCGTCGAGGAGCTGGAGGACGCGGCGGGCGACCGTGCGGGCATCACCGCCGAGTTCATCGCGGAGTCCGTCAAGGACGACATCCACGAGCAGTACGCGGCGCGCGAGGCCACGCTCGGCTCCGACATCATGCGCGAGCTGGAGCGTCGCGTGGTGCTGTCGGTGCTGGACCGCAAGTGGCGCGAGCACCTCTACGAGATGGACTACCTGCAGGAGGGCATCGGCCTGCGGGCGATGGCCCAGAAGGACCCGCTGGTCGAGTATCAGCGCGAGGGCTTCGACATGTTCAACGCCATGCAGGAAGGCATCAAGGAGGAGTCCGTCGGCTACCTGTTCAACCTGGAGGTCCAGGTCGAGCAGCAGGTCGAGGAGGTCCCGGTGGCGGACGCCGCGGGTCCCTCCCTGGCCAAGCCGGAGATCCGGGCGAAGGGCCTGGACGCTCCGCAGCGGCCGGACCGGCTGCACTTCTCCGCGCCCACGGTGGACGGGGAGGGCGGGGTCGTCGAGGGTGACTTCGAGTCCGACTCCGAGTCCGGGGACGACGAGTCCGGGATGACGCGGGCGGAGCGCCGCAAGGCGGCGAAGGCCGCGGGCGGCCGCCGCCGCAAGAAGTAACCCCTCCGCCGTTCGCGGCGGACCCGCCGGGGGGGGGGGGGGGGGGGCCCGGCGCGGGGGGGGGGGGGGCCGCGGGGCCGGGGGGGGGGGGGGGGGGGGGGGGGGGGGGGGGGGGGCGGCGGGCCTCCCATCACAGCCCCCCGCCCCTGGCGGCGGCGCCCCGGGCGGGGGGGCGAGCACGCATGTTGCGGGGGGGGGGCGCCCCCCCCCGGCTGTTTTCGGCCGCGGAGCTCACGGGCGCGGGCCCTGGAGTTCGACGGCCGCGCAGCGCCAGCGCAGGTCGGGGCCCTGTTCCAGGCGGAAGGCCATGGCCGTCAGCCGGTCGCCGGTGGCGATGCGGGCGAAGGCCTCGATGACCCCCGGGCCCGGGGTGAAGCGGCCGCACTGGCGGACGACGGGGCGCGGGGCGCCCTGGACGGGGTCCGGGGCGGCCAGGGTGATCAGCTGGTCGTAGGCGGGGCCGATGGTGTGGCCCATGAGCGAGTGGACCGGGCGGAGCCCGCTGAGCACCGCCAGCAGCCGGTCGGCGAACCAGTGGTGCGGGCCCCGGTGGATCGTGGTGGGCGGGCGGCGCTGGTCGTGGCGGCCGGGGGGCCGGGTGGCGTTCCTGCTGGGCCTGCTGGTCTTGGTGGTCCTGGTGGTCCTGGTGGTCATGACGGCCGTCCCCGAGGTGTCCGGGCCCGGAGCGGGTACCGGGCGGTAACTTGGTGGGGAGACTTCTACGGGCCCGCGGACACGCTCCGCAACGGCCCCGCTCCACCGCCGCGGCCCCGGTCCGCCTTCACCTATCCGTGGTGGATGGCCCCCGCCCCCGGGCTCCGCGCGCCGCACTCCGGGGAGCGAAGCTGACGGCCCCCGCTCCCGCCCCGGCACCCCGAAGGGGGACGGACCCGTCACCGGACGGAGTCCCGTCGGGGAACGGCCGTATCCTGAAGGCGTTTCCGACTACCGAAAGCGGCCGGCCATGCGCGTGTACGTCCCCCTGACCCTTCCCGGGCTCGCCGAGGCGCACGAGGCGGGTGAGCTGGGGCCGGCTCCGTTGCGGGCGTACGCCGTCACGCCCGGCCTGCGCGAGTGGTACGTGTCGGACGACATCGAGGAGCTGGAGTACGCCGCCCTGAGCCGGGCCGCCGCCGCCAGCCTGCGGATGCTCGCCGAGGACGGGGCCGCGCCCCGCAAGCGCGTGGTCGTCGCCGTGGACGTGGACGACAAGGCCGCCACCGCGACCCCCGGGGTCGAGGAGTCCACCCTCGGCCAGGTGGCCCTCGCGGGGGCCGTACGGCTCACCGTGGCCGCCGCCGTGCACGTGGACGCGGAGGACGCCCTGGAGGACGTCACAGCGGCCGCGCGGGCCCTCGCGGCCGCCGACCTGGGCGACGAGGACGCACGGTTCACCGTGGACGGAGCCGAGGACCACGAGCTGCTCTGGTTCGGGATCCAGGAGATTCCGGGGCTGCTGAAATGAGACAGCGGGACCCGCACATCGTCTGGGACTGGAACGGCACCCTCCTCCACGACATCGACGCCGTCATCACGGCGACGAACGCCTCCTTCGCCGAGTTCGGCTTCGCGCCGATCACCCTGGAGACGTACCGCGAGCTGTACGTCGTACCGGTGCCGAAGTTCTACGAGCGCATCATGGGCCGGCTCCCCACGGACGCCGAGTGGACCGTGATGGACGAGACCTTCCACCGCCACTACTGGGCCGCGGCCGAGGCCGCCGGGCTCGCCGAAGGGGCCGGGGAGCTGCTGCGCGACTGGCAGGCGGAGGGGCTCACGCAGTCCCTGCTGTCCCTCGCGCCCCACGACAAGTTGGTCCCGCTCGTGCGGGCGCACGGCATCGACGGGCACTTCCTGCGCGTCGACGGCCGCACCGGGCCCTCCCACACCAGCAAGGCGGGACACCTCGTACGCCATCTCCAGGCCCTGGAGGAGACGGGGGTGACGGCCGCGAGTACGGTCCTCATCGGCGACGCCGTGGACGATGCGCTGGCCGCGGCGCACGTGGGCGCGCGGGCCGTTCTCTACACGGGCGGTTCACACAGTCGCAGCAGTCTGGAATCAGCCGGTGTGCCCGTCGTGGACACCCTGGCCGAGGCCGTACGCACTGCTCGCGAGACGGCCGAATAGCCACTTGCACGCACTTGTGGGCGCGTCGCTGTCCAGAGTGTCAAAGTTCCACCCCCGGATTTGTACACATACAGCTCATGACGAGTCGGGGGTGGGGCGAGATAGCCTGGTACCCGTGATCAGCGCGATAGTCCTCGGAGGCACTGAAGCCTCCGGCCAGCGCCCGGCGCACGACCGTGCCCGGGCCATCGCTGATCCCCGCTGCCGGGACCTCTTGCCGATCATGGCCGATTCTCTCCCAGGCGGTTTTCTCGACGACATAGCGTCGATCCCGAACGGACACCGACACCCCGCCTCGCGGCGCTACGTCATTCCTTCCTTCACCTACGTCACGCAATGGCGCGCGACAGGAGCCAGAGGACATGCAGACCAAGCTGGACGAAGCAAAGGCCGAGCTGCTCGCGCGGGCGGCCCGGGTAGCTGAGAACAGCCCGGCCGGGGGGCTACTTCCGACTGGGTCCGAGCAAGGGGAGCGTCCTGACCGTCCTGATCAGGACACGATGCTCGCGTACCTCCAGCGCTACTACCTGCACACCGCCCCCGAGGACCTCTTGGACCGGGATCCGGTCGATGTGTTCGGGGCGGCGCTCTCGCACTACCGGATCGCGGAGACGCGCCCGCAGGGCACCGCGAACGTGCGGGTGCACACGCCCACGGTGGAGGAGAACGGCTGGACCTCCAGCCACTCCGTCGTCGAGGTGGTCACCGACGACATGCCGTTCCTGGTCGACAGCGTCACCAACGAGCTGTCCCGCCAGGGCCGCGGCATCCACGTGGTGATCCACCCGCAGGTCGTCGTCCGCCGCGACGTCACCGGCAAGCTGATCGAGATCCTCGGCCCCGACTGCGACGCGCACGGTCCCCGCACCGCGCGCCCCCACGACTCGCTCGTCGAGTCCTGGATCCACGTCGAGATCGACCGCGAGACCGACAAGGCCGACCTCAAGCAGATCACCGTCGATCTGCTGCGCGTCCTGTCCGACGTCCGCGAGTCCGTCGAGGACTGGGAGAAGATGCGCGACGCGGCGCTGCGCATCGCGGACGAGCTGCCGAACGAGCCCACCGCCCCGGACCTGCGCGAGTACGAGCTCGAAGAGGCCCGCGAGCTGCTGCGCTGGCTCTCCGACGACCACTTCACCTTCCTCGGCTACCGCGAGTACAACCTGGTCGACGGGGACTCCCTGGCCGCCGTGGCCGGCACCGGCCTCGGCATCCTGCGCTCCGACCCGCACCACAGCGGCAAGGACGACGGCCACCCCGTCTCGCCCTCCTTCAACCGGCTGCCGGCCGATGCCCGCGCCAAGGCCCGTGAGCACCGCCTGCTGGTGCTGACCAAGGCCAACAGCCGCTCCACCGTGCACCGCCCCTCGTACCTCGACTACGTGGGCGTGAAGAAGTTCGACGCCGAGGGCAACGTCGTCGGCGAGCGCCGCTTCCTCGGTCTGTTCTCCTCCGCCGCGTACACCGAGTCGGTGCGCCGCGTCCCGGTCATCCGCCGCAAGGTCGCCGAGGTCCTCGACGGCGCCGGCTTCGCGCCGTCCAGCCACGACGGCCGCGACCTGCTGCAGATCCTGGAGACGTACCCGCGCGACGAGCTGTTCCAGACCCCGGTCGACCAGCTCCAGGCCATCGCCACCTCCGTCCTGTACCTCCAGGAGCGCCGCCGGCTGCGGCTGTACCTGCGCCAGGACGAGTACGGGCGCTACTACTCCGCGCTGGTCTACCTGCCCCGCGACCGGTTCACCACCGGCGTCCGGCTGCGGCTGATGGACATCCTGAAGGAGGAGCTCGGCGGCATCAGCGTCGACTTCACCGCCTGGAACACCGAGTCGATCCTCTCCCGCATCCACTTCGTCGTCCGCGTCCCGCAGGGCACGGAGCTGCCCGCACTGACCGATGCCGACGTCGAGCGCCTGGAGGGCCGGCTGGTCGAGGCCGCCCGTTCCTGGGCCGACGGCTTCGGCGAGGCGCTCGTGGCGGAGCTGGGCGAGGAGCGCGCCGCCGAGCTGCTGCGCAAGTACGGCACCTCCTTCCCCGAGGGCTACAAGGCCGACCACTCGCCGCGCGCGGCGGTGGCGGACCTGTGCCACCTGGAGCGGCTGTCCGCGAGCGACCGCGAGTTCGCGCTCTCGCTCTACGAGCCGGTCGGCGCGGGCCCCGGCGAGCGCCGTTTCAAGATCTACCGCACGGGTGAGCAGGTCTCCCTGTCCGCGGTCCTGCCGGTCCTCCAGCGCCTGGGCGTCGAGGTCACCGACGAGCGGCCGTACGAGCTGCGGTGCAGCGACCGTACGAACGCGTGGATCTACGACTTCGGTCTGCGGATGCCGCTGTCGAACGGCAGCGGGGACTCGGCCGCGACGTCCAACTACCTCGGTGACGACGCCCGCGAGCGCTTCCAGGACGCCTTCGCGGCGGTCTGGCAGGGCGACGCCGAGAACGACAACTTCAACACCCTGGTGCTGGGCGCCGGGCTCACCTGGCGCCAAGCCGTCGTCCTGCGCGCGTACGCCAAGTACCTGCGCCAGGCCGGTGCCACCTTCAGCCAGGACTACATGGAGGACACCCTCCGCAACAACGTCCACACCACCCGGCTGCTGGTCTCGCTCTTCGAGGCGCGGATGTCGCCCGGCCGCCAGTCGGCGGGCAGCGAGCTCGTGGACGCGATGCTGGAGGAACTGGACGGGGCCCTGGACCAGGTCGCCTCGCTGGACGAGGACCGGATCCTGCGGTCCTTCCTCACCCTCATCAAGGCCACGCTGCGCACCAACTTCTTCCAGCTCAACGACGCGGGCGAGCAGCACGCGTACGTGTCGATGAAGTTCGACCCGCAGGCCATCCCGGAGCTGCCGGCGCCCCGCCCGGCCTTCGAGATCTGGGTGTACTCCCCGCGCGTCGAGGGCGTCCACCTGCGCTTCGGCAAGGTCGCCCGCGGCGGTCTGCGCTGGTCCGACCGGCGCGAGGACTTCCGTACGGAGATCCTCGGCCTGGTCAAGGCGCAGATGGTCAAGAACACGGTGATCGTGCCGGTCGGCGCCAAGGGCGGCTTCGTCGCGAAGAACCTTCCGGACCCGTCGGTGGACCGCGACGCGTGGCTCGCCGAGGGCATCGCCTCGTACAAGATCTTCATTTCGGCGCTGCTCGACATCACCGACAACATGGTCGGCGGCGAGGTCGTGCCGCCGAAGGGCGTGGTCCGCCACGACGAGGACGACACGTACCTCGTCGTCGCCGCCGACAAGGGCACCGCCACCTTCTCCGACATCGCCAACGGGGTCGCGGAGTCCTACGGGTTCTGGCTCGGCGACGCCTTCGCCTCCGGCGGCTCGGCCGGCTACGACCACAAGGGCATGGGCATCACCGCCCGCGGTGCCTGGGAGTCCGTCAAGCGGCACTTCCGCGAGCTGGGCCACGACACCCAGACGCAGGACTTCACGGTCGTCGGCGTCGGCGACATGTCCGGTGACGTCTTCGGCAACGGCATGCTGCTCTCCGAGCACATCCGCCTGGTCGCCGCCTTCGACCACCGGCACATCTTCATCGACCCGAACCCGGACGCGGCGACCTCGTACGCCGAGCGCCGGCGCCTGTTCGAGCTGCCGCGCTCCTCGTGGGCGGACTACGACACCGCGCTGCTCTCGCAGGGCGGCGGGATCCACCCGCGCAGCGCGAAGGCCATCCCGGTCAACGCGCAGATCCGCGCGGCCCTGGGCATCGAGTCGGGCATCACCAAGATGACCCCGGCCGAGCTGATGCAGGCCATCCTCAAGGCCCCCGTGGACCTGCTGTGGAACGGCGGCATCGGTACGTACGTCAAGGCGACGGCCGAGACGCACGCGGACGTCGGCGACAAGGCCAACGACGCCATCCGCGTCAACGGCTCCGACGTGTGGGCCAAGGTCATCGGCGAGGGCGGCAACCTGGGTCTGACCCAGCTCGGCCGCATCGAGTTCGCCCGCAGCGGCGGCGGCGGCGAGGGCGGCACTCGTTCAGGTGGAAGGTGCAACACCGACGCCATCGACAACAGCGCGGGCGTGGACACCTCCGACCACGAGGTGAACATCAAGATCCTGCTGAACTCGGTCGTCGCCGACGGGGACCTGACCGTCAAGCAGCGCAACAAGTTCCTCGCCGAGATGACCGACGAGGTCGGCCGGCTCGTCCTGCGCAACAACTACGCCCAGAACACCGCCCTGGCCAACGGCGCGGCCCAGGCGCCCAGCCTGCTCCACGCCCAGCAGCGCTTCATGCGCCGCCTGGGCAAGGACGGACTGCTCGACCGGGCGCTGGAGTTCCTGCCCAACGACCGGCAGATCCGCGAGCTGCTGAACAACGGCCGGGGCCTGACCCAGCCGGAGCTCGCCGTCCTGTTCGCCTACACCAAGATCACGGTGGCGGACGAGCTCATCCACACCGAGCTGCCGGACGACCCGTACCTCGCCCGCCTGCTGCACGCCTACTTCCCGGGAGCGCTCCGCGCGAAGTTCCCGGAGCAGGTCGACGGGCACGCGCTGCGCCGCGAGATCATCACCACCGTGCTGGTCAACGACACCGTCAACAGCGGTGGCTCGACCTTCCTGCACCGCCTGCGCGAGGAGACCGGAGCCTCCCTGGAGGAGATCGTCCGTGCGCAGCTCGCGGCCCGCGAGATCTTCGGCCTGGCCGGGGTGTGGGACGCCGTCGAGGCACTCGACAACGAGGTCGCCGCCGATGTCCAGACCCGGGTGCGGCTGCACTCGCGGCGCCTGGTCGAGCGCGGCACCCGCTGGCTGCTGAACAACCGGCCGCAGCCGCTCCAGATCACCGAGACCATCGAGTTCTTCTCCGAGCGCGTGGAGAAGGTCTGGGCGGAGCTGGCGAAGCTGGTGCGCGGTGCGGACCTGGAGTGGTACGAGGCGGTCCGGGCCGAGCTGATCGGCGAGGGCGTGCCGGAGGATCTGGCGGCGAAGGTGGCCGGCTTCTCGTCCGCCTTCCCGACGCTGGACATCGTCGCGATCTCGGACCGTACGGGTGTGGAGCCGCTGGACGTGGCCGAGGTGTACTACGACCTCGCCGACCGTCTGGGCATCACCCAGCTGATGGACCGGATCATCGACCTGCCGCGGTCCGACCGCTGGCAGTCCATGGCCCGTGCCTCCATCCGCGAGGACCTGTTCGCGGCGCATGCCTCGCTGACCGCCGACGTGCTGTCGGTGGGCAACGGCACTTCGACTCCCGAGGAGCGCTTCAAGGCGTGGGAGGAGAAGAACGCGGCGATCATCGGGCGGGCCCGGACGACCCTGGACGAGATCCAGGGCTCGGACGACTTCGACCTGGCGAACCTGTCGGTGGCGATGCGGACCATGCGGTCGCTGCTGCGGGCGCACACGTAGCCCCCGCTTCCGCGTGAACGGGCCGGGCCCGGGACCTTCGTGGTCCCGGGCCCGGCCCGTTCGGGTTCACCGCTTGTTGGAGAAGGCCTCGTAGGCGTCGCAGACTTCCTTCGAGGGGCCGTCCATGCGCAGGACGCCCGACTCCAGCCAGATCGCGCGGTCGCAGGTCTCGCGGACCGTGCCGATGCCGTGGGAGACGAGGAAGACCGTACCGGCGTGCTCGCGCAGTTCCTCGATGCGCGCCTGGCTGCGCCGCTGGAAGGCGGCGTCCCCGGTGGCCAGGGCCTCGTCGATCATCAGGACGTCGTGGTCCTTGGCGGCGGCGATGGAGAACCGCAGCCGGGCGCCCATGCCCGAGGAGTACGTCCGCATGGGGAGCGAGATGAAGTCGCCCTTCTCGTTGATCCCGGAGAAGTCGACGATGTCCTGGTAGCGCTCGCGGATCTGCTGCCTGGACATGCCCATCGCGAGGCCGCCGAGGACCACGTTGCGCTCGCCCGTCAGATCGTTCAGCAGGGCGGCGTTCACGCCGAGCAGGGACGGCTGGCCGTGCGAGAAGATCCGGCCGGCCGCCACCGGCTGGAGGCCGGCGATGGCGGACAGCAGGGTGGACTTGCCGGAGCCGTTGGAGCCGATGAGGCCGATGGCCTCGCCCTTGTACGCGGTGAAGCTGACGCCCTTGACGGCGTGCACCTCGCGGACGGCGCCGGTGGTGGGCTTGCCGGAGAAGATCCGGCTCAGGGCGGCGGTGGCGCCGCCCTTGCGGCCGCCCGAGCCGTGCACCTTGTAGATCACGTGGACGTCGTCGGCGATGACGGTCGGGACGCGGGTGTCCGGGACCTGCGGGGCGGTGCGGGTTGCGGTTGCGGTGTCAGCCACGGCCGTACTCCTCCTCTGCCTTCCAGAAGAAAATGAACCCGCCGACGCCGGCGATCAGGGCCCAGCCGAGCGCGATCAGCCATACGTGGTGCGGGAGCTGGTTCGCCTTGTACGTGTCGATGAGCGCGAAGCGCATCAGGTCGATGAAGACGGCCGCGGGGTTGGTCTTCAGGGCCGTCGTGACCCAGTGCGGCAGGTGGTCGGTGCTGAGCATCTTGTCGATGGACCACATGACGCCCGAGGCGTACATCCAGGTCCGCAGGACGAACGGCATCAGCTGGCTGACGTCGGGGCTCTTCGCGCCGATCCTCGCCATGATCATGGCGCAGCCGGCGCAGAAGCAGGCCATGAGGAGGAGGGTCGGGAAGACGAGCAGCCAGTTCAGGGACGGGGTCTGGCCGAAGATCAGCAGCAGGACGATCAGCGCGCCCATGGTGACGAGCAGCTGCTGGAAGAGCTGCACGACGGTGGACAGGGGCAGGGAGGCGCGCGGGAAGTGCAGGGCGCGCACCAGGCCGAGGCTGCCGTGGACGGCGCGGGTGGAGGCGTTGACGCAGCTGCCGATGAAGTCCCAGACGAAGACGCCGGTGATCAGGAACGGCAGGTAGTTCGGCACGCCGTGGCTGGCGTGCATGACCAGGCCGAAGATGAAGTAGTAGACGGCCGCGTTGAGCAGCGGGGTCATCAGGTGCCAGACCTGGCCGAGGCTGGCCTGGCTGTACTGGGCGTGCATCCGGGCGGTGGCGTAGGCGGTGACGAAGTGGCGTCTGCCCCAGAGCTGCCCGACGTAGGAGGGGAGCGGGGGGCGGGCGCCGCTGAGGGTCAGGTCGTGGGCCGCCGCCAGTTCGGCGATCGGGTCCGGGGCCTGGGGCTTTCTCCTGCTGGGCCGGGTGGGCCTCGTCGGCTTGGTCCTGCTCCTGGCCGGGGGCGCGGTGGTCACTGTCACGTGGGTCGCTTTCGACGGGGTCGGGGCGTCGCTGGCGATGGGACGGGTCCGTATCGTCGCTACGGTGAGGTTAGGACGTCGGACGTCGGAACGCAACCGTATCGTCGTCGCGCGATATGCTCTGCTCATGACCACTGAGCCTGCTGCCACCCCTTCCGCCGCCCCCCGAAGAGCCCCCGCCGGGGCCGCCGTCCTGCGCGAGGACGTGACCGAGGCGATCCGGGCGGCCGTGGTCGAGGAACTGGCGACGGCCGGGTTCGCCCGGATGTCGATCGAGGGCATCGCGCGGCGGGCGGGCGTCGGGAAGACGGCCGTGTACCGCCGGTGGAAGTCGAAGCTGCACCTGGTCCTGGACCTGGTGGGGGCGTTCGCGGTGGACGGCCTGCCGGTGCCGTCCACGGGGACGCTCTACGGGGACGTACGGGCGCTGCTGGAGGTGATGTCACACGTGCTGCGGCACCCGGTGGCCTCGGCGGTGATCCCGGACCTGCTGGTGGAGGCCGCGCGGAACCCCGAGATCGCGGACGCGGTGCGGGGGGCGCTGGTGGAGGGGCAGCGGCGGATGGCCGAGGGGATCATCTCGGAGGCGGTCTCGCGGGGGGAGCTGGCGGTGGGGGTGGATGCCGGGCGGGCGCTTGATCTGGCGATCGGGCCGTTGTATTGGCGGCTGGTGGTGGTGCGGGACGGGGTCCCGGCGGGGTATCTGGACGACCTTGCGCGGTCGGTGGTCGCGGGGCTGACGGCCGGGCCCGCCTGACGGGCTGCCGCCTGGTGGGTGGGTGTGCCGCTGCGCGGGGCTTGTCCCCTACCCGCCCTTCCACCATCCCCCAGACTCCGTCCGGGGGGACCCCCAGGGGGGGGGGGGGGCCGCGCCCCCCCCCCGCCCCCCCCCCCCCGGCC
>NZ_JBHYVM010000056.1:18334-33449 GCF_042750105.1 Streptomyces sp. NPDC059443 | reverse complement strand
GGGCTGGATTTTCCAGCCCGTCCGGCGTTCCTGTGCGGGCTGACGCCAGCCAAATCCAGCCTCGCCGGCGTTTGAGGCGCGGGTCTGGGCGGAGCCCAGGGAACGGTGGAAGGGTGGGTCGGGGACCAGCCCCGCAGGGCCGCCCGCCCGTCACGCGAAGGCCAGCTCCGCGCGGCGGACCGCTGGTGCGGAGGTGCCGACTATCGCGCCCGCCATGGAAACCGCGGCGCCCGCCAGGAAGACCGGGGTCACGCCCCAGAGACCGGCGGCGAGGCCGAAGACGGGGTACGCCAGCGGAGCCAGGCCGACCGCCGTGAAGGCCATCACGGAGCTGACCCGGCCCAGGTACGAGGGATCCGTGGCCGTCTGGATCAGGGCGACCGCCAGGCCTCCGCAGATCCCGCAGACCAGGCCCGTCAGTACGGCCAGAGCCACCGCCACCGGCAGGTTCGGCGCCAGCGCCAGCCCGCCGATGCCGGCCGAGCCGAAGATCAGGGTGAGGTTCTGGACCGCCCCGGCCCGGGGGAACCGCGGGATCAGGGTCAGCAGGAGCGCGCTCGACGCCGCGCCCAGCCCCATGGCTCCGACGATCCAGCCGACCCCGCCCGCACCCCAGCCGCGGTCCTCCGCGACCAGGATCAGCCCGAGCGTCAACGGCGCGGACGTGCCGAGCTGGCTCAGCGCGCCGGACAGGACCAGGGGGCCTATCAGCCCGTGCCGCCGTATGTACGCCAGGCCCGACCGGAGCTGGCTCCAGGGGCTCTCCGCCCGGGTCGGCGCCGAAGGCGCGGGGATCCCCGACGGCGCCCCGAGCGGGGAGATCCGTACCGCCACCAGCAGCACCAGCGAGAGCCCGAACAGCGCCGAGGCCACCCCGAAGGCGGCCCCCGGGCCGCCCAGGCCCATCGCCAGACCCGCCACCGGCGGCCCGGCGGTGTGCCCGACGCGCTCGGCGAGGCTGCGCAGCCCCTGGACCCGGACCAGCTGCCCCGGCGCGGCGATCCGCGGCGGCAGCGCGCCGACGGCCGGCATGAACAGCGCGTCCACGACGCCGAAGACGAGCGCGACGAGGACCAGGATCCACAGGCCCGGCGAGGTCAGGGCCACCAGCACGGCCAACGCCAGGATCACCGCGCAGCGCACGGCGTCCGAGGAGATGACCACCAGCCGGGGGCCGAAGCGGTCGGCGACCACTCCGCCGCCCAGCATGAGCAGGGCGCGCGGCACCGCGCCGACGGCCATGACCACCCCGACCTCGGCCGGTCCGGCGGTCTGCGCCGCCGTCCAGCCGAGGGAGAGGAAGTAGATCCCGTCCCCGATGAGCGAAGCCCCGTAGGCGGCCAGCCAGCGCAGGACGTTGGCGTCCTTCCAGACGCTCACGGACCCCGCGCCCCCGGCGATGTCGTTCCCGCTCAACCCGAACCCGCCCCCGCCCCAGGTGGAACCTCTAGCGGACCGGGTGGCCCGCCTCGCGCAGCACGTCCTTGACCTGCCCGATGCGCAGGTCGCCGAAGTGGAACACGGACGCCGCGAGCACCGCGTCGGCGCCCGCCGCGATCGCCGGCGGGAAGTGCGCGAGCTTGCCCGCGCCGCCCGAGGCGATCACCGGGACCGTGACGTGCTTGCGCACGGCCGCGATCATCTCGGTGTCGTAGCCGTCCTTGGTACCGTCCGCGTCCATCGAGTTCAACAGGATTTCCCCGGCGCCCAGTTCGGCCGCCCGGTGCGCCCACTCGACGGCGTCGATGCCCGCGCTCCGCCGGCCGCCGTGGGTGGTGACCTCGAAGGAGCCGGAGGCGGTGCGGCGCGCGTCCACGGACAGCACGAGCACCTGGCGGCCGAAGCGCTCCGCGATCTCCCGGATGAGCTCGGGCCGCTCGATGGCGGCGGTGTTCACGCCGACCTTGTCGGCGCCGGCCCGCAGCAGCTTGTCCACGTCGTCGGCGGTGCGCACGCCGCCGCCCACGGTCAGCGGGATGAAGACCTGCTCGGCGGTGCGGCGCACCACGTCGTAGGTGGTCTCGCGGTTCCCGGAGGAGGCGGTGATGTCGAGGAAGGTCAGCTCGTCGGCGCCTTCGGCGTCGTAGAGCTTGGCCATCTCGACGGGGTCGCCGGCGTCGCGCAGGTTCTGGAAGTTGACGCCCTTGACGACCCGGCCGTTGTCCACGTCCAGGCAGGGGATCACCCGTACGGAGAGCGTCATGCGGAGCCTCCGGCGACGGGGGCCGGGCCGAAGGCCTCGACCTCCACCTCGACGACCATGCTCGGGTCCACGAACCCGTTGACGATGATCATCGTCGAGGCGGGGCGGATCTTGTCGAACAGCTCGCTGTGGGCGCGACCGACCTCCTCCACGTCCCGGGCGTGGGTGAGGTAGAGCCGGGTGCGGACCACGTGCTCGGGGCCGAGCCCGGCCTGCTCCAGGGCCTTGAAGGCCACGCCGAAGGCCTTGACCGTCTGGTCGTACGGGCCGCCGGGGGCGCCGGTGCAGCCGGAGACCAGGACCAGCCCGTTGGGGAGCTGGACGGCACGGGAGTAGCCGAGGACGTCCTCGTACGGGCCGCCGGAGGAGATGCGCCGGACGCCGGACGCCGTGTCGGAAATCTGCTCGGAACTCATGCGGAGACCACCTTCAGGGCTTCTTCGAGCGTGAACGCCTTGGCGTACAGGGCCTTGCCTACGATCGCGCCCTCGACCCCGGCCCCGACCAGCCCGGCCAGTGCGCGCAGGTCGTCGAGGGAGGAGATGCCGCCGGAGGCCACGACGGGCCGGTCGGTGGCGGCGCAGACGTTCTTCAGCAGCTCCAGGTTGGGGCCGGTGAGGGTGCCGTCCTTGCCGATGTCGGTGACGACGTACCGGGCGCAGCCTTCGGAGTCCAGGCGCGCGAGGGTTTCGTAGAGGTCCCCGCCCTCGCTGGTCCAGCCGCGGCCCTTGAGGGTGGTGCCGCGTACGTCGAGGCCCACCGCGATCTTGTCCCCGTGCTCGGCGATGGCCTTGGCGGCCCACTCGGGGGTCTCCAGGGCGGCGGTGCCGAGGTTGACGCGGGTGCAACCGGTGGCCAGGGCCGCGGCGAGCGAGGCGTCGTCGCGGATGCCGCCGGACAGCTCGACCTTGATGTCCATGGCGCCGGTGATCTCGGCGACGAGCGCCCGGTTGTCCCCGGTGCCGAAGGCGGCGTCCAGGTCGACCAGGTGCAGCCACTCGGCGCCCGCGGCCTGCCAGGCGAGGGCGGCCTGGAGCGGGGAGCCGTAGGAGGTCTCGCTGCCGGACACGCCGTGTACGAGGCGGACGGCCTGGCCGTCGCGGACGTCGACCGCAGGGAGCAGCTCAAGCTTCTTGGGGGTCGTCATCACAGGGTCTCGATCCAGTTGGTGAGGAGCTGGGCGCCGGCGTCCCCGGACTTCTCGGGGTGGAACTGGGTGGCCCACAGGGCCCCGTTCTCCACCGCCGCGACGAACCGCTCGCCGTGCGTGGCCCAGGTGACCTTGGGTGCCTTGATCAGCGGGTTGGTGACTTCCAGGGTCCAGTCGTGCGCCGCGTAGGAGTGCACGAAGTAGAACCGGGCGTCCTCGTCGAGGCCCGCGAAGGCCTGGCTGTCGGCCGGGGCCTCCACGGTGTTCCAGCCCATGTGGGGGACGATCGGGGCCTTGAGCGGGCCGACCGTGCCGGGCCACTCGTCGAGGCCTTCGGTCTCCACGCCGTGCTCGATGCCGCGCTCGAAGAGGATCTGCATGCCGACGCAGATGCCCATGACCGGGCGGCCGCCGGAGAGCCGGCGGCCGATGATCCAGTCGCCGCGCGCTTCCTTGAGCCCCTGCATGCAGGCGGAGAAGGCCCCGACGCCGGGGACGAGGAGTCCGTCGGCGTCCATGGCCTTGTCGTAGTCGCGGGTGATCTCCACGTCCGCGCCGGCGCGCGCGAGGGCGCGCTCGGCGGAGCGGACGTTGCCGAAGCCGTAGTCGAAGACCACGACCTTCTTGGTGGGGGTCAAGGCACTCACTCCCAAATTCCCTGGATTCGCAGCACTCCGGCGGCGAGGCAGAGCACGGAGCTGATGGCGAGCAGGATGACGACCGACTTGGGCATCTTCTGCTTCTGGAAGGAGTAGACGCCGCCGGCCAGGAAGAGGCCGAGGACGATCAGGATCGTGTTGAGCCCGTTCACGCTAGAGGGCGCCCTTCGTGGAAGGCAGGATCCCGGCCGCGCGCGTGTCGAACTCGGCGGCGTAGCGCAGGGCGCGGGCGAGGGCCTTGAACTGGCACTCCACGATGTGGTGGGCGTTGCGGCCGTACGGCACGTGGATGTGCAGCGCGATCTGGGCCTGCGCGACGAAGGACTCGAAGATGTGCCGGGTCATCGTCGTGTCGTAGCTGCCGATCATCGGCGCCATGTTCTCGGGCTCGGTGTGCACGAGGTACGGGCGGCCGGACAGGTCGACGGTCACCTGGGCGAGGGACTCGTCGAGCGGCACGGTGCAGTTGCCGAACCGGTAGATGCCCACCTTGTCGCCGAGGGCCTGCTTGAAGGCGGCACCGAGCGCGAGCGCGGTGTCCTCGATGGTGTGGTGGGTGTCGATGTGCAGGTCGCCCTCGGTCTTGACGGTGAGGTCGAAGAGGCCGTGGCGGCCGAGCTGGTCGAGCATGTGGTCGTAGAAGCCCACGCCCGTCGAGACGTCGACCTTGCCGGTGCCGTCGAGGTTTATCTCGACGAGGACCGAGGTCTCCTTCGTGGTCCGTTCGACCCGTCCGATGCGGCTCATGCGTGCTGCTCCTTCTTCAGTGCGCGAACCGCTTCCAGGAACGCGTCGTTCTCGGCCGGGGTGCCCGCGGTGACCCGCAGCCATCCCGGTACGCCGTTGTCCCGGACCAGGACGCCCTGATCGAGGATCTTCTGCCAGGCGGTGTGGGAGTCCTCGAACCGGCCGAACTGTACGAAGTTCGAGTCGGAGTCGGTGACCTCGAAGCCGATCCCGCGCAGCTCGGTGACCAGGCGGTCCCGCTCGGCCTTGAGCTGCTCGACGTAGCCGAGCAGGGTGTCCGTGTACTCCAGGGCGGCCAGCGCGGTCGCCTGGGTGACGGCCGACAGGTGGTACGGCAGGCGTACGAGCTGCACGGCGTCGACCACGGCGGGGTGCGCGGCCAGGTAGCCCAGGCGCAGGCCTGCCGCGCCGAAGGCCTTGGACATGGTCCGGGAGACCACCAGGTTGGGGCGGCCCTCGATCAGCGGCAGCAGCGAGTCCCGGTGGCTGAACTCCACGTAGGCCTCGTCCACGATGACCAGGGAGGGCCCGGCCGCCTGCGCGGCCTCGTAGAGCGCCAGGACCGTCTCCGCCTCGACGGCGGTACCCGTGGGGTTGTTGGGCGAGGCGATGAAGACCACGTTGGGCTTGTGGGCGGCGATCGCCTGCTCGGCGGCCTCCACGTCGATCGTGAAGTCCTCGCGGCGCGGACCGGAGATCCAGTCGGTGCCGGTGCCTCGCGCGATCAGCGCGTGCATCGAGTACGAGGGCTCGAAGCCGATCGCGGTGCGGCCGGGCCCGCCGAAGGTCTGGAGCAGCTGCTGGAGGACCTCGTTGGAGCCGTTGGCGGCCCATACGTTCTCCCGCGCGACCGCGTGCCTGCCCGTACGGGTGAGGTAGGCGGCCAGCTCGGTGCGCAGCTCGACCGCGTCCCGGTCGGGATAGCGGTTGAGGGTGCGGGCGGCCTCGGAGACGCGCTCGGCGATGCGGGCGACGAGCTCCTCGGGCAGCCCGTACGGGTTCTCGTTGGTGTTCAGCTGGACGGGGACGTCGAGCTGCGGGGCGCCGTACGGGGTCTTGCCGCGCAGTTCGTCCCGGATGGGGAGGTCGTCGATGCCGAGGACGGCCGCGGCGTCTTCGGTGCCCGTCGTGTCGTGCGTGCCGGTCATGCCTGCGGAACCTTCCATCCACTGTGCTTGTCTTGTTCGCCTCCGGCAAAACGCGCCTTGACGGCCGCGCCGTGCGCGGGCAGGTCCTCGGCCTCGGCCAGCGTCACCACGTGGTGGGCGACCTCGGCGAGGGCGTCGCGCGTGTAGTCGACGATGTGGATGCCGCGCAGGAAGGACTGCACGGACAGGCCCGAGGAGTGGCAGGCGCAGCCGCCGGTGGGCAGCACGTGGTTCGATCCGGCGCAGTAGTCGCCGAGCGAGACCGGGGACCACGGGCCGACGAAGATCGCGCCGGCGTTGCGCACGCGGGCGGCCCAGGCGGCCGCGTCGGCGGTCTGGATCTCCAGGTGCTCGGCGCCGTACGCGTCGACGATCTTGAGCCCGTCCTCCAGGGTGTCGACCAGCACGATCGCGGACTGGCGGCCGGCCAGCGCGGGCTTGATCCGGTCCTCGATGTGCTTGGTGGCCGCGACCTGCGGCTCCAGCTCCTTCTCGACCGCCGCCGCGAGCTCCTCGGAGTCCGTCACCAGGACGGCGGCGGCCAGCGGGTCGTGCTCGGCCTGGCTGATCAGGTCGGCGGCGACGTGCACCGGGTCGGCCGTGGAGTCGGCGAGGACCGCGATCTCGGTCGGGCCGGCCTCGGTGTCGATGCCGATCTTCCCGGTGAAGTAGCGCTTGGCGGCGGCGACCCAGATGTTGCCGGGGCCGGTCACCATGTTCGCCGGAGGGCACTCCTCGGTCCCGTACGCGAACATCGCGACGGCCTGGGCGCCACCGGCGGCGTACACCTCGTCCACGCCGAGCAGGGCGCACGCGGCGAGGATCGTCGGGTGCGGCAGGCCGTCGAACTCGACCTGCGGCGGGGAGGCCAGCGCGATCGACTCGACGCCCGCCTCCTGGGCCGGTACGACGTTCATGACGACCGAGGACGGATACACCGAGCGGCCGCCCGGGGCATACAGCCCCACGCGCTCCACCGGAACCCACTTCTCGGTCACCGTGCCGCCGGGGACCACCTGGGTGGTGTGCTCGGTGCGGCGCTGGTTGCGGTGCACGATCCGGGCGCGCCGGATCGACTCTTCGAGCGCGGCGCGGACGGCCGGATCGAGCCCGGCGAGGGCGGCCTCGATCGCCTCGACAGGGACCCTGATCTGCGAGAGGGTCACTCCGTCGAACTTCTGCGCGTACTCGATCAGCGCCGCCGTCCCACGATGATGGACGTCCTCGCAGATGGGCCGCACCTTCTCCAGGGCAGCTTCTACGTCGAACTCGGCACGGGGCAGCAGATCGCGCAGGGCGCCGCCCTCGGGGAGGGCGTCACCGCGCAGGTCGATACGAGAGATCACGTCCCAATTCTCTCAGACCACCTCGCGCCGCCGTTCGCCTGTATCACTGGCTGATACACGCCACGGACGTTCCCGGATGTCACAGCCTCCCTCTAGCGTTCGGGTACGCGCGGTGACGTCCATCGCGCCAGCGGAGGGGGGCCGCCATGGCCGAAGCACGTCCGGACGGGGAACCGCCCGATCTCACGGACCCGGAACGGCGCATGTGGAGCGCGTACCGCACGGGCAGCGTCTGCGATCTCAGCGCCCGTACCGCCGAACGGGACGATCCGCACGCCGACACGGCCTGGGGCCCCGAGCGGAGCGTCCGCGCGCAGGTGGTGGCGCTGCTGCTGCTCCACGGTCCGGGCCCGGTGCCGGGCCGGGTGGCCTCGCTGAAGCTGCGCGGCGTACGGATCACCGGCCGCCTCGACCTCTCCGGAGGCACGGTCTCCCCGTACGTGGAACTCCAGTCCTGCCGCTTCGACGGCGAGATCCAGCTCTCCGAGACCCGCTTCGGCACGCTGCGCCTGGTCAACTGCGCGATACCCCGGCTGGACGCGGCCCGCCTGCACACCGAGGGCGACCTGCACCTGCCGCGCTGCCGGGTGGCCCGCGGCATCCGGCTGACCGACGCGCAGATCGGCACCGACCTGCTGATCAGCGAGGCGGTGGTGCAGCGGGACAACAAGGGCCGGGCCATGGCCGCCGACGGGATGTCGGTCGCCCAGGACTTCCAGGGCGAGCTGCTGCGGACGTACGGGGAGGTCAGCCTGCGCGGGGCCAAGGTCGGCGTGTCGATGAACCTGCGCGGGGCCCGCCTGTCCAACCCGTACGGGCGGCGCGCGCTGAACGCCCCGCAGCTCACCGTGGAGCGCACCCTGTACCTGACCTCGATCGCGCTGGACGCCACGACGGGCGATTTCGACCCCTCGTCCACTCCCCCGTACGGGATCGGCCAGACCCCGCCGCGGGGGCAGCGCACGCAGCGGTTCGAGTGCCGGGGCGGCCTGCGCCTGGACGACGGCCGGTTCGGCGACGCCGTCGACTTCTACGGAGCCCGCTTCACCCTGGCCGAGGACCAGGAGGTGTCGCTGCGCCGGATCCACACCCCGGAGCTACGGTTCGTGGGCGAGCGGCCGGAGCGCGGGCGGGTGGTGGTGTCGGGGTCCAAGGTGGTCAAGCTCGTCGACATGGCCACGAGCTGGCCGGGCCCGGGCCGGGTCTCCATGGAGGGGTTCGACTACGAGATCCTCGCGCCCCGGGGACACTTCCCGCTCACCCGCCGACTGGAGTGGGTCGAGGCGGCCACCCCCGAGTACTCGCCCGAACCGTACGAGCGGCTCGCCGCCGTGCTGCGCGCCTCGGGGGAGGACGCGGACGCCCGCGAGGTGCTACTGGCCAAGCAGCGGCGCAGGCGCACGACGCTGCCGCCGGCCCTGCGGGCGTGGGGGTACCTCCAGGACTGGCTGGTGGTCTACGGGTACCGGCCGGGCCGGGCCGCCCTGTGGATGGTCGTCCTGTGGGCGGCGGGGGCCCTGCTCTTCTACCTGCACGGCGCTCCCCCGCCGATCAAGGCGGACGAGCACCCCGACTGGAACCCCGCCCTGTTCGCCCTGGACCTGCTGCTCCCGGTGATCGACCTCGGCCAGCAGGACCAGTGGAACCTCAAGGGCGGCTGGCAGTGGGGCGCGGCGGCGCTGGTGATACTGGGCTGGATCCTGGCCACGACGGTGGCGGCGGGTGCGTCCCGGCTGCTGAGGCGGGGGTGACGGCCCTGCCCTTCCGGCCACTACCCTGTGCCTCGTGACCACCGTTCGCCTGCCCCTCTTCCCCCTGAACTCGGTGCTGTTCCCGGGACTCGTCCTCCCGCTGAACATCTTCGAGGAGCGTTATCGCGCCATGATGCGCGAGCTGCTGAAGACGGGCGAGGACGAGCCGCGCCGTTTCGCGGTCGTCGCGATCCGCGACGGCCGGGAAGTCGCCCCGACCGCCCCCGGCCTGCCGGACCAGACCTCCCTGCCCGAGCGCGGCCCGGCCGCCGGTTTCGGCGCGGACCCCATCCAGGCGTTCCACCGGGTGGGCTGCATCGCGGACGCGGCCTCGATCCGGGAACGGGAGGACGGCAGCTTCGAGGTCATGGCCACGGGCACGGTCCGGGTCCGCCTGCTCTCGGTCGACGCGACCGGCCCCTACCTGACGGCGGAGCTCGAAGAGCTTCCGGAAGACGCTGGCGAGGGCGCCGGAGCCCTGGCCGAAGGGGTCCTGCGGGCCTTCCGCAGCTACCAGAAGCGGCTGGCGGGAGCCC
The DNA here is from genome assembly GCF_042750105.1 of Streptomyces sp. NPDC059443. NCBI lineage: Bacteria > Bacillati > Actinomycetota > Actinomycetes > Kitasatosporales > Streptomycetaceae > Streptomyces > Streptomyces sp. NPDC059443. The sequence goes on along the minus strand of NZ_JBHYVM010000056.1, from coordinate 23,909 downwards.
GCGAGCGGTCCCTGACCGGTACGGAGCTCCCCGACGAGCCGTCCGTGGTCTCGTACCTGGTCGCGGCGGCGGCCGTACTGGACATCCCGGCGAAGCAGCGGCTGCTGCAGGCCCCGGACATCGCCACCCGCCTGGCGGAGGAACTCAAACTCCTCCGCGCGGAGACGGCGGTCATCCGCCACCTCCCGTCGCTGCCGGCGGTGGACCTGACGCGCGCGCCGACGAGCCCGAACTGATGGCGAAGAAGAAGCCGGCGCCGGCCGGTACCCCGGCGATCGCCGCCCTGACGGCTGCGGGCGCCGAATTCGCCGTCCACGCGTACGACCACGACCCCGCCCACCCGTCCTACGGCGAGGAGGCCGCGCAGGCCCTCGGCGTCTCCCCGACCCAGGTCTTCAAGACCCTCCTCGCGGACGTGGACGGCGCCCTGGTCGTGGCGGTGGTCCCGGTCTCCGGCAGTCTCGACCTCAAGGCGCTGGCCGCCGCGGTCGGCGGCAAGCGCGCGGCGATGGCCGACCCGGCCCTGGCGGAGCGCACCACGGGCTACGTCCTGGGCGGCATCTCCCCCCTGGGCCAGCGGAAACGCCTCCGCACGGTCCTGGACATGTCGGCGACCGCCTTCCCCACGATCTGCGTCTCGGCGGGCCGCCGTGGCCTGGAAGTCGAGCTGGCCCCCGCCACTCTGACCGCCCTGACGGCAGCCACCCTGGCCCCCATCGCCCGCGCATAGCCGCCCGCGGCGCCGCTTCCGGGGGCCAGCCCCCGACCCCCCGCGCCTCAAACGCCGGCGGGGCTGAAGATGGCCTCAAACGCCGGCCGGGCTGGATTTGGCCGGCGTCAGCCTGCACGTGCCTGCCCGCCGGGCGGGAAATCCAGCCCCTCCGGCGTTTGAGGAGCGGGGTCTGGGGCGGAGCCCCAGGGAACGGGCGAAGGGCGGGTAGGGGACAGCCCCCGCAGGGCCCGCCCCACCCGGGGCTACGGGCGCGGAGGCTCCGCAGCGGACCGGTCCAGAGCGGCATCCGCCGGAGCGGCATCCGCCGGGGCGGCATCGGCCGGGGCCTGGTAATAGGACGGCCAGGACATCGGCGGAGCCACGGACTCCCGCGGCCCCCATAGCGCGGTCAGCGCCAGATGCACGATCACCGCGGCCATCGGCCACGCGAGCAACGCCCCGTGCGCCAGCAGCTCCATCGGAGCGTCGAAGGGAACTCCCTTCCCCACCCGCCGGGCAACGGCCACCAGGTCCGAGGACGGCCCCAGCCGCAGACCGAGCTGCCAGCCGGCCAGCGCGCCGAAGGCCGAGCCGAGCACGAGCCCGACCACCTGCGGCACTCCCCCGCGGCGGCGCCACAGGAAGACCGCCAGCGCGCTCAGCACGCCGAATCCGAGCGCCAGCAGGAAGAACACCGCGTCGGACCCGATCCGCGCCTCGCTCTCGGTGTCCCGCAGGAACACGGCCTCGCCGTTCGAGATGTACTGCACGCGCGGCGCCAGCCACACCCACAGCAGCCCGAGCAGCACACCGGTCACGCCCACCGCCAGGGCGATGGCAGCCCCGTCACGGATGTCCGCCGGGGAAACCACACGCTCGGGCGCGGCGGAAAACTCCGGCGAAGCCGACGGAAGCGGCGGCTCGTCGGGCTGTTCATGAGAGGTCACGGCTTCGGTCACCCCCACATCGTGCCAGGTACTGACGTGACCGGCGTCAGCGGACCGCCGCCCGCCGGTACGCCCAGGTCGCGACGGTCAGGGACAGCACGCCCACCGCCGCGCAGACGCCGAGGTCGAGGACGACCGCCGTCCAGTCGGGGTGCGGCTCGAAGGTGCGGGCGAAGGCCTCCACCCCGTACGTGGACGGCAGCAGGTCCCGCGCCCACACGATGAGGTCCGGCATCCTCTCGGGCGGCAGCACGCCCAGCAGCAGCGCCGCGGACATGCCGAGCTGCCCGGCCAGGGTGGCCAGCTCCTGCCGGGGCGCGAGCAGCCCCAGCGCCGCGCCGAGCCCGGCCAGCGCGGCCCCGGCCAGCGGCACCACGGCCACCAGGATCCACAGTCCGCTCATCGGCAGCCCGAAGAGCACGCTGCCGAAGACGGCCGTCACCAGCGTGCCCGGCAGGGTGAAGGAGGCGTACGCGGCGGCCGCGCCCAGCACCACCGAGGCGGGCGGCACCGGCAGGGTGGCGTAGTGGTCCAGCCCGCCGCTCGCCCTGAGCTGTCCGAAGTACTGCGCGAGCAGGTTCAGCGCGACGAAGGCCACGACCAGCACCGAGGACCCGGCGACGACGGCCCGTGCCTCGGAGCCCCCGTCGACCACGCCCCGCATCAGGATCATGATCCCGACGGACTGGAAGGTGGCCACGAACAGCAGCGGGATGCGCGAGACCCGCGCCCGGGACAGCTGCGCCCGGTAGACGGCGGCGAGCGCCGGGAAGAACCGGGCGCGCGGAGCCAGCGGCGCGGCGGCGTGCTGTTGGACCGCGTTCGGCGGGGCAGCGCCCTGTCCGGCGGCGGCGGCTGCGGCGGCCGTCGGCACGGCCTGTACGGGCGCGGCGGCGGTCGGCACGGCCTGTACGGGCGCGCCCGCCATCTGCGCGGCCCCGAGTGGCGCGACAGCGCCTGCCAGACGGTCACTCACGACTTCACCAGCCCTTTCGATTTCCCGCCCAGCGCGAGGTACACGTCCTCCAGGCTCGGCGTGGCCAGTGTGAAGTCGTCGAGCGCGGCGAAGCCCGGGCCGCCGGTCACCGCGGCCACCGCGGCCCGCGCCTCGTCGGCCCCGAGCCGCAGCACCCAGCGCCGCCCCGTCTCGACCGCACGCTCGCGCAGCGCCGCTACCTCCGGGAAACCCAGCGGAGCGGACTCGCGCCAGACGAGTTCCAGGCGGACCTCGTCGGAGACCTTGGCCTTGAGCCCGGCCGGGGTGTCGCAGGCGATGACCCGGCCCTGGTCGATGACGGCGACCCGGTCGAGGACCGTCTCGGCCTCGATGACGTTGTGGGTGACCAGCAGCACGGTGGCTCCGCTCTGCGCGCGGCGCCGGTCGACGGCGGCCCAGACGGCCCGCCGGGCCACCGGGTCCATGCCGGTGGTGGGTTCGTCGAGGACCAGTACGGGCCGCTCCCCCACCAGTGCGGCGGCGAAGCAGGCCAGGCGCCGCTGTCCGCCGGAGAGCTTCTTCAGGGGCCGCCCGGCGATCTCGGTCAGCCCGAGCTCCTCCAGTACGGCGTCCCGCTCGGCCCGCGCCTCGCGCAGCCCGAGCCCGCGCAGCCGGCCCGTGGTCTCGGCGGCCAGGGAGACGGTGAGCTCGTCGAGGGCGGTGGATTCCTGCCCGAGGTAGGCGAGCAGCCGGGCCGCCCGTTCGGGGTGGCGCACGAGGTCGTGGCCGAGCAGGGTCACCGAACCGGCGTCGGGCCGCATCAGGCCCGTGAGCTGGCGGACCAGGGTGGACTTGCCGGCGCCGTTGGGGCCGAGCAGGCCGAAGATCTCGCCGCGCCGGACGTCCAGGGAGATCCCGTCGGTGGCGCGGGTCTCGGGCAGGGCGGGGGCCCCGCGCCGTCCGCGTACCGCGGGATACGTCTTGACCAGGTCACGCACCGCGCAGACCACGTCGGAGGCCACTCCCGCGGCCGTTGCCGTGCCCGTTTCAGCCTGTGCTGTGCCCGTACTCACGAGGGAGCAGCCTACGGGGTTCGCGCCCCTACTCGACTGCCGGGGCCACCGCGACCGCGGCCGTGGCGGCCCCGGCCGCCCCGGGGGCCGGGGAGGCGTGCGGGACCACGGTGGAGGGCACACCGGCGGCCGCGACGTGTTCGGCGGCCGCCCGTACGTCGATCTCGCGCCAGAACCCGGCCCGGATGGCGTAGCGGTCGTGCTCGTCGATCTGGTCGTCCTTGTGGGCGAGGAGCCCGAAGCGGGCGGCGTAGCGCAGCAGTTCCCCGTCGATCCGGTGCGGGATCCGCGGGTACATGGTGGCGAGCTTCTGCAGGTGGACGGTCTCCGGGAGCCGCTCCATCCAGCGCCGGGCAAAGACCTGGCCGACCTCGAAGGGGTCTCCGCCGACGGTGGTGATGTCCTCCTCGCGGTCCGCCCAGCGCTGCTCGGCGGAGGTGAGCTGGGCGAGGGTGGGCAGCGAGGCGGTCTCGGCGGGCTCGCCGAGCGGCCCGGCGCGGTCGATCCAGCCCTTGTCGGAGGACCAGCGCAGGGCGCTGCCGGCCGGGGGCGCCCCGTTGGCCGCGGTCGCCGCGGGGGCGGCGGCCGGCGAGCCGGGGGCGCGCAGGGCGCCCGCGAGGTCCTTCGGGGTCGGCACGGTCCGGCCGTTCGCGGTGGCGGGCGAGGCCGGGCCGGGTACGCCGCCCTCCTCGGGCTCCACGGAGGCCGAGGGCCGGCTGCCGTTGCCGCGCGCGGCTTCGGCGAGGGCCGCCTCGGGGAGGGGCGCGGAGAGGATGGCGGCGATCTCGGGTCGCGGCGCGGGGGCCGGGGCGCAGAGGCCGGTGAGGTCGCGGGCGCGGACGGCCCGGGTGATCCACGTACGGTCCAGGACGCGGCGTTCGTCGGCTTCGGCGACGAGGTCCTCGGACTGGTTGTAGTCGCCGTCGGCGGCCTGGACGGCCCACAGGTGGACGGCGACCCCGTGTTCCTTGGCCGACATCAGGCCGGGCAGCAGGTCCCCGTCGCCCGTGACGAGTACGACGTCCGAGCAGGCGCGGTTGCGGGCGAGCTCGGTGAGCTCGGCGTGCATGGCCGCGTCGACGCCCTTCTGCGCCCACCGGCCGTCGCTGCGGGTCAGGGCGCCCAGGCGGACGGTGACGCGGGGCATGACGCGCAGCCGGCGGTGCTCGGGCTGGGGCACCCGGTCGGGCGCACCGTCGAACCAGTAGATCCGCAGCAGCGGCTGTTCGGTGTCGGCTTCGGCACGCTCGCGCAGGCCCTGGATGAGCGCCGCATGGTCGACGGTGATGCGGGAGCGGGAGGGTTCTCCCGCGAGAAGGCTCGCGGCGGCGCCCAGCAGATAGCCGGCGTCCACCAGGACGACGCAGCGGTCCACGCGTACCACCCTCTTCCCTGGGGGTCCTCTGAGTTTCCCCGAGTCTGCCCGACCGCAAGGGCGTTGACGGCCGGAACTCGATCATCGGCGTGGCGTATCTCTCAGGCGTGCCCGGTGGGGGCCCCGACTACGCGCGGTAATGATCCAAAATGCGCCGTTTACGGCGCTGTGTGAGTGTGAAGGCGGTCCTGGCCCCTAGACCCTCACGGAGGTTCCCCCATGGCCAAGAACAAGAACCAGAAGCAGCCGCAGAAGCAGCAGGCCCGCTCGTCGCAGGATCCGTCCAAGACGGAATCCTCGTCCGAGTCGATGTCCTCGTCGCCGTCGCCTTCGCCGTCGCCGCTGGACATGGCGCACAAGAGCAAGCAGAAGCGCTTCGGCCACAACTGACGCCTCCGTGCGGACATGAGAAGGGCCCGCCCCCCGCCGCCCCGGGCGGGCGGAGCTACCCAGGGTTCGCGCCCCCAACACGACGTTAAGGCCCCCCGCCAGCGCGGAGTTTGGAAAAGATCGCCCACCCCCCGGCGGGGC
>NZ_JBHYVM010000056.1:11406-18324 GCF_042750105.1 Streptomyces sp. NPDC059443 | reverse complement strand
CTCCCCTCTCACACCACCACACAAAACAACCCACAGACCGCCCCCCCCCCACCCCCGCCCCCGCGGGGCGCCCCCCCCGCCCCCCCCGCGCCCCCCCCGCCCCCCCCCCCCTTCTCGCGCTGTCGCTCCGGCTAGCCGGCCAGGCAGGACGGCCCGAGGAGCACCTTGAGGTCGCCGAAGAGCGCCGGGTCGGGCTTGACCCGGTGCTTGTCGAGGCGGAGCACGGTGGTGGTGCGCGGCCCCTGGAGCTTGATCCGCACCTCGCTGTTGCCCTGGTGGTGGCGCAGGATCTCACCCAGCCGGGTCACCATCGGCGGGGTCACCTTGACGGTCGGGATGGTGAGGACGACGGGGGCGTTGGTCCCGGCGTTGGACAGGTCGGGGACCATCATCTCCATGGCGACCAGCCGGGGGATGTCCTCGCGCTTGTCCAGGCGGCCCTTGACGAAGACGACGGTGTCCTCGACCAGCTGGGTGGAGACGAGCTGGTAGGTCGCGGGGAAGAACATGCACTCGATGGAGCCGGCCAGGTCCTCGACGGTGGCGATGGCCCAGGCGTTGCCCTGCTTGGTCATCTTGCGCTGGAGGCCCGAGATGATGCCGCCGATGGTGACGACGGCGCCGTCCCCGTGCTCCCCGCCGGTGAGCTGGGAGATCCCGGCGTCGGTCTTGTCGGAGAGGACGTGCTCCAGGCCGAAGAGCGGGTGGTCGGAGACGTAGAGGCCGAGCATCTCGCGCTCCTGGGCGAGCAGGTAGGCCTTCTCCCACTCGACGTCGGAGAACTCGACGTCGAGGCCGAAGCCCGGCTCGTCGCTCGCGCTCTCGTCACCCATTGCGCCGAAGAGGTCGAACTGTCCCTCGGCCTCCTTGCGCTTCACCGCGACCACGTTGTCGATCATCGGTTCGTGGTGGGCGACCAGGCCCTTACGGGTGTGGCCCATCTCGTCGAAGGCGCCGGCCTTGATCAGGGACTCGACGGTGCGCTTGTTGCAGACGACGGCCTCGACCTTGTCCAGGAAGTCGGGGAAGGAGGCGAACTTCCCCTTGGCCTTCCTGGTCTTGATGATCGACTCGACGACGTTCTGGCCGACGTTGCGCACGGCGGTGAGGCCGAAGAGGATCACGTCGTCGCCCTGGGCGGCGAAGTTCGGCTCCGACTCGTTCACGTTCGGCGGGAGCACCTTGATGCCCATCCGGCGGCACTCGTTCAGGTAGATCGCGGACTTGTCCTTGTCGTCCTTGACCGAGGTGAGCAGGCCCGCCATGTACTCGGCCGGGAAGTTGGCCTTGAGGTAGGCGGTCCAGTAGGAGACCAGGCCGTACGCGGCCGAGTGCGCCTTGTTGAAGGCGTAGCCGGCGAAGGGGACCAGGACGTCCCACAGGGCCTTGATCGCCTGGTCGCTGAAGCCCTTCTCCTTGGCTCCCGCCTCGAAGATGACGAAGTTCTTCGCCAGTTCCTCGGGCTTCTTCTTGCCCATCACGCGGCGCAGGATGTCGGCCTCGCCGAGCGAGTAGCCGGCGATGATCTGGGCGGCCTTCTGGACCTGCTCCTGGTAGACGATCAGGCCGTAGGTGACCGCGAGCACCTCTTCGAGCGGGCCCTCCAGCTCGGGGTGGATCGGGGTGATCTCCTGCTGCTTGTTCTTGCGCAGGGCGTAGTTGGTGTGCGAGTTCATGCCCATCGGGCCCGGCCGGTACAGGGCGGACACGGCGGAGATGTCTTCGAAGTTGTCGGGCTTCATCAGGCGCAGCAGGGAGCGCATGGGCCCGCCGTCGAACTGGAACACGCCGAGGGTGTCGCCGCGGCCGAGCAGTTCGAAGGTCTTGGGGTCGTCGAGCGGCAGGCCCAGGAGATCGATGTCGATCCCCTTGTTGGCCTTCACCATCTTGACGGCGTCGTCCATGATCGTGAGGTTGCGCAGGCCGAGGAAGTCCATCTTCAGCAGGCCGAGCGATTCGCAGCTCGGGTAGTCCCACTGGGTGATGGTGACGCCGTCGGAGTGGCGGACCCAGACCGGTACGTGGTCGGTGATCGTCTCGCTGGACATGATCACGCCGGCCGCGTGCACGCCCATCTGGCGGACCAGGCCCTCCACGCCGCGGGCGGTGTCGATGACCTTCTTGACGTCCGGCTCGTTCTCGTACATCCCGCGGATCTCGCCGGCCTCGCCGTAGCGGGGATGCTGCGGGTCGAGGATGCCGGAGAGCGGGATGCCCTTGCCGAGGACGTCGGCGGGCATGGCCTTGGTGAGGCGGTCGCCCATGGCGTACGGGTAGCCCAGGACGCGCGCGGAGTCCTTGATCGCGTTCTTGGCCTTGATCGTGCCGTAGGTGCCGATCATGGCGACCTTGTCGGCGCCGTACTTCTCGGTCACGTACCTGATCACTTCGACGCGCCTGCGCTCGTCGAAGTCGATGTCGACATCGGGCATGGAGACGCGCTCGGGGTTCAGGAAGCGCTCGAAGATCAGACCGTGGGTGATCGGGTCGAGGTCGGTGATGCCCATGGCGTACGCGACGATCGAGCCGGCCGCGGAGCCTCGGCCGGGGCCGACCGCGATGCCCTGGTTCTTGGCCCACATGATGAAGTCGGCGACCACGAGGAAGTAGCCGGGGAAGCCCATCGAGATGATCGTGTCCATCTCGTACTCGGCCTGCTTCATCCGGTCGTCCGGGATGCCTCCGGGGTAGCGGCGGTGCATGCCGCGCATGGTTTCCTCGCGGAACCAGGTGACCTCGGTGTAGCCGTCCGGGATGTCGAACTTCGGCATCAGGTTCCGGAACTGGAACATGCCCTCGGTGTCGATCTGGTCCGCGACCAGCTTCGTGTTGGCGCAGCCCTCCTGCCAGGCGTCCGAGGAGTCGATGGCGTACATCTCGTCCGTGGACTTCAGGTAGTAGCCGGTGCCGTCGAAGCGGAAGCGGTCCGGGTCCGAGAGGTTCTTGCCGGTCTGGATGCAGAGCAGGGCGTCGTGGGCGCCGGCCTCGCTGGCGTACGTGTAGTGGGAGTCGTTCGTCACCAGCGGCGGGATGCCGAGCTTCTTGCCGACCTCCAGCAGCCCGTCGCGGACCCGGCGCTCGATCTCGATGCCGTGGTCCATCAGCTCCAGGAAGTAGCGGTCCTTGCCGAAGATGTCCTGGTATTCGGAGGCGGCCTTGAGGGCCTCGTCGAACTGGCCGAGGCGCAGCCGGGTCTGGAGCTCGCCGGAGGGGCAGCCGGTGGAGGCGATCAGGCCCTCCGACCACTTGCTGATGGTCTCCTTGTCCATGCGCGGCCACTTGGTGAGCCAGCCCTCGGCGTACGCGTCGGAGGACAGCCGGAAGAGGTTGTTCAGGCCGGTGGCGTTCGCCGCCCAGATCGTCTTGTGGGTGTAACCGCCGGAACCGGACACGTCGTCGCGCTTCTGGTGCGGCTGGCCCCACTGGATGCGGCGCTTGTTGCGCCGGGACTCCGGGGCGACATATGCCTCGATCCCGATGATCGGGGTGATCCCGGCCTTCTTCGCGGTGTGGAAGAAGTCGTACGCCCCGTGGAGGTTGCCGTGGTCGGACATCGCGATGTGCGACATGCCCATCTCGTTGCACGCGTTGAACATGTCCTTCAGCCGCGCGGCACCGTCCAGCAGGGAGTACTGGGTGTGGACGTGCAGGTGCGTGAACGGCGTCTTGGTCACGGTGGGGATCCTCCGGAGGGGAGAGAGGGCGGCAGCCCTGAAGTCTACGTCGGCCGGGTGAAAGATCGTGGGCACCGACGGGTACGGTCATCCGTTGCAGGACCAAGGACAGTGTCCGGAAAACGACCACAGATCGACCACAGTCAGCCCGCGAATCAGCGCCACAGCCGCGCCACCAGGAGGCACCCGCCATGGCGGTTCCCGAGACCACGGACGAACAGCGCGCCGAGCAGATACTCGACGTGTTCGACATCGCGTTCGGTGAGCTCCTCGCCGCAGACCCCGCCGCCTTCCAGGTCAAATTCCGGAAGATGGCGGCCTCCGCCTTCGCCTTCTACCGGGGCACGGCCTGCCTCTTCTACTCCGATCTGGAGCGCGAGCGGCACGGCGGCCCGTACCTGGACGAGCGCACCGGCCGGGTGTGGATCCACGGCGATCTGCACGCCGAGAACTTCGGCACCTACATGGACGCCAACGGCCGCCTGGTCTTCAACGTCAACGACTTCGACGAGGCCTACGTCGGCCCCTTCACCTGGGACCTCAAGCGGTTCGCCGCCTCCGTCGCCTTGATCGGCTACACCAAGGCGCTCAGCGACGAGCAGATCAGCGGGCTCGTGCGGACCTACGCGGCGGCCTACCGGGAGCGGATCCACCAGCTGGCGACCGGCGCCAAGCACGAGGAGGTCCCCTCCTTCACCCTGGACACGGCCGACGGCCCGCTGCTGGAGGCCCTGCGCGCGGCCCGCCGCCGCACCCGCTTCGCCCTGCTCGACTCGATGACCGAGATCCGCGACCACGAGCGCCGCTTCTCCCCCGGCGCCGGGACCATCGAGCTGGACGCGGCCACCCGGTACAAGGTGCTCGCCGCCTTCGACGGGTACCTGGAGAGCCTGCCGGACGAGTCCCTGGTGCGCCCCGACTCCTACCGGGTCAAGGACGTGGTGGGCCGCCGGGGCGTCGGCATCGGCTCGGCGGGCCTGCCCTCGTACAACATCCTGCTGGAGGGGCACAGCGACGCCCTGGAGAACGACGTCGTGATCTATCTCAAGCAGGCCCAGACCCCGGCCGTCTCCCGGCACATCACGGACCGGGCGGTGCGCGAGTACTTCCGGCACGAGGGGCACCGCACGGTGATCTCCCAGCGCGCCCTTCAGGCGCACGCCGACCCGTGGCTGGGCTGGACCGAGCTGGACGGCTCCGGGCAGCTGGTGGCGGAGGTCTCCCCGTACGCGGTGGACCTCGACTGGTCGGACCTGGACGATCCGGAGGAGATCGCGGCCGTGGTCGCGGACCTGGGCCGGGCGACGGCGACCATGCACGGCGCGGCCGACGAGCAGGAGAGCGGCCAGACGCTGGTCCCCTTCTCCACGGAGCGGGCCATCGACGCGGCCATCGCCGCCGACGAGGAGGGGTTCGCCGAACTGCTGGTGGACTTCGCCCACGCCTACGGGTCCCGGGCGCGCGCCGACCACCAGATCTTCGTGGACCTCTTCCGCAACGGGCACGTCCTGAGCCAGCGGCAGCAGCGGTAATCGGCCCAAAAGGGATGGTTCGGTCTTCAATCGGGACCTGCGACCCTCCCCCACAGGGACTCGTGGCACACTCGCGGCGATGGACATATCCGGGGTAGGGCTACGAGGGCTGCGGGCCGCGCTGTTCAGCGCGCTCGTCGTGCTGCTCTCGGCCGGCTCGCACGTCCTGATGTCCCGGGTGCCGCTGCCGCCCGCCCTGGTGGGCGGCGCCTTCGCCACCGTGTTCGCGATCGCCTACGCCCTGGCCGGGCGGGAGCGGGGCCTCGGCCCCATCGCCGGGCTCCTCGTGCCGCTGGAGCTGGCCGCCGACACCGCCTTCACCGCCGGCCAGCACCTCTGCTACGGACCCGCCGGCGGGCCCGTATCGGGCCCCCTGCGCGCCCTGGGCCTGGCCGACCTGTGCGGCGGCACCCCGGTGGGCGGACCGCTGGCCCAGGTGGGCGGCGCGGCCGCCGACCCGGCCGCGCTGCTGGCCGCGCCCGGACCGTGGACACCCTGGCTGCTGCTGGGCGCGCACGTCTCGGTCGGGCTGCTCGCCTCGGTGTGGCTGCGGCACGGGGAGCGGGCGCTGGGCCGGCTGCTCGACGCGGCGGCCGCCTGCGCCTTCCGGCCGCTGCTCCTGGCCTCGACCGGGGTGGCCGCGGCCTTCGGCCCGGCGGCGCCGCGGGCGCCGCGGCCGGTGCTCGCCGACGCGGGGGCCCGTACCCGGTTCCCCGCACATTCCGTGGGACGGCGGGGACCTCCTCGCGCACTCGGCGCGCTCGCCCGCGCCTGACGTACGCGAGGCACCCCCCTTTCACCCGGCTTCCGGACGAAGCCAGACCCCACGGAGACCATCATGAGCTCACGCAACAGCCAGGCGAACAAGGCCGCCGCCCGCGAGCGGCTGCGCGCCGAACGCGAGCAGCACGCCAAGAAGGCCAAGGTCCGCCGCCAGGTGTTCGTGGCCGCCGGCGTCGCCGCGGCCCTCGCCCTGGCCGGCGGAGTCGGCTACCTGGTCGTGCAGGCCAACAAGCCGGGCGAGTGGGACGCGGCCGCCAAGGCCGCCGTGGTCGCGCCGAAGAACACCACGGGCGAGAACGGCACCACCGTCGTCATCGGCAAGGCCGACGCCAAGAAGACCCTGGAGCTGTACGAGGACTCGCGCTGCCCGGTCTGCGCCACCTTCGAGCAGACGGTCGGCCCGCAGGTCAAGAAGGACCTCGACGCCGGCAAGTTCAAGATCCAGTACATCGGCGCCACCTTCATCGACAAGGGCATCCCCGGCAGCGGCTCGAAGAACGCCCTGAGCGCGCTGGGCGCCGCCCTCAACGTCAGCCCCGAGGCGTTCCTGGAGTACAAGACGGCCCTCTACTCCGCGGCGAACCACCCGGACGAGAAGGACGACAAGTTCGCCAAGGACGACTACCTCCTGTCGGTCGCGGACCAGGTCCCGGCGCTCAAGGGCAACGCCGAGTTCAAGAAGGCCGTCGAGGACGGCACGTACAACCGGTGGGCGCTGGAGATGTCCAAGGTCTTCGACAAGAGCGGTGTGACGGGCACGCCGACGCTGAAGATGGACGGCAAGAAGATCGACCCGATGCCGCAGACGCCCGAGGCGTTCACGGCGGCGATCGACAAGGCCATCGCGGGCTGATCCCCTGCTGGACCACCGACGGGCGGGCGAACTCTCAGAGTTTTGTGTCTGTTAAACATATCCCAGCCCACCAACA
>NZ_JBHYVM010000056.1:0-11396 GCF_042750105.1 Streptomyces sp. NPDC059443 | reverse complement strand
CCTGCGCCGGGGGGCTAGCGGGGGCGATACAGACTCGCCCTGGGGGCCCGCCCCCCCGCCGCCCCCCGCGCGGGGGGTCCTCCATCTCCGCGCCCCCCCGCCCGTTGCTTTCCCGTACTGTTCCGGAGCCTGTACCCGTCGGTAATATGATCATCCGTGACCAGTCAACTCTCCTCCCCTGCCCAGGAGTCGGCGTCCCCGTCGACCCCTAACCGCCGCACGGTCGTCCTGGCCGCCGCGGCCACGGCGGCCCTCGGCCCGATGACCGCGCTGGCCTCCGGGACCGCCCAGGCCGCGCAGAGCGCACCGTCCGCCGCGGGCGCCGCGGGCGCCGCCGCCGAGGCCCCCGTCTTCCTGCACGGCGTGGCCTCCGGCGACCCGCTGCCCGACGGGATCCTGCTGTGGACCCGCGTCACCCCGACCGCCGCGGCCGTACCGGGCTCCGGTGCGGGCCCGGCCACCGCGGTGGACTGGGAGCTCGCCGAGGACAAGGCCTTCTCCCGGGTGGTCGCGCGCGGCACCGTCACCGCGAGCGCCGACTCCGACCACACCGTCAAGGCCGACGTACGGGGACTGCGGCCGCAGACGGCCTACTGGTACCGGTTCACCGCCGGGGGCACCGTCTCCCCGGTCGGCCGGACCCTCACCGCCCCCGCCGCCGAGACCACCACCCCGCAGGTCCGCTTCGGAGTGGTCTCCTGCGCGAACTGGGAGTCCGGCTACTTCTCCGCGTACCGCCACCTGGCCGCGCGGGCCGACCTGGACGCGGTCCTGCACCTGGGCGACTACATCTACGAGTACAAGACCGGCGGCTACCCCGAGGCGAAGTACGTCGTACGGCAGCACGCGCCGCTGCACGAGATCCTCACGCTGGCCGATTACCGCACCCGGCACGGCAAGTACAAGACGGACCCGGACCTCCAGGCCCTCCACCTGGCCCATCCGATCATCGCGATCTGGGACGACCACGAGATCGCCAACGACAGCTGGTCCGGCGGCGCCGAGAACCACGATCCGGCCACCGAGGGCGACTTCGCGACCCGCGCCGCCGCCGCCCGCCGCGCCTACTTCGAGTGGATGCCGGTCCGCACCTCCACCGAGGGCACCGTCTACCGCCGGCTGCGCTTCGGCACCCTGGCCGATCTGCTCCTGCTGGACCTGCGGACCTTCCGCTCGCAGCAGGCGGGCGTCGGCAGCGGCAAGGTGGACGACCCGGAGCGCACCATCACCGGGCGGACCCAGCTGGACTGGCTGAAGGCGGGGCTGGCGGGCTCCCAGGCGACCTGGAAGCTGGTGGGCACCTCGGTGATGATCTCGCCGCTGGCCTTCGGAGCGCTGCCCGCGCACCTGCTGGAGCCGCTCACGGGGCTGCTGGGCCTGCCCACCGGCGGACTCGCGATCAACGTGGACCAGTGGGACGGGTACACGGACGACCGCCGGGAGCTGCTGGGCCACCTGACGGACCGCAACATCCGCAACACCGTCTTCCTGACCGGGGACATCCACATGGCGTTCGCGAACGACGTCCCGGTGACGGCGGCCACCTACCCGTGGTCGAAGTCGGCGGGCGTGGAGTTCGTGGTGACCTCGGTGACCTCGGACAACATCGACGACCTGCTGCACGTGCCGGCGCGCACCGCCTCGCTGGTCGCGGAGGCGGCGATCAAGGCCGCCAACCGGCACGTGAAGTGGCTGGATATGGACGCTCACGGCTACGGCGTCCTGGACGTGACGGCCGAGCGTTCCCAGATGGACTACTACGTGGTCTCCGACAAGCGGCGCCAGGACGCGACCACCTCCTGGGAGCGTTCGTACCGGACGCTGAACGGGACGCAGAAGGTGGAGCGGGCGGACCAGCCGGTGCGCTGATCGGCCGATCGGCCGACCGGCTGATCGTCCGTCATTTCTGTTGTCCGGAGGGGCGCCTGGTGCACAGGAGGCGCCCCTCCGCCATCGCGCGCAACAAATCTTTAACTTCCGAGGCCTTGCCGACCGGATGACATGCACACGTAAGCTCGGCGCCGCGTGAGGATTCCCCACTCACGTCCCCCACCATGCTCCGAGGAGTCAACGTGCGCGCTGCCGCCCGCATATCCCCCCTGCTCCGCCGCCGCCTCATGGGCACCGCCCTCGTGGCCGGCACCCTGGCGTTCGCCCCGATGACGGCCCCCACCACCGTCGCCGCGGCCCCGTCCCACACGGCCAGGACCCCGGCCGAGGCGTGCGCCGAGCAGGCCGCGGGGGGCGCCGCCGCCGCCGCCAACGCCCGCGTAGCCCGCCCCAAGGACGCGCACGCCCCCGACTCCGACGAGCTCAGCGACACCCAGGTCAAGGCGATGAACGCCGACCTGGCGAAGAAGCTCGCCGCGGTGAACGCCAAGAACCAGGGCCTGCGGGCCGCCCCGTCCGCCGGCACCGCCGCCGCGGCCACCATCACCATCCCCGTGTACGTGCACGTCATCACCTCCGGCAGCGCCGGAAACCTGACGGCCGCGCAGATCAACGGGCAGATCTCGGTCCTCAACGCCGCGTACGCCGGCCAGGGCAGCGGAAACGTGAACTCCGGCTTCCAGTTCTCCCTCGCCGGGACCGACTACACGAACAACTCCACCTGGTACACCGTCTCCGACGGCACCAAGGCGGAGAAGGACATGAAGACCGCCCTGCGCAAGGGCGGCAAGAACGCGCTGAACCTCTACACCGCCAACCTCGGCGGCGGACTCCTCGGCTGGGCCACCTTCCCCAGCTCCTACGCCTCCCAGCCCAAGATGGACGGCGTGGTCATCCTCAACAGCTCGATCCCCGGCGGCTCCGCCACCAACTACAACGAGGGCGACACCGCCACCCACGAGATCGGCCACTGGCTCGGGCTCTACCACACCTTCCAGGGCGGCTGCACGGGCAGCGGCGACTCGGTCTCCGACACCCCGGCCGAGGCGAGCGCGGCCTTCGAGTGCCCGACCGGCCGTGACACCTGCACCGCGAGCGGTGTGGACCCGATCCACAACTTCATGGACTACACGTACGACTCCTGCATGTACCAGTTCACCGCGGGCCAGGTGAGCCGCATGAAGAGCAGCTGGACGGCGTACCGCGCCTGACGCACATGAGGACGGGGCCCCGCACGCGGGGCCCCGTCTTCGCACGTGCCCCTAAAGGGAGTCGAGGAAACCGAGCGCGGCCGTCCAGGCCTGCTCGGCGGCCTCGGCGTCGTAGTCGTCCAGCCCCGGGTCCGTGAACAGGTGTCCGGCCCCCGGGTAGCGGTGGACCTCCACGTCCGCCCCGGCCCGCCGCATCCGCAGGTACCAGGCGTTCAGCCAGTCGTGCGGCTCGAACGGGTCCGGGTCCGCGATGTGCAGCTGGACCGGCAGGTCGTCGACCGAGGCCTCGTCGTCCAGGTCGGCCGTCCCGTGCAGGAGCAGCAGCCCGCGCGCCTTCTCGTCGGCGAGCGCCAGGTGCTGGGCGAGCGAACCGCCGAAGGAGAAGCCGGCGTAGACCAGCCCCTGGTCGGAGTGCGGGGCCGAGGCCAGCACCGCGCGCTTGAGCAGTTCGTCGCGGCCGATCTCGTCCTGGTGGGCCATGCCCTCCTCGACGGTCCCGAAAGTGCGTCCCTCGAAGAGATCCGGCACCTGGACCTGGTGCCCGGCCGCGCGCAGCCGCTCGGCCGCCTCCAACACCGCGGGCCGCAGCCCATAGGTCGAATGGAAAAGCATGATGTTCATGCCCCCATCGTGCCAGCTGCGCCGGACCGCCTCCGGTTACGTTGATGTCCATGGACACGCACCCCCTCCTGCGCCCGATCCTCGTCGTGGCCGGGACCCTGGTCGTCACCCTGTTCGCGGGCTGGCTGCTGGACGTGACCCTGCGCCGCGTCGACGCCCGGCACGGCGAGACCCCGCTGTGGGGGCTGCTGCGCCGCTGCCGGCCGCCGTTCCTGCTGGTCCTGGCCGCCTCCCTGCTCCAGGTGGCGCGCCGCAGCAGGGACACTCTGGGGCACGCCCTGACCCTGGTCCTGATCGCCGGGGCCGCGTGGCTGCTGGTGCGGATCGTGAGGGCGGTCGTGGACTCCGTCTACGCCCGCTACGCGGCCGACGCCGAGGACGAGGCCCGCGTCCGCCGGGTCCGCACCCAGGTCACGCTGATCCAGCGGGTGATCACGGCGACGGTGATCGTGGTGGCCGCCGGGGCGATGCTCCTCACGTTCCCGGAGATGCGCACGGTCGGCACCTCGATGCTGGCCTCGGCGGGAGTCCTCGGCATCGTCGCGGGCATCGCGGCCCAGTCCGCGCTGGGCAACCTCTTCGCCGGACTCCAGATCGCCTTCGGCGACACCGTCCGGATCGGCGACACGGTGGTGGTCGACAAGGAGTGGGGCACGGTGGAGGAGATCACCCTGACCTTCCTCACCGTCCGCACCTGGGACGAGCGCCGGATCACGATGCCGGTGTCGTACTTCACGAGCAAGCCCTACGAGAACTGGTCGCGCGGCGGCGCGCAGATGACGGGCACCGTGTTCTGGCACCTGGACCACAGCGCCCCGGTGGACCTGATGCGCGAGGAACTCCAGCGGATCCTCAAGACCGTCCCGGAATGGGACGGCCGCACCGGCTCCCTGGCCGTCACGGACACCACCCCGCACACGGTCCACATCCGCGCGGTGGTCACGGCGAAGGACGCCGACGCCCTCTGGACCCTCCGCTGCGCGGTCCGCGAACGCCTGATCACCTGGCTGGTGACCCACCACCCGTACGCCCTGCCCCGCATCGCGACCTCCGAGGCGGTGCCCCGACCGGGGCCGTGACCAGTAGGGGCAATTTCAGCCCCGCCGGCGTTTGAGGCGCGGGTCTGGGCGGAGCCCAGGGAACGGTGGAAGGGCGGGTAGGGGACAAGCCCCGCAGGGCAGCCTTCAGCCGACCGGGGCTCCGAACACCAGCCGGAACAGCGCGCCCCCACCCGGGGCGGCTTCGGCCGTCAGCTCGGCCGAGTGCGCCCGCGCGATCTGCCGAGCCATCGCCAGCCCCAGCCCCGACCCGGGCAACGCCCTCGCCGCCCCCGCCCGGTAGAACCGGTCGAAGACATACGGCAGGTCCGCGTCCGCGATCCCCGGCCCGTGATCCCGTACGGTCACCTCCGCCCGCCCGCCGGGAGCGGAGAGGTCCACCTCCACCTCAGCCCCGCCCGGACTGAACTTCGCCGCGTTGTCCAGCAGGTTCCCCAGCAGCCGGCTGAGCCGCGCCGGCACCCCCGCCACCACCACGCCCTCCTCCGCCCGGACCCGGAACGACACCCCCGGCCAGTGGGCCCGCGCGGCTCCCACGCAGTGCTCCACCAGCGGAGCCAGCCGCACCTGTTCCACCAGCAATCGCGGCTCCTCGTCCCGCGCCAGCTCGATCAGGTCGTTGACCAGCCCGGTCACCTCCCGCAGCTGCCGCCCCAGCGCCAGCGAGGCCCGTGAGCGCTGCTCCGCCGTCAGCCGTTCCCCCCGCGCCAGCAGCTCCGCGTTGGTCCGCAGCGCGGTCAGAGGGGTCCGCAGCTCGTGCGAAGCGTCCGCGACCAGCCGCCGCTGCGCGGTGACCGACTGTTCCAGCTCCCCCAGCATCGTGTTGAAGCTCCCGGCGAGCCGGGTGATCTCGTCCTCCCGGCCGGGCGGGGGCAGTTCGATCCGGTGCCGCGGGTCCCTGGTCGCGGCGATCCGCTCGGCGGCGGCGGTGAGCCGGGTGACCGGAGCCAGGCCGGTCCGGGCGACCCAGTGGCCGAGCAGCGCGGCCAGCAGGACCCCCGCCGCCCCCGCCAGCGCCAGCCACCGCGCGGCCTGCGCGATGCCCTTCTCGACGGTGTCCGCCCGCAGCGCCACCTGGAGCGCCCGCCCCTTCGCGTAGTCGGTGGTCAGCATCCGCGCCGGATGCCCGACGTGCACGATGTCGGTGTAGTACGGGGCCTTCGTGCCCCCCGCCACCTCCCGCGCGGCCGGGGCCACCGGCAGCAGGTACGGAGCGGCGGGGTCGCTCGCCGGATCGGCCGGCACCACCTCGGAGCAGGCGGGCGCCGCCAGGAACCGGCACTCCCCGCTCAGAGTCCCGGGCCCGGAATCCGGGTTGCGCTGGGCCGCGAGACGGGCCGACTGGGTGAGGCTGAGGTCGAGCTGTTCGTACAGCGCGCCGCGCACGACGAAGAAGGCCGCCGCGCACACGCCGACGGCGACCAGCGCGACCGCCGCCGTGACCGCCAGCGCGAGCCGGGTCCGCAGCGGCCGCCGGCGCCGCCACCGGGCGCCCGGGCGCCGACGGCTCCGGCCGCTCCGGCCGTTCCGGTCGCTCATGCCGCGTCCAGCCGGTACCCGACCCCGTGCACGGTGTGCACCAGCCGCGGCTCGCCCCCGGCCTCCAGCTTCCGCCGCAGGTAGCCGACGTAGACGGCGAGCGAGTTCGAGTCCGGCCCGAAGTCCCGGCCCCACACCAGCTCCAGGACGAGCTCGCGGGGCAGCACCTGGCCGGGGTGGCGCAGGAGCAGTTCGAGGAGCGCCGCCTCGGTGCGGCTGAACTCCAGCGGCCGCCCGCCGCGCCGCCCGGTGCGGGTCACCGGGTCGAGCACGAGGTCCCCGTAGGAGAGTGCGTGCCCGTCCCCGGCCAGGTCGTCGGGGGCGGCCCGGCGCAGGAGGGCCCGTACCCTCGCCACGAGCTCGTCGAGGGCGAACGGTTTGACCAGGTAGTCGTCGGCTCCCGCCTCCAGTCCGTCGATCCGCTCGCTGACCGCATCGAGGGCGGTGAGGACGAGTACGGGCGTACGGTCGCCCATCGCGCGGAGCTGGCGGCACACGCCGAGCCCGTCCAGCACCGGCATCATCACGTCGAGGACCACCACGTCGGGCTGCCAGAGCGCCACCTCGGACAGGGCGGCCAGCCCGTCGGCCGCGCCCCGTACTTCGTACCCCTCGACGGCGAGGCCGTCCTCGACGGCGGCCCGCACCTCGGGCTCGTCGTCCACCACCAGAATCCGCTGCATGCGCCAAAGCCTCCCAAATGGTTCTGAGAGAACCTCTTAGAACGTTCTTAGGACGCACCGGGAGTGTGCGTCCATGACCTCCTCCCCCTCACCCTCACCCTCACGCCGGCCGCTTTCCGTTGTGATCGGCGCGGGCGGCACCGGCGGCCACATCTACCCCGGGCTGGCCCTGGCCGAGGCGCTGCGCGCCGCCGCACCCGGCGCCGTGATCTCGTTCGTCGGGACCGAGCGCGGTCTGGAGACCGAGCTGATCCCGGCCGCCGGATACCGCCTCCACACCGTCGACATGATCCCCTTCGACCCGGCGCTCGGCGCCAAGCGCTACCTCCTCCCGGCGGCTCTGCTGCGGTCGGCCGCGCAGGCGCGGACCGTGATCCGGGCGCAGGGCGCGCACGTGGCCGTCGGCATGGGCGGCTACCCGAGCGCGCCCGCCGTGCTCGGGGCCCGGATGGCCGGGCTCCCGGCCGTGATCCACGAGTCGAACGCGGTACCGGGCCGGGCCAACCAGTTCGCGGCCCGCCTCACCCCGCACATGGCGGTGGCCTTCGACCGCAGCCGGGAGCATCTGGCGGGCGGGGCGCGGGCGCTGACCACCGGAATGCCGATCTCGGCGGCGCTGGCCGGGCTGGCGAACCTGTCCGCCCCCGACCAGGCGGCCCTGCGCGCCGAGGCCCGCTACGCGCTCGGGGTGCCGGCCGGGCGGCGGCTCGTCGTCTTCAACGGCGGCAGCCTGGGCGCCGTCCGCCTCACCACGGCGGCGGCCGGGCTGGCGGAGGCCTGGCAGGCACGGGACGACGTACAGCTGCTGATCAAGACGGGTCCGGCGGCGCTGGCGGACACGGAGGCGCGGCTGTCGGCCTCGGGCGGGCGGCGGATCGCGCGGGCCGTGCCCTACCTGGACCGGATGGACCTGGTGTACGCGGCCGCCGACCTGGTGGTGTGCCGGGCCGGTTCGGCGACGGTCGCGGAGCTCGCGGCGACCGGGGTCCCGGCCGTCCTCGTGCCCTACCCGCACGCCCCGGGCGACCACCAGACCCACAACGCCCGGGTGCTGTCCGACGCGGGCGCCGGGCTGCTGCTGGCGGACGCCGAGGCCACGGCCGGGCGGCTCGCGGAGCTGCTCGCCCCGCTGCTGGCGGACCCGGTCCGGCTGTCCGCGATGGCCGGTGCGGCCGACCCGGGCCCGCACGCGCGGGCCGCCGAACTGCTGGCGGCGCAGGTGCTGCGCGTCGCGGGCTTCCCCCTTTCCTCTTCCTCCCCCACCTTCTCCCCCTTGGAGCTCGTATGACGACGACGGCGATGACGACCACCACCACGGCCACGACCGCGACGGACTGGAGCGACCGGACCGTGCTCGTCACCGGCGCGGAGGGGTTCATCGGCTCGACGCTGGTGGACCTGCTGGTGGCGCGGGGTGCGAGGGTACGCGCCTTCGTGCACTACAAGCCGTACGCGGAGAAGGGCCACCTGGCCCGGTACCTGGCCGACCCGGGCGGCCCGGTCGAGATGTGGGCGGGCGACGTCCGCGACGCGGGCCGGGTCAGCGACGCGGTCGCCGGCTGCGACACCGTCTTCCACCTGGCGGCGCTGATCGGGATCCCCTACAGCTACGCCTCCCCCGGCGCGTACGTCCAGACCAACGTCACCGGCACCGAGAACATGGCCGAGGCCTGCCGCCGCCACGGCGTGCGCCGCCTCGTGCACACTTCCACCAGCGAGGTCTACGGGACCGCCCTGACGGCCCCGATCGCCGAGAGCCACCCGCTCCAGCCGCAGTCCCCGTACTCCGCGTCGAAGATCGGCGCGGACATGATGGCGCTGTCGTTCCACCACGCGTTCGAGCTGCCGGTGACGGTGGTCCGGCCGTTCAACACGTACGGGCCCCGCCAGTCGGCGCGCGCGGTGATCCCGACGATCCTGGCGCAGCTCCACTCGGGTGCCCGCGAGATCCGGCTCGGCTCGCTCGCCCCGACGCGCGATTTCACGTACGTGACGGACACGGCCGCGGGATTCCTCGCGGTCGCGGAGTGCGACCGGGCGCTGGGCGAGGTGGTCAACCTCGGTGCCGGCGAGGAGATCTCCATCGGCGACCTGGCGCAGTCCCTGATCACCGCGTCGGGCCGGGACGCGGAGGTGGTCGTGGACCCGAGCCGGCTGCGGCCCTCGGGCAGCGAGGTCATGCGCCTGCTGTCGGACAACACCCGCGCCCGCGAGTGGGCCGGCTGGAAGCCGGAGGTCTCCCTCCAGGAGGGCCTGACCCGCACCTCGGAGTGGATAGCGGCGAACCTGGACCTCTTCGCACCGGGGCGCTACCAGGTCTAGCCCGCCAGCAGCTTGGTAACGGATTCCTCGACGAGGTCCTCGGCGTACGGCGGCAGCGGGCGGCCGGCGCGCAGATGGCGGCGGACCACGGACAGCGGCAGGTCGATCAGGGCCAGGGTGACCCGGTCACGGTCCTGCGGGCCGGCCGCGCCGAGGGCTTCTGCGAGGGTGCCGAGCGGCGGCGCGGGCGGCGAGAGCGGGGTCGGGGTCGCTGCCGAGGGCGGCGAAGTACCCGTCCTGGAAGCGCTCGACGCTGCGCAGCCACACGTGCCGGGCACCTGGGTGCGGTTCGCCTTCAGCGGGCCGCGCGGCTTCGACGGCTTCCACGAGTTCACGGCGCTGCCGCTCGACGGGGAACGCACCTACGAGCTGCGCAGGCTGCGCACGTCCAGGTGCCGGAGCACCCGGTCCACGATCTCCGGATCGGCGCCGGGCTCGCTCCGCGCGGAAAGCACCTCGTGCCGGGCGGCGGACATCATCTCCCGCTGGATCCGCTGGACGTCGCGGATCCGCTCCACCCGCTTCGCGTAGGCCTCCCGGCGCTCCTCATCGACCATGTCGGGGCTGATCCTCGCCCCCACGTCGTACGCCCGCCGGTAGAGCATCTCCGCCAGGTCCTCGGGAAGGTCCTCCACTTCCTCGATCTCCTTCAGCCGCCGCTTGGCGGCCTTGGCGGCGCGGATCGCGAGGGCGCGGGCGATGTCCGCCTCCGCGTCCGCGTCGGCCTCCACGCCGAGCCGGCGGACCAGCCACGGCAGGGTCAGCCCCTGGACCACCAGGGTCGTCATGATCACGGCGAAGGCGATGAAGACGATCTGGTCCCGGGCCGGGAACGCCTCCCCCGCGTCCGTCCGGAAGGGAATGGCCAGCGCGAGCGCCACCGAGGCCACGCCCCGCATCCCGGCCCACCACATCACCACGGACTCCCGCCAGCTCAGCGGGATCTCCTCCTCATAGTCGCGCCGCGAATGCAGCTTCTTCGCGAGCCAGCCGGCCGGGAGCAGCCACACCAGCCGTACGCCGACCACCACCGCGACCACGGCCGCCGCCCACCCGGCCATCTCCCACTCCCGGCCGCGGGCGACGCCGAAGACGTTGTGCAGCTCCAGCCCGATCAGCCCGAACGCCACGCCCGTGACCAGCATGTCCACCACCTCCCAGAAGGTGTGTCCGGCCAGCCGCCCCAGAACGTCGTCGGCGTCGGTCGCGTACTCGGCGAGGAACAGCGCCGTGGTCAGCACGGCCAGTACCCCGGAGCCCTGGAACTCCTCGGCCAGCACGTAGGCCACGAAGGGCACCAGCAGGGTCAGCCCGATCTGGAGCGTGGCATCGCCGAGCCGCCCCATGAGCCGGTTGGCGGCCCATCCCAGCGCGAGCCCGACCGCGACGGCCACGACCGCCGAGAGCACGAACTCCCCGAGCGCCGCGGGCCAGGAGAAGCTCCCGCTCACGGAGGCGGCGATGGCCACGTGGTAGAGCACGATGGCGGTGACGTCGTTGAACAGCCCTTCGCCCTCCAGGATCGACACCATCCGGCGGGGCAGCCCGAGCGATCCGGCCACGGCGGTGGCGGCCACGGGGTCGGGCGGCGCGACCAGCGCGCCGAGCGCGACGGCCGCGGCGATCGGGAGACCCGGCACGACGGCGTGCGCGACGGCGGCCACGGCGGCGGTGGTGACGAACACGAGCGCCACGGCCAGCAGGAAGATGGGCCGCACGTTGGCGGCGAACTGTCTCCAGGAGGTCCGCTGCACGGAGGCGTAGAGCAGCGGGGGCAGCACGAGCGGCAGGATGTACTCGGGCGGGATGTCGACATTGGGTACGGCCGGCACCAGGGCGAGCACCACCCCGCCGAGCGTCATCAGCACCGGCGCGGGCAGCCCCAGCCGATCCCCGAGCGGCACGGTGACCACGGCTCCCAGCAGGAGCACGAACAAGAGCGCTAGCTGATCCACTCCCTCACCCTGCCAGTCCGCTGCGCTCGGCGGCGGGTCCAGGGCACGTGCCGCGCCGTGTCCTGGGGCTCCGCCCCAGACCCCGCGCCTCAAACGCCGGCGGGGCTGGATTTTTCC
>NZ_JBHYVM010000055.1:17088-41675 GCF_042750105.1 Streptomyces sp. NPDC059443 | reverse complement strand
GCACGGCGACGGGCGCGCACCGGAGCGGCGGCGGGAGCAGCAGGCTCCTCCTCCACCACGACGACGGGCGCGACCTCGGCAGCCGGCGCCTCGGGAGCGGCCACGGCACGGGTCGCACGGCGACGGGCGCGCACCGGAGCGGCGGCGGGAGCAGCAGGCTCCTCCTCCACCACGACGACGGGCGCGACCTCGGCGACCGGAGCCTCGGGAGCGGCCACGGCACGGGTCGCACGGCGACGGGCGCGCACCGGAGCGGCGGCGGGAGCAGCAGGCTCCTCCTCCACCACGACGACGGGCGCGACCTCGGCGACCGGAGCCTCGGGGGCGGTCACGGCGCGGGTGGCACGACGGCGGGCACGGGCGGGAGCGGCGGCCGGTGCGGCCGGCTCCTCGGCCACGACGGCCGGAGCCTCGACCACCACGACGGGCGCGACCTCGGCGACGGGCGCCTCGGGAGCGGCCACGGCACGGGTGGCGCGGCGGCGGGTACGGGCCGGAGCGGCGGCCGGAGCGGCCTCTTCGGCGGGGGCGGCCGCCACCACGGGTACGGGGGCCGCCTCGGTGGCGGCTACCGGGCCGCCGGGGGGACCGGCCGGCCGGGACGCGGCACGCCGGCGCCTGCGCGGAGGCAGGTTGTCGCTCGGGCTGCCACTGTCGGCGGCGGTGTTGTTGTCGTTTTCGTTGTTGAGCATGCGGGGTTTCTCCCGTCACGCTCCCGGGCGCCGCGGCTGACTTCCGGTCCGGCACGGCTCCGCGTAATGAGCGCGGGGCCGGCCTCCGGGGCGCGTTCGCCACACGGGAGCTCAGTTCAATGGCCGCCGGTTCCGTACGTGGTAGTTCGTACGGCCTGGCGGAAGTCTTCAGGTCTGTGCGCGGCCCGACCCAGGTGGCTCCCGAGTCACAGGGCTGCGCGACGACGACGATCCCTACGCGGCGGGACCTTCCGGCGCCTTCGCGTCGGCGGCTACGGCCGCCGTGGATGGGGCGGCCGTGACTGCCTCGCGGTCGGGCGCGAGCGGGTCGGTCACCGTGCCGGACTCCTCGTCGAAGAGCCCCTGCGCCAGCCTGGTCACCGCAGCGGGGACCGGCGGCGTTAGGTCGGCCACAGCTCGGAGACCGGACAGGACGTCGTCGGGTCGCACGGCAGGTGTCAAATGCCGAACAACCAGCCGCAGTATCGCACAAGCATTGTCCACGGGCCTATCAGCCTGTGCGGTATCCGATACGGGAACCGTTTCCAGGCTGACGACCGCGCCGCGCGTGTCGAAGGTCCGCATGCCGTTCTTGGTGCGGCGCTGGACCTCGACCGTCTCGGCAGCGAGGAAGGCCTCGACGGCCCGCTCCGCGTCCGCGGGCTCCACGCCGTCCAGGCGCAGCTCCCACACGGAGGCGGTCAGCCGCTCGGCGAGCCCCGACGTACGGGCCTCGACGGCGTCGATGATGTCGAGCCCGACGGGCATCGACTCGTCGAGCAGTTCGCGGAGGGTCGCGGGGTCGCGGGGCTCGGCGAGGGCGATCTCCAGGTATTCGGCCTCGCTGCCGGTCCCGGTGGGGGCGGCGTTCGCGTACGAGACGCGCGGGTGGGGTGTGAAACCGGCCGAGTACGCCATGGGCACCTCGGAGCGGCGCAGGGCCCGCTCGAACGCGCGCTGGAAGTCACGGTGGCTGGTGAACCGGAGGCGGCCGCGCTTGGTGTAGCGCAGACGAATGCGCTGCACCACCGGTGCGGGAGGCGGGCCTTCGGGCTGTCGCTTGCCCAGTGGTTCTTCTCCTTGTGCGGGGCTTCGCGGCTCGCGCGTCGCCCTGAGGTCTGTGGAGCCTGCGGGCGGGCCGCGTCCTGCCCTCCGGCTCACCCCTGCGTGTGCAGGGAGATCTCAGGAGTGGCGGGCGTGTCGCCTACGGCTGTGTTACTACCCAGAGTACGCGCCCGTGACCTCGCTGGTTCCCGGGGCGGCCCGCCGAACAGCATCCGCCGTACGTCGGCCCGTGCCTCGCTCACGGCGAGGCGGGAGGTGTTCCATACTCCGCGGACGAGGCGGCCGGCCGGGGTGACGGTGTGCCGGTACGCCGACCGGGCCGCGCGTCGCGTCGCGCTCCACCCCGCGCGGACGGCGTGCCCGACGGGGGTGGCGATCCGCCGGTGGGCCCAGGCGACGGGCCGCACGACGAGCCCGCGCCACACCCTCACGAACCCGCGCCACAGGGCCCGGCTCACCCGCCCGGCGAGCTGCCAGGCACCGAGGAGCAACCGCCCGAGCGGCACCAGCCCGTACGTATAAACACCCCACCCGAGCGGCGCGGCCACGAACCGCCACAGCGTGACGCAGGGCCAGAGGACCCCGTAGGCCAGCACGCGCACGAGCAGCCACCCGAAGCCCTTCCCGACGGGAACGAGAACGTACCGATACCCGGCACCGACCAGCCCCCCGATCCCCCGCGCGATCCACAACACCCCCCGCCCGAGCGGCACCAGCACGTGCCGCCACAGCCCCACCCACGGCCAGACGAAGACCACCATCCCCAGCGCCCAGCCGACCCACATCAGCCCCTTGGCCAACGGCACCAGCAGGTACCGGCCCCCTCCCCGCCCGAGCCAGAGCAGCCCGCCGCCGAGGGGCCGCAGCACATGCGCGTGGAGCCCCCGCCCGATCCACAACAGCCCCTGCCCGAGCGGCCGAAGCCCGTACGCGTGGACACCCCGCCCACACCACCCGATCCCCCGCGCGGCCGGCACCAGCACGTACCGCCACAGCCCCACCCACGGCCAGTAGAAGAGGGCCATCCCCAGCGCCCAGCCGCCCCACTTGATCCCCTTGCCCACGGGCCGCAGCAGGTACGCGTAACCGGCTCGCGCGCACCAGCCGATCCCGTGCCCGAGCGGTCGCAAGACGTACGCGTTGGCCGCCCGCGCCACCCGGGCGATCCCCCGTCCGAGCGGAACCGCGACGTACCGCCACAACCCCACCCAGGGCCAGAAGAAGACCAGCTTGAACAAGGCCTCGATCAGCCACTCAAGCCCGCGCAGCACCGGCACCACGGCGCGTTCCCAGAACCAGGCCAGCCCCCGCCCCGCCGGTCCGAGGACCGTCCGGTGCAGCATCCGCGCGAGGGCGACGAGCAGGTCCCACACCACCCGTACGGGCAGCACGATCAGCACCGCCACGACCTTCACGGGTACCCGAACGACCCCCACCAGACACCCGTCACCCTGCGGCGGCGGCTGCGACTTCTCCAGTTCCATGCCGCTAAGGACACACCACGCCCTCAACCCGTTGCGCCGGGGCCCTCTTTCAGGCGACGGACCCCCTCGGCCGGACGCGTGCCGCGACCTCGACCAGCGCTGCGTTCACGGTGTCCTCAACCGTGCGAGTGCCGAGCGCCTCGGCAGCCAACGCCAGCACTTCCTCATCGACGTCGATCTCGATCTCAGCCATTGGCCGACTCCCATTCAAGATATTTGACATTCCACTGGACAGCGATAACGCACCTCTACGAACCTGCCAGAGATCGCCAGATTCGACCAACTGTTTTCAATTGCCTAAACCACCTCCCCCCACACCACTATCTTCCCAGCATGAAAACACGCCGAATGAATTTCACGGACGATTCATGGACCGCAACAGACAAGGCACTCCTGGCCGAGCTGGAGTGAGATGAACACTCATTGCCCGCCGACGCTCCGCGGGCACTGCTGTCCGTACGACTATCGGTGCTCACGGAAACAACGACCTCACCCGTACGGCAGGAACTCGACCTTCGCCTGCTCGCCAGGGAACGGGGATACAGGGTCGTCGGGGTAGCCCGCGACCTGAACGTCTCCGCGACGAAGGTGCCGCCCTGGCGGCGTCCGCAGCTCGGCCCCTGGCTCATCGACAGGGCGCCAGAGTTCGACGTACTGCTCTTCTGGAAGATGGACCGCCTGGTGCGACGAGTGGCCGACTTGACCACGATGATCACCTGGTGCTTGAAGCACGGCAAGAACCTGATCTCCAGACACGACCCCATCGACCTGACCACAGAAGCCGGGAAGACGCTCGCTGCCCTCGTCAGCAGTGTCGCCGAGATCGAGGCGGCCAACACCGGCGATCGAGTCACGAGCCTCTGGAACTACACGAAGACGCAGAGTGCGTGGCTGGTCGGCAAACCCGCGTATGGCTACACCACGACCCACGACGCAGCAGGCAGGAGGGTCCTCACCATCGACGAGGTCGCACAGCGCGCCCTGCACTGGTGCCGGGACAGAATCCTGCAAGGGGCCTCGGCCAAGCGCTTGGCCGGCGTGCTGGTACGCGCGGGGATCTGCGGCCCGGGGCTCACCACCGCCACGCTGCTTCGCAGGCTTCGGAACCCGGCCCTCGTGGGATACCGCGTAGAAGAAGACAAGAAGGGCGGCGTTCGCCGCTCGAAGCTGGTGCTCGGAAAGGACGGAGATCCGATCCGCGTCGCCGAGGGAATCTTCACCGAGGAACAGTTCCAAGAGCTTCAAGCAGCACTCGATCGGCGCACAAAGCGTCAGCCCACCCGCCAGACGGGCGGGGGGACCACGTTCCTCGGAGTCCTCGTATGTGCCGTTTGCGGCACCAACATGCTCGTGCAGAAGACGAGGTCGAACTCCAAGAGCTACGAGTACCTCCGATGCCGCGATTGCCGGGGAGGCGGGCAGGGCGCTCCCAACCCTCAGAGCGTCTACACCAGACTCGTGGATGACGTCCTGTCCGCGCTTGGAGACGAGCCCGTGCGTGTCAGGGAGTACGCGAGGGGCGAGTGGGTCCTGGCGCATACGGGCGAGACCTTCCGCCAGTCCTGGGCGGCGGGCGGAATCAAGGAAATGACCAAGGACCTTCTCCGCGCGGGCATCACGTGCAAAGTCACAAGGACCAAGGTTCGGAAGGTCCGCGCCCCTCAGGTCCACACACAGCTGGTCATACCTGACGACGTACTTCAGCGGCTCGTGATCACCCGGGACGAATTCGGGTCCGCCCTCTAGAAATGCGGATGTCCCCCTGTCGCTCGACAAGGGGACATCCGCACGACCTCACGACTTCGGGGTTTCGCCCACCACGCTCAGGGGGAGCAGCTTCTTCCCGGTCGGTCCGATTTGAATATTGGTCTGGAGCGCAGGACACACGCCACAATCGAAGCAGGGCGTCCAGCGGCAGTCCTCGACCTCGGTTTCGTCGAGGGCGTCCTGCCAGTCCTCCCAGAGCCATTCCTTGTCGAGGCCCGAGTCCAGGTGGTCCCACGGGAGGACCTCCTCGTACGTGCGCTCGCGCGTCGTGTACCAGGCCACGTCCACGCCGTGGGCGGGGAGGGTCTTCTCGGCGGCCTGCATCCAGCGGTCGTACGAGAAGTGCTCGCGCCAGCCGTCGAAGCGGCCGCCGGACTCGTACACGGCGCGGATGACGTCGCCGACGCGGCGGTCACCGCGCGAGAGGAGGCCCTCGACGACGCCCGGCTTGCCGTCGTGGTAGCGGAAGCCGATGGAGCGGCCGTACTTCTTGTCCCCGCGGAGCTTGTCGCGGAGCTTGCCGAGGCGGGCGTCCGTCTCCTCGGCGGAGAGCTGCGGGGCCCACTGGAAGGGGGTGTGCGGCTTCGGGACGAAGCCGCCGATCGACACCGTGCAGCGGATGTCGTTCTGGCCGGAGACCTCGCGGCCCTTGGCGATGACGTTGACCGCCATGTCGCCGATCTGGAGCACGTCCTCGTCGGTCTCGGTCGGCAGGCCGACCATGAAGTACAGCTTCACCTGGCGCCAGCCGTTGCCGTACGCCGTGGAGACCGTCCGGATCAGGTCCTCTTCCGAGACCATCTTGTTGATGACCTTGCGCATGCGCTCGGAGCCGCCCTCGGGGGCGAAGGTCAGGCCGGAGCGGCGCCCGTTGCGGGTCAGCTCGTTGGCCAGGTCCACGTTGAAGGCGTCCACGCGGGTCGACGGGAGGGACAGGCCCACCTTGTCGTCCGTGTAGCGGTCGGCCAGGCCCTTGGCGATGTCCGCGATCTCGGTGTGGTCCGCCGAGGAGAGCGAGAGGAGACCGACCTCTTCGAAGCCCGTCGCCTTGAGGCCGCGCTCCACCATCTCGCCGATGCCGGTGATGCTTCGCTCCCGCACGGGGCGCGTGATCATGCCGGCCTGACAGAAACGGCAGCCGCGGGTGCAGCCGCGGAAGATCTCCACGGACATGCGCTCGTGGACGGTCTCGGCGAGCGGGACCAGGGGCTGCTTGGGGTAGGGCCACTCGTCGAGGTCCATGACCGTGTGCTTGGACACGCGCCACGGGACGCCGGAGCGGTTCGGGACCACACGGCCGATGCGGCCGTCCGGCAGGTACTCGACGTCGTAGAAGCCCGGCACGTAGACGCCGCCGGTCTTCGCGAGACGCAGCAGGACCTCTTCGCGCCCGCCCGGGCGGCCCTCGGCCTTCCACGCGCGGATGATCTCGGTCATGTCGAGGACGGCCTGCTCGCCGTCGCCGATGACGGCGCAGTCGATGAACTCCGCGATCGGCTCGGGGTTGAAGGCCGCGTGGCCGCCCGCGAGCACGATGGGGTGGTCGACCGTACGGTTCTTCGCCTCCAGCGGGATGCCCGCCAGGTCCAGCGCCGTCAGCATGTTGGTGTAGCCGAGCTCGGTGGAGAAGGAGAGCCCGAACACGTCGAAGTCGCCGACCGGGCGGTGGCTGTCGACGGTGAACTGCGGCACCTTGTGCTCGCGCATCAGCTCTTCGAGGTCCGGCCACACGCTGTACGTGCGCTCCGCGAGCACGCCCTCGCGCTCGTTGAGCACCTCGTAGAGGATCATGACGCCCTGGTTGGGCAGCCCGACCTCGTACGCGTCCGGGTACATCAGCGCCCAGCGCACGTCGGCGCTGTCCCAGGGCTTGACGGTGGAGTTGAGCTCACCGCCGACGTACTGGATCGGCTTCTGGACGTGCGGAAGCAGGGCCTCAAGCTGAGGGAAGACCGACTCGGTCATCACGCGACTTTCATGAAGCGGGCAGGGGGCGACTCTCAAGCGTACCCCGATGCCCGGCGGCCCCCCGCCCCAAGATCAAGCCGCCCCCCGGCGGCCCGCCGGTCGTGCGCCCGCCTCGGCCCGCAACTCCAGCGCGGGAGCCGCGGCCGCCGCCCACACCTCGGGGAGCTCCCGCTCCAGGCGCTCGGCAAGCGCCTCCTCGTGGGCGTAGAGCACGCCCCAGGTGAAGGCCGACTCCCCCGCGGCCGCCGCCTGGACCGCGATGGAGCGCAGGGCCTCGCGGGCGACGACGCTGTCCTGGTGGTCGCCGAGCAGGTTCTGTACGGCCTTCATCTCCTTGGCCAGCCGCCGGGCGGGCTTGCCGAGGGCCGGGGCCGCCGCCTCCGCCGCGTAGCGGGCCCGCTTCGCGGCCTTGCGGGCCTCGTGCAGGGCCAGGTCGCGCGGCTGCCCGGGGTCCGTGGCCAGGGCGCGTTCGACCCGGCCGGCGAGGCGTGCGTAGTCGGCGAGGACCGCGGTGGGCAGGGCTGCCCGGGCGGGCCGGCCGGCGGGCTTCAGCAGGGGCGGGTCGGCCAGCAGGGCTTCGAGGGCGTTCAGCAGGGCCACGTAGCGCTTGCTGTCGAGCGCGGCGATGGCGGCGCGCCGGGAGCCGCCGCGGCGGGCGGTGTTCCACGTCTTCAGGCGGCCTCGGACGGGGCCGAGCAGCAGGGTGGGCGGGAGTTCGCCGAGCCGGGTCTGGATCCGCTCCAGCAGGACTTCTCGGTCGCGGTCGATGCCGAGTTCGGCGGCGAGCCAGCGCAGTTCCTCGCCGATCGGGTCGGTCGCGGCGGGGTCGAGGATCCGGCGGTGGGTCCGGAAGGCGCCGCGCAGCCTTCGGGTGGTGATCCGCATCTGGTGGACGGAGTCGGGCAGGCCGCGGCGGACGGCGGGGTCCTGGGCGATGAGGGTGTCGCACTGTTCGCGCAGGTACGAGAGCACGTACGCGCCCGTCGTGCCCTCGGGGCCACCGCCCACGGCCCGGACCGGCGGTTCGGCGGAGGTCTCGGCGAGCGCGCGGGCCAGCTTCGAGGGGGCGTCGGAGACGAGCAGACCGGCCTTGCGGAACTTCTTCTCCACGGCGTCGAGGAGCGCCGGGTCCACCCCGTCGGCGAGTTCCACCTCGACCTCGGTCCATGCGGCGGCGGTACCAGCATGCTCGGCGCGTACGGAGTCGGTGGACAGTTCCGCGAGGAGTGCGCCGTCGGCGTCGAGGAGGTGGCTGACCTTGCGCGAGGACACCAGCCTGACCTGCGGTTCCAGGGTGGTGTCGCGGACGCGGGAGCGGAGCAGGGCGGCCAGCGGGCCCGGCACGGTGTCGCTGAGGGGGGCGGTGATCTCGTCGCGCACGCCGGGGGCGACGGGCAGTTTGAGGTGCCAGCCCGCGTCGGCGCCGCCGGTGCGGCGGCGCAGGGTGAGCCCGTCGGCGGCGAGCCGCTGGTCGGGGGTGTCGTAGTAGACGGCGTCGAGGTCGACCGTGCCCTGGTCGGTGACGGCCGCGACGGCGGCGGTGCCCGTCAGGTCCGGCACCCCGCGCCGGGTCCGTTTCGCCGTAGAGAACTCGAATTTCCGCTCGATCTCGCGCTTCGTGTCCACCATGAACCGAACCTAGTCCTGAACGGCGGGCGACGTGAAGGCAAACGGGGAGAGCGGCGCAAAAGCGGCCCCGGGCGGCTCGGGCTGGCCGACATCCGTGCAGGTCAGGCCGACATCGGCCGCTGGACCCTGATCGACTGGAGCAGTCCGATGGCCACCCACACGGCGAACATCGACGATCCTCCGTACGACACGAACGGCAGCGGGAGCCCCGCCACCGGCATGATCCCCAGCGTCATCCCGATGTTCTCGAAGGACTGGAAGGCGAACCAGGCGATGATCCCGGCGCACACGATCGTGCCGTACAGCTCGGTCGTCTCGCGGGCGATGACGCAGGCCCGCCACAGGATGACGCCGAGCAGTACGAGGATCAGCCCGGCTCCGACGAAGCCCAGCTCCTCGCCCGCCACCGTGAAGACGAAGTCGGTCTGCTGCTCCGGTACGAACTGGCCGGTGGTCTGCGATCCGTGGAAGAGCCCGGAGCCGGTGAGTCCGCCGGAGCCGATCGCGATGCGCGCCTGGTTGGTGTTGTAGCCGACGCCTGCGGGGTCGAGCTCGGGGTTGGCGAAGGCCGCGAAGCGGTTGATCTGGTACTCGTCGAGGATGCCGAGCTGCCAGATCAGGACGGCGCCGGCGGCGCCCGCGCCGAGCAGGCCGAGCACCCAGCGGTTGGAGGCGCCGGAGGCGAGCAGGACGCCGAGCACGATCACGATCATGACCATGACGGAGCCGAGGTCGGGCATCAGCATGATGATGCCCATCGGGGCGGCCGCCAGGCACAGAGCCTTGACGACCGTGCGGTGGTCGGGGTTGGCGAGGTCGCCGGCGTCGACCCGGGCGGCGAGCAGCATGGCCGTGCCCAGGATGATCGTGATCTTCACGAACTCGGAGGGCTGGAGCGAGAAGCCGCCGCCGATGACGATCCAGGCGTGGGCGCCGTTGATGGTGGCGCCGAGCGGGGTGAGCACGGCGAGGATCAGCACGATGGAGAGCCCGTAGAGGATCGGTACGGCTCCGCGCAGGGTCCGGTGGCCGAGCCAGACGGTGGCGATCATCAGCACGAGGCCGATGCCGGTGTTCATGGCGTGCCGGTAGAGGAAGTAGTACGGGTCCCCCTGGTTCAGGGAGGTCCGGTTGCGGGTCGCCGACCACACCAGCAGGGAGCCGATGAGGGAGAGGGCGAGCGCGGAGAGGAGTATCGGCCAGTCGAGCCGGCGCAGCACCGAGTCGCGGGCGGTGAGCTTGGCCATCGCCCCGCGCTCCGGCGCGTACCGGGATACGGAGAACTTGTTCGCGGTCTGCATCAGGGTTCAGTCCTGCCGTGCGGCGGGCGGGGCGGGCGGCCCGGCGAGCGGGGCCGGCGCCAGGTCTTCCGGGGACGGGGGCACGTACGGCTTGATCTCGGGCGAGTCGATGGAGCCGTCGGCCTGGATGGTGGGGAGTTTGGCCTCGGGGTGGAGCAGCAGGGCCGACTTGAGGTCCTGCTTGCCGGCCATGTCGAGACCGTAGATGGCGTTGTAGACGTTGCGGACGGCGGGGCCCGAGGCTCCGGAGCCGGTGCCGCCCTGGGAGATCGTCATGACGATCGTGTAGTCGTCGGTGAAGGTGGCGAACCAGGAGGTGGTCTGCTTGCCGTAGACCTCGGCGGTACCGGTCTTCGCGTGCATCGGGATCTGCTTCTGGGGCCAGCCGCCGAAGCGCCAGGCGGCGGTTCCGCGGGTGGCGACGCCCTCCAGGGCGGCGACCATCTTCTGCCTGGTGACTTCGGTCATCGGCAGCTTGCCGTGGGCCTGCGGCTTGATCTCTTCGATGTGCTTGCCGTCCGCGCTGATGATGGCCTTGCCGATGGTGGGGTTCCACATGGTGCCGCCGTTGGAGATGGCCGCGTAGATGGTGGCCATCTGGATCGGGGTGACGAGGGTGTCGCCCTGGCCGATGGAGTAGTTGACGGCGTCACCGGCGCGCATGAGGTTGCCTTCGAGGCAGTTCTCGTAGGACAGCAGCTCGACGTAGGTGCCGCCCTTCTTGCCCGTCTTGCACCATCCGGCCTTGTTGGCCTCCCAGAACCGCTGCTTCCATTCGCGGTCGGGGACCCGGCCCTTCTCCTCGCCCGGCAGGTCGATGTGGGTCTCGGCGCCGAGGCCGAACTGGTGGGCGGTCTTGTAGAAGATCTGTGCCGGGTTCTTCTTCGGCTTGAGCCCGCCGTCCTTGAGCCATTCCTTGTGGCCCAGGGCGTAGAACACGGTGTCGCAGGAGACTTCCAGGGCCCGGCCGAGGGTGATCGAGCCGTGGCCCTGGGATTCGAAGTTCTTGAAGACCTGGCCGCCGATGGAGTACGAGCTCGGGCAGGGGTAGTCGCCGTCGAACGGGTAGCCCGCGTTGACCGCGGCCGCGGTCGGGATGACCTTGAAGATGGAGCCCGGGGCGGCCTGGCCCTGGATCGCCCGGTTCATCAGCGGGACGTTGGACTCCTTGGCGGTGAGCTTGGCGTAGTCCTTGCCGGAGATGCCGCCGACCCACACGTTGGGGTCGTAGCTCGGGTTGGAGGCCATGGCCACGACCCGGCCGGTCTTGGACTCCAGGACGACGATGGCGCCCGCGTCCGCCTTGTAGGGGACGCCGGTGTTGCGGTCGATCTGCTTGCGCGCCTCCAGCATCGCCGCGTTCAGCTCGTACTCGGCGACGCCCTGGACGCGGGCGTCGATGCTGGTGACGAGGTTGGCGCCGGGGACCGCCGGGTCGTTCCTGGCCTGGCCGATGACCCGGCCGAGGTTGTCCACCTCGTAGCGGGTGACGCCCGACTTGCCGCGCAGCTCCTTGTCGTACGTGCGCTCGATGCCGAAGCGGC
The DNA here is from genome assembly GCF_042750105.1 of Streptomyces sp. NPDC059443. Taxonomy (NCBI): domain Bacteria; kingdom Bacillati; phylum Actinomycetota; class Actinomycetes; order Kitasatosporales; family Streptomycetaceae; genus Streptomyces; species Streptomyces sp. NPDC059443. The sequence continues at coordinate 30,225 of NZ_JBHYVM010000055.1, read as the reverse complement.
CGACCTGGTCGGAGCGCAGGAACGGCGAGTTGGTGGTCTTCGCCTTGACGATCTCCGCGTCGGTGACCGGGCCGAGGTAGCCGAGCACCTGGCCGGTGTTGGCGCCGCCGGGGGCCGGGTAGCGGCGTACGGCGGTGGGCTCGGCCGTGATCCCGGGGAAGTCCTCGGGGCGCTCGCGGATCTGCAGGGCCTGCTGGGTGGTGGCCTTGTTGGTGACGGGGATCGGCTGGTATGGGGAGCCGTTCCAGCAGGGCTGCGGGGTCTCGTTGTTGCAGAGCCGGATCTTGTAGGCGACGTCCTGCGGCTTCATGTCGAGGACCCCGGCGAGCTGGGCGAGCACCGCCTTGCCGCGGTCCTTCATCTTCATCAGCTCGGTGCGGCTGGCGGAGACGACGAGGCGGGTCTCGTTGTCGGCGAGCGGGACCCCGCGGGCGTCGAGGACCGAGCCGCGCACGGCGGGCTGGACGACCTGCTGGACGTGGTTGTTCTTGGCCTCGTCGGAGTATTCGTCGCCGTTGCGGATCTGGAGGTACCAGAGCCGCCCGCCGAGGGTGCCGAGCAGGGAGAAGACGAGGACCTGGATGATCACGAGCCGGATCCGCACCCGGGAGGTGCGTCCGGTCTCCGGAATGTTGGTCACGGGGACTCCTCCCTCACAGCTTCTTGACGCTCTTCACACCCTTGATTCCCTTGACGCCCTTTATCCGGCCGGCCCGGTTGGCGCGGCCGCGGGCGGTCTTCATCCGCAGGCCGCCGCGCTGGCTGCCGATCCGCAGGCCGGTGCCGCCGGCCAGCCAGCCGGAGGCGATGTCCTTGCCGGACGGCGGTCCGCCGTTGGCCTCGACGGCCATCGGGTCGTTGTCCGCGCGGCGGGCCAGCGCCATGATGAACGGCACGGTGAAGGGCGCGAGCAGCAGGTCGTAGAGGACGGCGGTGAACAGCAGCCCGGTCAGGCCCACATGGCGGGCGGCGGTGTCGCCGACCAGGGCGCCGACGCCCGCGTAGAGCAGGGTGGAGGCGAAGGCCGCGCCCACGACGGTGAGCATCGGGCCCCAGGCGGAGCGGAAGCGGCCGGTGTCGGGGCGGACCAGGCCCGCGACGTAGCCGATGACGCACAGCACGAGCGCGTAGCGGCCGGCGGCGTGGTCGGCGGGCGGGGCCAGGTCGGTGAGGAGGCCTGCGGCGAAGCCGATGAGGGCGCCGCTGACGCACCCGTACACGAGTGCGAGGGCGACGACGGTGAGCAGGACCAGGTCGGGGACGGCTCCGGGGAGTTGGAGCCGGCCCAGGATGGAGACCTGGACGACGAGGGCGACCACGACGAGCGTCGCCGAGAGCAGGATCCGGTTGAAGCGCATGGTGATCGGCTCCTACTCGTCGGCCGGCTTGCCGGAGACGCTGGCCGACGGGGTGACCGTGACGGTGACCGTCGGGGTGGGCTTGGGCGCCTCGGGCTTGGGAGGCAGGACGGCGTCGCGCGGGTCCTCGCGCGGGGGCATCACCACGACGCCGACGATGTCCAGGCGGGAGAAGCCGACGAAGGGGCGGATCCAGATGGTCCGGGTCAGGTCTCCGCGCGAGGGGTCGACCTTGACCACCTCGCCGATCGGGACACCGGGGACGAAGGGCTTGTTGCCGCGCGATCCGAAGGTCACGAGGCGGTCGCCGGGGGCGACCTTGGCCTTGCCGTTGAGCATCTGCACGGACAGCGAGCGGTCGCCCTGTCCGGTGGCGAAGCCGAGCTCGCCGGTCTTCTCCAGGCGGGTGCCGACGGTGAAGTCGGGGTCGTTGGCGAGGACCACGGTGGCGGTGTCGGGACCGACGGTGGCGACCCGGCCGACGAGTCCGTCCCCGTTGAGGACGGTCATGTCGCGCTCGATGCCGTCCTTGGTGCCGGCGTCGATGGTGACGGTCCAGGAGAAGCCCTGGGCCGCTCCTATGGCGATGACCTCGGCGCCCTTGATGCCGTACTGCCCGGCGCCCGCACGCTTGAGCATCTCGTCCAGCTCGTGGATCCGGCTGCGGGTCTGGTCGTCGCTGCCGAGCTTGGCCTTCAGCGCCGCGTTCTCGCGCTCCAGCGTCGCGATGCGGCTGTGCCGCTCGCCGGAGTCCCGTACCGCCCCTATGGCGTTGGCGACCGGATCGACCCCTTTCGCCACGCCCTTCTCGACCGGCCCGAAGACCGCTGCGGCGGCCTGTCGGGCACCGCCGACCGGCGACTCCTCACCCGTCCTGATGTCCACCGTGATCAGTGCGAACGCGATGGCGATCAGAAGCACCAGGAGCAGCCGGCTTTCTCGTGTGTCCCTCACGTGCGGCGGCCGTGCCTTCCTCTTAGTTACTGTGCGGCGAAGCCGCTCCGGTGGAGCCGGGGCTCGCACCGGTGCTTGCCTGTATATCAACGATCCGCCGTACGGGCCCGGTAGCACCCGTACGGCGGATCGTTGGTGTTCGTCGTACCCCTCGGAGAGGGTCCGGGGGCGCGGCCGGCCGGGTCAGCGCCGGGGCTGGGCGTCCAGGACCTGCTGGAGGGCCTCGAACTCCTCCACGCACTTGCCGGATCCGAGCGCGACGGAGTCGAGCGGGTCCTCGGCGATGTGGATGGGCATGCCCGTCTCGCGGCGCAGCCGCTCGTCGAGGCCGCGGAGCAGGGCGCCGCCGCCGGTGAGGACGATGCCGCGGTCCATGATGTCGCCGGAGAGCTCCGGCGGGCACTTGTCGAGGGTGGTCTTGACGGCGTCGACGATCGCGTTGACCGGCTCCTCGATCGCCTTGCGGACCTCGGCGGCCGAGATCACCACGGTCTTCGGGAGGCCGGAGACCAGGTCGCGGCCGCGGATCTCGGTGTGCTCGTCCTTGTCGAGGTCGTAGGCCGACCCGATGGTGATCTTGATCTGCTCGGCGGTCCGCTCACCGAGGAGGAGCGAGTACTCCTTCTTGATGTGCTGGATGATCGCGTTGTCCAGCTCGTCGCCGGCCACCCGGATGGACTGTGCCGTGACGATTCCGCCGAGGGAGATGACGGCCACCTCGGTGGTGCCGCCGCCGATGTCCACGACCATATTGCCGGTGGCCTCGTGGACGGGCAGGCCCGCGCCGATGGCGGCGGCCATCGGCTCTTCGATGATGTGCACCTGGCGGGCGCCGGCCTGCGTGGACGCCTCGATGACGGCGCGGCGCTCCACTCCCGTGATGCCGGAGGGAACGCAGACCACCACGCGCGGGCGGGCCAGGTAGCGGCGCTTGTGGATCTTGAGGATGAAGTACCGGAGCATGCGCTCGGTGATCTCGAAGTCGGCGATCACGCCGTCCTTGAGGGGCCGGACCGCGACGATGTTGCCGGGCGTCCGGCCGATCATCTTCTTCGCCTCGGAGCCGACCGCCAGGATGCCGCCGGTGTTCGTGTTGATGGCGACCACGGACGGCTCGTTCAGGACGATTCCCCGGCCACGCACGTACACCAGCGTGTTGGCGGTCCCGAGGTCGATCGCCATGTCACGGCCGATGAACGACATGTAGTTCCCCTTGTTCCCCATGAGGAGCGTCTGGCCTTCCAGTTGATAGCAGCTGCTGTCAGGTCGGCGAGGTGGGTGTGTGGGTGGAGGCCCCATCGTAGTGCCGCAAGTACGGACATCGCGCGACGGGACTCCGGCAAGCCCGCCGGAACGGATACCCGCCCCCATAGTGGTGACGTCGTGTCCTGTCGATGCGTTCCCGGTAATCACCGGTAATACCAAAGGGCGACCGAAATTACTTCGGTCGCCCCAGGTCATGAGCGCTATTCGGCTGATGTTCCGTCAGGAAAGAGTGATCACAGCGCCGGGAAGAACAGCTTCAGCTCGCGCTCGGCGGACTCCTCGGAGTCCGATGCGTGGATCAGGTTCTCCCGGGTCACGGTGCCGAAATCCCCCCGGATGGAGCCGGGTGCGGCGGCGATCGGGTCAGTGGGTCCGGCCAGCTGGCGGACACCCTCGATCACGCGTTCCCCTTCGACGACCAGGGCCACGACCGGGCCGCTGGCCATGAAGCCCATGAGGGGCTCGTAGAACGGCTTGCCCTTGTGCTCCCCGTAGTGCGCTTCCAGGGTCTCCTGGTCCAGCGTGCGCAGTTCGAGCGCGGGAATGGTCCAGCCGGCCTTCCGCTCGATGCGGCCGACGATCTCGCCGATCAGGCCGCGACGGACGGCGTCGGGCTTGAGCAGGACGAGCGTGCGCTGGGTCATGTTTCGGCTCCTTGCGGCATACGGGTGCGGTAGGGCGAATCTACAGGGACTCGGACTAGGCCTGGGCCTCGGCCTCGGCGTGGGCCGCCGCCCAGCGGGCCTTGATGTCGTCGATGCGGCGGCCGTAGTGGATCGAGCACCACCACAGGCCCGCGAAGACGGCGCCCAGGAAGAACATCATCGGGACGACGAGCCCGCTCAGGACCAGCCCGATCTGCAGCGCCCAGCCGATCTGCACGGCCCCCGGGCGGGACAGCATCCCGCACAGCAGCACCGACAGCAGCATCGCGATCCCGCAGACCGTCCAGACCGTGGCCTGGCTCAGATCGCCCTTCATCGCGACCAGTCCGGCGAACCCGATCACGAAGAACTCGCCGATCAGCGTCGAAGCACACAGCGTGCGCATCCCTCAGCCCCTCTTCAGCAGCAGGCGGGCCTCGCCCACCGTGATCACGGACCCGGTCACCAGGACCCCGGCCCCTCCGTACTCGGCCTCTTCCTCGGCCAGCGTGATCGCCGCCTCCAGGGCGTCGTCCAGCCGCGGCTCCACCTGCACCCGGTCCACGCCGAAGACCTCGACCGCGATGGCCGCCAGGTCGTCGGCGGACATCGCCCGGTGGCTGGTGTTCTCCGTGACCACGACCTCCGCGAAGATCGGCTCGAAGGCCTCGAAGACCCCCCGCACGTCCTTGCCCTCGCTCGCGCCCACGACACCGATCAGCCGGCTGAAGCCGAAGGCCTCGGTGACCGCCTCCGCCGTGACCAGCGCCCCGGCCGGGTTGTGCGCCGCGTCCAGGACCACCGTCGGGCTGCGCCGCACCACCTCCATGCGGCCCGGCGAGGTCACCGAGGCGAAGGCCTTGCGCACGGTGTCCGCGTCCAGCGCCCGCGCGTGGTCCGCGCCGATCCCGAAGAAGGCCTCGACCGCCGCCAGCGCCACCGCCGCGTTGTGCGCCATGTGGGCGCCGTACAGCGGAAGGAAGATCCCGTCGTACTCGCCGCCCAGCCCGCGCAGCGTCAGCTGCTGGCCTCCGACCGCGACCTCACGGGTGACGACGCCGAACTCCATGCCCTCGCGGGCCACCGTCGCATCGACCTCGACGGCCTTCTTCAGCAGGACCTGCGCCGCGTCCACCGGCTGCTGCGCCAGGATCACGGTGGCGCCCTGCTTGATGACCCCACCCTTCTCCTGCGCGATCTCGCCGGGAGTGGAGCCGAGCCGGTCCGTGTGGTCCAGGCTGATCGGGGTGACCACGGCCACCGCGGCGTCGATCACGTTGGTGGCGTCCCAGGTGCCGCCCATGCCGACCTCGATCACGGCCGCGTCCACCGGGGCATCCGCGAAGGCCGCGTAGGCCATCCCGGTGAGGACCTCGAAGAACGACAGCCGGAACTCCTCGGCCGCGTCCACCATCTCCACGTACGGCTTGATGTCGTGGTAGGTCTCCACGAACCGCTCGGCGGTGATCGGCGCCCCGTCCAGGCTGATCCGCTCGGTGACCGAGGACACGTGCGGGCTGGTGTAGCGGCCGGTGCGCAGCTCGAAGGCGTTCAGCAGCGCCTCGATCATGCGGGCCGTGCTCGTCTTGCCGTTGGTTCCGGTGACGTGGATGGAGGGGTACGCGCGCTGCGGCTCGCCCAGGACGTCCATCAGCGCGGCGATCCGGGTGACGGACGGCTCCAGCTTGGTCTCGCCCCAGCGGCCGGCCAGCTCCTGCTCCACCTCCCGCAGCGCCCGGGCCGTCTCGGGGTCGGTGGGGACATCGGGTACCGGGTCGCCCTGGGGCGGACCGGCCTGCGCGCGAAGGGTGCGGCTGCCCGCAGCGATCACCGCCAGGTCGGGATCGCGGTCGGACTCTTCCGCCACGATCTGGTCGAACTCGTCGAAGCTGTCATCGTGGCTCTCGGGCTGCTGCTCACTCACGGGACCCAGTCTACGGATGAGAGCCACGAGGACCTTCGACCCGGTCGTTTCGGGACCTTCGGCGCCCGGGGCGGCCGGATCGTTATGCAAGCCTTGCGGACAGGAGATTGGGGAACAAATGCCGCAGGCGCACATAGAAACGACGGGTCCCAGCAAGACCCCTTCCAGCCGCGACATAGGAATCGACCTGGGGACCGCCAACACCCTCGTCTACGCACGGGGGCACGGCATCGTCCTGAACGAGCCGTCCGTGGTCGCCGTCCGGGCCGGTACGACCACCGCCCTGGCCGTAGGCACCGAGGCCAAGGAGACCATCGGCCGCACCCCCGGCTCCATCACCGCGATCCGCCCGCTCAAGGACGGCGTGATCTGCGACTACGAGGCCGCCGAGGAGATGATCCGGCACTTCGTGCGCAAGGCGGTCCCCGGCCGCCGGGTGCGCACCCGCATGGTGATCTGCGTACCGTCCGGGGTCACCCCGGTCGAGCGGCGGGCCATCATCCACGCGTCCACCCGGGCCGGCGCCAAGACCGTGCACCTGATCGAGGAGCCGATGGCCGCGGCGATCGGGGCCGGGCTGCCGGTGTCCGAACCGCGCGGCTCGATGGTCGTCGACATCGGCGGCGGCACCTCGGAGGTCGCGGTCATCTCGCTGGGGGGAATCGTCACCGCCCAGTCGCTGCGGGTCGGCGGCGACAGGCTGGACGCCGCGATCATGGACTACGTCCGCAAGGAGCACTCGCTGCTCATCGGCGAGCGCTCCGCCGAGGACATCAAGATCGCCATCGGCTCGGCGTGGCCGGTGCCGGACCAGCCGGAGCTGGAGACCCGCACCTTCACCGTGCGCGGCCGCGAGAAGGTCGGCGGCATGCCCAAGACCCTCCAGCTGGACGCCACCGACGTGCGGGCGGCCCTCGACGAACCCATCGAGGCGATCATCGCGGCGGTGCGCACCACCCTGGAGGAGTGCCCGCCCGAGCTGTCCGGCGACGTCATGGAGCACGGCATCGTCCTGACCGGCGGCGGCGCGCTGCTGCCCGGCCTGGACCTGCGGATGGCCTCGTCCACCGGGATCCCGGTCTTCGTCGCGGACGCCCCGCTGGACTGCGTCGCGCTGGGCTCGGGCCGCTGCGTCGAGGACATGGACAAGCTCAGCAGCCTGCTGGCACCGGCGAAGGCCTAGCCGTACGGCCCCGGGGCGCTAGCCCTTCGGGAGGATCAGCCCTTCGGGAGGGTCGCCAGGACCTCGTACGAGTCCTCCGTGCGCCGCGCCGCCAGGGTTCCGCCCAGGCTGCGCACGCGCTCGGACATGCTCGCCGTGCCCGAGCCCGCAGAGACGGGGGCCCGGGTCGGGGTGCGCTCCGGCAGTGCGTTGCTGACGGAGATCCGCAGCTGCGGGCCGTCCGCCGAGATGGTGACGTCGATGGTCTCGCCGCGGGCGTGCTTGGCCGCGTTGGTCAGGCACTCCTGCACCACCCGGTAGACCGCCGCCTGCCGCAGCGGCGAAAGCCCGTGCACGTCCGGATCCAGGGCGAGGCGTACGGGGGAACCCGCGCGCCCGCTCTCCTCCGCGAGCGCCGCCAGCCCTTCCACGCCCGGGGTCGCGGCCCGTTCCCCGCGCTGGACGATGATCTCGTTCAGCACCAGGTGGGCCTGGCGGGCGGTGTCGGCGAGCTCTTCGAAGTCCTTCGCGTACGCCGTCTCGCGGGCCCGCATCGACAGCACCTCGGAGCGGACCGTGAGCAGGGTCAGCTCGCGTCCGACGAAGTCGTGGACATCGCGGGCCACGGAGGTCCGCTCCTGCTCCACCGCCTGGAGCACGGCCGTCTCGGCCCGCCGGGCGGCGAGCTCGCGCACGAGGTCGTGGCGGTACGCGGCGATGCCCACGGCCGAGGCGAGGACCCCGATGGGCACGACGAGGCTGAGGAAGGAGCTGAGCGTCTCGGCCTTCGGCTCGGGCCAGCCGGGCACGGTGAACACCACCAGCGCGAAGACCACGTAGCCGAGGGTGGCCAGGATTCCGGCGCGGCGTCCCCGGTAGCGGCCCACGGAGTAGAGCGCGAACTGGATCAGGGTGAGCTCGTGGAGCCAGCCGATGAAGACCAGCGAGGTGAGGTACGCGACCCAGGGCGAGCGGCGGCGCACCAGCAGGCTGAGGCAGCCGGCGGCGAGCACGACGGCGGCGAGCGGGCCGTTGAGGGAGTTGTCGGCGGCGGCCAGGCCGGGCAGGTCGAGGGCCATCAGCGCGAAGCAGCTGACTGCCGTGAGCATGTCCATCGCCCGCGGAGACCCGGTCCAGCCCTCGAAGAACCGGCGGCCGGGGGCCAGGGCTCGGTGGAGTGCCGAGATGGCGGGCTTGACGTGCATGCCCCCCATCATCCGTGGTCGCTGCCACGGATCCGATCTGCCTGCGCCGCCCAAAAAGTGATATATGGCACTCCGCATGCCGTGAAGATGGCCGAACGGCCCTGCCGCCCGGGGTGTCCGGCTTCGTAGCGTCGGAGGAATGAGCTCCCGCAACAGCCTCGGACAAACCGGCCCCGCCGCTGCCCCGCGGGGCCTCGCCCTGCTCGTGCTCATCGGCGGACTGATCGGCACGCTGGCTTCCGGCGTCCTCACGTACGACCGCATCCGTACCCTGGAGGACCCTCTCTTCACCCCGGGCTGCAACGTCAACGCGGTGCTGAGCTGCGGCGACGTGATGACCACCTGGCAGGGCAACCTGCTGGGCTTCCCGAACATGCTGCTCGGCATCGCCGGCTTCGCGGGTCTCGCCGGGCTGGGTGCGGCCCTGGTGGCCGGGGCGGTGTTCCCGCGCTGGCTGTGGCGCGGGCTGTGGGCGGGGGTCGCGGCCGGGTCCGGGTTCACGGTGTGGCTGATCAGCCAGTGCCTGTACGTGATCGGCGCGCTCTGCCCGTGGTGCATGATCGTCTGGGCGGTGATGATCCCGCTGTTCTGGTACGTCACCCGGCACCTGGCGCCCGCCCGCTCCCTGCTCCGCGCGATCCCGCACTGGCTGGTCCCGCTGGCCGCGTACGGGGTGGTCGCCGTGCTGATCCTGACGAAGTTCGGCCCCCGGCTGCTGTGACGCCGGGCTCCCTGCGGGGAACAGATACGGCGAAGGCCCCCACGTCGACCGACGGCGTGGGGGCCTTCGCTTGCGCTCTACGGCGCCACCGGGCCGCTAGGCGGCGGGCAGCGCTTCCAGCTGGGCCTGGAGCCGGGCGATGTCCGCCTCGGCCTTGGTCAGACGGCCCTTGATCTTGTCCACGACGTTGTCGGGGGCCTTCGCGATGAACGCCTCGTTCCCGAGCTTCGCCTCGGCCTGCTGCTTCTCCTTCTCGGCGGCGGCCAGGTCCTTGCCCAGCCGCTTGCGCTCGGCCGGGATGTCGATGGTGCCCGACAGGTCGAGCGCGACGGTGGCGCCGCCGACCGGAAGGGTCGCGGTGGCGCTGAACTCGTCGCCCTCCGGCTGGAGGCGCAGCACCTGGCGGATGGCGGCCTCGTGGGCGGCCAGCGCGGTGGCGGACAGGTCCAGGCGGGCCGGAACCTTCTGCTTGTCGTCCAGGCCCTGCTCCTTGCGGAACCGGCGGACCTCCCTGACCAGGGTCTGGACGCCCTCGATCTCGGCCTCGGCGGCCGCGTCGCGGAAGCCACTGTCCTTCGGCCAGTCGGCGATCACGAGGGACTCGCCGCCGGTCAGCGTGGTCCACAGCGTCTCGGTGACGAAGGGGACCACCGGGTGCAGCAGCCGCAGCATGACGTCGAGGACCTCGCCGAGGACCCGGCCGGAGACCTTGGCCTGCTCGCCGCCCGCGAAGAAGGTCGTCTTCGACAGCTCGACGTACCAGTCGAAGACCTCGTCCCACGCGAAGTGGTAGAGGGCGTCCGACAGCTTCGAGAACTGGTAGTCCTCGTAGAAGGCGTCGACCTGGGCGACCGTCTTGTTCAGACGGGACAGCACCCAGCGGTCGGTGGCGGACAGCGCCTCGACCGGCGGCAGCTCGCCCTCGATCGTGGCGCCGTTCATCATCGCGAAGCGGGTGGCGTTCCAGATCTTGTTGGCGAACTTGCTGGAGGCCTGGACCCAGTCCTCGCCGATCGGGACGTCGACGCCCGGGTTGGCGCCGCGGGCCAGGGTGAAGCGGACCGCGTCGGAGCCGTACTTGTCCATCCAGTCCAGCGGGTTGACCGCGTTGCCGAAGGACTTCGACATCTTCTTGCCGCGCTCGTCGCGGACCATGCCGTGCAGGGCGATGGTGCCGAACGGCGGGGTGCCGTCCATCGCGTACAGGCCGAACATCATCATCCGGGCGACCCAGAAGAAGAGGATGTCGTAGCCGGTGACCAGCACGGCGTTCGGGTAGAACTTCGCCAGGCTGTCGGTCTGCTGCGGCCAGCCGAGCGTGGAGAACGGCCACAGGCCGGAGGAGAACCAGGTGTCCAGGACGTCCGTGTCCTGGGTCCAGCCCTCGCCGGCGGGCGGCTGCTCGTCGGGGCCGACACAGACGATCTCGCCGTTCGGGCCGTACCAGACCGGGATGCGGTGGCCCCACCACAGCTGGCGCGAGATGCACCAGTCGTGGAGGTTGTCGACCCAGTCGAAGTAGCGCTTCTCCATCTCCTGCGGGTGGATCTTGACCCGGCCGTCGCGGACCGCGTCACCGGCGGCCTTGGCGAGCGGGCCGACCTTGACCCACCACTGGAGCGAGAGGCGGGGCTCGATGGTGGTCTTGCAGCGCGAGCAGTGGCCGACCGAGTGGGTGTACGGACGCTTCTCGGCGACGATCCGGCCCTCGGCGCGCAGCGCGGCGACGATGGCGGAGCGGGCCTCCAACCGGTCCAGGCCCTGGAAGGGGCCGTGGACGGTGATGATGGCGTGCTCGTCCATGACGGCGAGGTTGGGCAGGCCGTGGCGCTGACCGATCTCGAAGTCGTTCGGGTCGTGCGCCGGGGTCACCTTGACGGCGCCGGTGCCGAACTCGGGGTCGACGTGCTCGTCGGCGACGACCGGGATGCGGCGGCCGGTGAGCGGCAGCTCGATCTCGGTGCCGACGAGGTGCTTGTAGCGCTCGTCGTCGGGGTGGACGGCGACGGCCGTGTCACCCAGCATCGTCTCGGCGCGGGTGGTGGCGACCACGATGGACGCTTCGCCCTCGCCGTAGCGGATCGAGACGAGCTCGCCGTCGTCGTCCTGGTACTCGACCTCGATGTCGGAGATCGCGGTGAGGCAGCGCGGGCACCAGTTGATGATGCGCTCGGCGCGGTAGATCAGCTCGTCGTCGTAGAGCTTCTTGAAGATGGTCTGGACGGCCTCGGACAGGCCCTCGTCCATGGTGAACCGCTCGCGCGACCAGTCGACGCCGTCGCCGAGGCGGCGCATCTGGCCGGAGATCTGCCCGCCGGACTCGCCCTTCCACTGCCAGACGCGCTCGACGAACGCCTCACGGCCCAGGTCGTGGCGGGACTTGCCCTCCTTGGCGAGCTCGCGCTCGACGACGTTCTGGGTGGCGATGCCCGCGTGGTCCATGCCGGGCTGCCACAGGGTCTCGTAGCCCTGCATGCGCTTGCGGCGGGTGAGGGCGTCGATCAGCGTGTGCTCGAAGGCGTGCCCCAGGTGGAGGCTTCCGGTGACGTTCGGCGGGGGGATGACGATGGCGTACGGAGGCTTCTCGCTCTTCTCGTCCGCCTCGAAGTACCCACGCTCCACCCAGCGCTCGTAGAGCTTCCCCTCTACGTCGGCCGGTGCGTAGGCGGTCGGCAGTTCGGTGTCAGGGCTGCTGGGTGTCTGCGTGTTCTCGGTCACGGGCCACAGTTTAGAGCGGTAACAGTCCAGTCATGAAACCGGCTTTCCAGGGACCCGGGGCCTTGCGCGGCTCCGGCTTCCGCAAGGATGTGTGGGACGAATAAGCAACCTCATAGGGGGACGCGGGATGAGCTACAACCAGCCAGGGCCGTACGGGGGCCAGCAGCCGCAGCAGCCGGGGCCTTACGGCCAGCAGCCGCCGCAGCAGCCGGGACCCTACGGACAGCCCGGCCCCTACGGACAGCAGCCCGCCCCGCAGCCCGGCTACGGGTACCCGCAGCAGGCTCCCCCCGGAATCCCGCCGCAGGGCTACCCGCAGCAGCAGCCCCCGTACGGCGGCTACCCGCAGCAGCCTCCGTACGGCGGCACGCCCCCGAAGAAGTCGAAGGCCGGTGTGATCATCGCGGTGGTCGTGGCGGTCGCCGTGGTCGCGGGCGCCGGCTGGTACTTCACGAAGGGCGGCGGCGCGAGCGCCTCCATCTCCGCCGACACCAAGGGCTACAAGCTGGTGGCCCCGGAGACGGTGAACGACTTCAAGAAGGACGGGAAGTCCAAGGACACGCCCCTCAGCGACACGGACAAGAAGGAGCTGGAGGGGATCGGCATCAAGAACCCCACCCGCGTGGCGCAGGGCTACCAGGCCGGTGACCCGAAGAACCCGCTGACCGCCAAGGGCCTCAACTTCTCCGGCATCTACGGCGACGTGGCCGACCCCGAGAAGTCGGTGGACGCGTACTTCGCCATGGCCAAGCTCAACGCCGGCAAGGACAAGTCCTTCTCGGCGGAGCTGATCGGGAACCCGCAGGCCATGACCCCGTCCGGCTTCAAGGGCGCGGTGATGAAGTGCCAGGAGATGAAGCTGAACTCCACGAGCGCGAGCACCACGGACAAGACGCCGAAGGAGATGATCCTCCCGATCTGCATCTGGGGTGACTACAGCACCGTGAGCATGGTCAGCGCCAGCGACGCCGCCGCCCTCCTGTCCGGCAAGAAGGGCTACACCCTGGAGCAGACCGCCGACCTGACGGCCAAGCTCTACAGCACCGCCCGCGTCAAGAAGTAGCGGCCGGCACGCAGTCACGCAGAAGGGGGGGCCCCCCCGCGGGGGGGCCCCCATATGGGCAGCCGTCAGGGGGGGGGGCGGGCGCCGCGAGCGGGGGGGGGCCCCCGCCGGAGGGGGGGGTC